>CAZYUF010000020.1:3597-11366 GCA_964650605.1 uncultured Pseudomonadales bacterium | reverse complement strand
ATTATTATGCCGCCGCCGAATGCCAATGATCCCCTGCATCTTGGCCACGCCATGTTTGTCACGGTGGAGGATATTTTTATCCGCTATCAGCGGATGCTGGGAAAATCGGTTTTGTGGCTGCCGGGAACAGACCATGCCGGGATTGAAACCCAATATGTGTTTGAAAAAAAACTGAAAAAGGAAGGCAAAAGCCGGTTTGATTTTGACCGGAAAACTTTCTACCAGATGATTTGGGATTACGTCCAGAAAAATAAAACCACGGCGGTTGAGCAAATGAAAAAACTAGGAGCGAGCGCTGATTGGAGCAAACTTAAATTTACCCTGGACAAAGATATTGTCGACCAGGTATTGGACACATTTATCAAACTATATAAAGACGGGTTGATTTACAGGGGTTTAAAGCTCGTTAATTATTGTACCGGATGCGGAACGGCCTTTTCCAATTTAGAAGTCAGACACAAAGAGAAAAAGGGGTGTTTATATTACCTTAAATACGGACCATTTACTTTAGCGACCGTCAGGCCGGAAACAAAGTTTGGGGATACAGCCGTAGCGGTCCACCCAAAAGACAAACGCTATCAGCAATATATTGGCAAAGAAATTGAAGCGGAAGGATTGCTGGGCAGGTTTAAAATTAAAGTAATCGGAGATGAGTATGTTGATCTTAAGTTTGGCACCGGAGTAGTCAAAGTCACCCCGGCCCATGACCAAAATGATTTTGAGGCCGGGAAAAGACATAACTTAGAAATTAAACAAGTAATTGGTTTTGACGGCCGGTTAAATGAAAAAACCGGTCCATATCAAGGGTTAAAAGTCTTACAAGCCAGAGAAAAGGTGGTGGAAGATTTAAAGAAAAAGGGCTTGATGGAAAAAATTGATGAAAATTATCTCCATTCAGTCGGTGTTTGTTATCGCTGTGGCACTACAATTGAGCCACTCCCCTTGTCTCAATTTTTTATTAAAGTAAAGCCGTTAACAGAAAAAGTTTTACTGGCTTTAAAAGAAAAAAAAGTAAAAATTTATGGCTCGGGACATGACAAAATTTTAAGGCACTGGTTAAAAAATCTTTATGATTGGAATATCAGCCGGCAAATAGTCTGGGGAATCCGAATTCCCGTTTGGTACCCCACTTCGCTAAACCTGCCTGCCGGCAAGGCAGGGCTACGCGGGGCAAGCTCTGATTTTGTTGTGGCTAAAAAATCTCCGGGAAAAGATTATGTTCAAGAAACAGATACTTTTGACACCTGGTTTAGTTCGGCCCAGTGGCCCTTCGTTACACTCCGCGCCAGTGGGCGGGCAGGCAGGACAGGCCGCTCGGGAGATTTTGAGAGGTTTTACCCAACCTCCTTAATGGAAACCGGATATGATATTCTGCCTTTCTGGGTAATGAGAATGTTAATGATGGGTTTGTATTTAACCGGGAAAGTTCCGTTTGAAAAGGTTTATTTGCATGGCTTGGTCAGAGATGAAAAAGGCCAAAAGATGAGTAAGAGTAAAGGAAATGTGATGAATCCGGTGGAAGTAATTGAAAAATACGGGGCGGATGCATTAAGAATGGCTTTGGTAATGAGTACGACGGCCGGACAAGACAGCGCGGTGGGTGAAGGGAAAATTAGAGGGATGCGAAACCTGACAAATAAAATTTGGAACGCGGCAAGATATATAATTTCCAATAAGGACACACCTTCGCTACGCAAAGAAGTGTCCTTAGATAATGCTTCTTTTTACAAAGAGCTGCGGCAAATAACTAAGGCTATAACTAAACAGCTGGATGATTTAAAGCCGGGGCTGGCGGCGGAAACGGTGTACAGCAAGTTTTGGCACTGGTTTTGCGACCAAAAAATCGAGGAGGCTAAAGAGGGAAAAATTTCCCAAGCCGCCTTATTGGAAGGGTTAAGAACGTTTTTGAAATTACTGCACCCGTTTGTGCCGTTTGTGACGGAAGCGGTTTGGCAACAGCTGCCGGAAACAAAAGAAAAATTACTGATTCAATCCCAATGGCCGAAATAAATTCCAGCAAGGACCTTTTAAAATATTTAATAACTCTTGGCAAACGAGTTTATCGGCCGGCAAAACCGTTTCTAAATCCCCTATTAAAAAAAATAAAAATTATTTATTTATTGATCGCCTTGCTAATAATCGGGTTGGTTGGCAATTATCAATATTGGATGGAAAAAAAGGCCTACGAAGAAAGTTTAAGGCAGAGGGCAGTAATCATACAGGAAATTGAATCATGGGAAAAAGTTTTAGAAACAAAGCCGGAATATCGGGACATTTTATTAAGGCTGGCTTTACTTAATTGGAAAATTTACAACAATGATAAGGCAAAAGAATATTGGGAAAAGGCAAATTATTTAGATCCAAACAGGGCGGAAGTACAAGAGGTCGGTAAGATTATTTTCCCGGCTTCTCTTCCTTAATGGGCTCGGTCGGTTTTTCTTCTTCTTTGGTTTCGGGTTCAGCTTCACCCTCTACGGGAACAGGAACTTCTTCGACCGGCTTTACTTCCTCTTCTTTAGTCGGACTCTCAATCTTAACGACCAGTTCCTCTAATTTTTCAGCAAGCAGTTTAACCTTAGAAGAAACTTTTAGATCTTTCAGGCTTAAACCTTGGCCGATTTCTTCAAGGTGGGAAACATCCAGGGTAAACTTATCGGGCAGGTCGGCCGGGAGAGCTTCGACCTCCACCTCATTAATCAATTGAATTAAGACTCCGCCTTTAGTAATCGCCGGAGCTTCGCCGGTAATTTCGACCGGAATCTTAACGGTGACTGTTTCGGTCAAGTCAACCTGGCGGAAATCAACATGGAGAATTTCATCGCTAACCGGATGCTGCTGAACATGATGAACTAATACCGGGCGGGGTTTAGTTTCTTTATCGACGAATAGCTCTAAAATTCCGGTTTCGCCGACTTGCTTAAAGGCGGCGGCAAAATCTTTAAGCGACTGTTGAATCGAAACGGATTTAACCCCTTTGCCATAAATATTGGCCGGCAAGATGCCCTGAGCGCGCAGTTGCTTAACTTTGCGGCCAATGAGTTTGCGGGAACTAACTTTTAATTTTAGCTTGTCTGGCATAACGAGGATAATAACACAGTTAAGGTTATCTTTCAATAAAGTCGATGGTAAAAAACCGGTCAAGGCTTAAGTCTGACTGAAAGGTAACCACCTGGGGGGAAACAATCCCCTGAGAAGAAACCGCGCTGACCGATAAATAGCTGGGGTAGTTAACAATAACTTTGAGCGGGTCGGCCAGCGTTCCCGGCTGTTTGGCAACGACTACGGCTAATCTCCCCTGTTGGTTGGCAATAGCGAGCGGGTCGTTGAGGCGGTAAGTAATTTCCACTTTGAGGGAGTTTTTAACCGGAACAGTGACCGGAAAGCCTAAAACAAGTTTGTCGCCAACAATAGCTTGATCAATATCTTTTAAGTTTAGCTTAGCGTCGGCCACCTTGACGGAAATTAGGGTGGAGTTTTGGGGCAAATATTGCCTTAGATAAGTGCGATAAATGCCGCCGGGCCAAGCATCAGCCGGACTTTGATTTTGATATTCAATGGTAGTGACGCTTAATATTTCGCGGTTTTTTAATAAAGTGAGCTGTTGTTCAAGGTTACGTTTTAAAAAATAGTTGGCTTTATTAATCCCCAAGTTGGCCTCGACAGAAAAAGCGTAATCGCCGGTGATTGGTTGATCGGCGGCGGGATTAAGGCTGGGGGCAAATAAGGCCCCGGCCCAGTTTTGTTCCAATAATAATCTTTGACTGCCGGCATCGTGCAAGTAAAATAACAGTTGTTTTTGCGCCAGAGAGGTTTCCAGGGCCTGAGATAGTTTGAGCATACCGGAGGCGGAGGAATTTTTTACGCGGTCGAAAATCTCCCGCGCCAAAGCACCCAAAAAGTCTTTTTTCTGAGTGGAGCCGGGGAAAAAATCAATTTCCGAGTGGTACTCGGCCCGCTCAAAAAGATTGTCACTGGTCACCTCTTCGTTGTAATCAGACAAGGTAATCGGGCCGGTGGCGGCGAGAAGCTCTTTAACCGCCGGCAGATTAACAGCAATAACGCCGTCAACGTTGCGACTGGTGGTTTTATTTAAAAACCATTCGGCCCGGGGAGCGGAAACAGTAAAGTCCGGGTCCCAATTTGAGTCCCGGAAAAACCAGCTGTTTTGACCTAAAAATTCTTTAATCGGTTCGGGCGGCTCAACATAGCCCTGTAGCTGGCCGTCGGCGGCATAAATATCCTCAACACTAAAGTCCAAGAGTTTGCCTTTTTCAAAAGACAGCAGTCCATAGGAGCCGATAAAGCCGCCGGTGGGGCGGAGTTCGGCGGAGTTCTGAAACAAAACCAGGTAGGTTTTTTTTGAATCTTGGGCAATAAAACTTGGAACTAAAGGCAAAAGCAGGCGGGCTTGATTAATTTTGTGACGGACTGCCGGCAAGTCATTGGTCAGAGTTTGCAGTTGTTTGGTTAAAGAAGTAGTCAGGTCAAGCTGGAGTTCGCGGCCGGACTGAAGCTCTGAGTCAACAAAAGAAAAGTCGTTGTAGCCCTGATCTAAACTTAAACGAATTTCTTTTAAGGCCTGAGAAATATTGCCGTCCTGGTGTTGGAAAATAATACCGGATAAAACTGTCCCCGATTCCCCGGCCCTGGCTAAATGACCGGCCCCCTGGCTTAGTTTGGCAGCAATAAATAAAAGCCGGTCAAAGTTCCGGCTCAAAGATTTTAGACCAAAGACAGTGGCGACAAACTGGGAACGGCGGAGCATGCTTTGGCTAAAATCAAAATTTTTTTTGGCTTTTTCGGTCAGCTTGGTCATTTGGGCCACCTTAGTAAAGTCCAGTTGGCTGCCGGCTTGTTTAAGGTGCTTAACTCCGACCAGGGCGGAGGCGGCCATAAGGACAAGGGGGGCAAGCAAATAAAGCAAAAAAAGGCCGGCGGAGGCAAAAATAATTTTGGTCTTTTTAGTCAGCTTGAGCTTGGTTTTCCGGGGAACTAAAGACAGTTTGGGAAAAGCCAGCTTGAATTTAAAATTAAATTTTGGTTTGGTGGTTTTGGGAGCGAGCGGCGGAGAGATTTCCGGAGCAACGGCCGGTTTTATCCCCAGGTCTTCAGGAGTATAAAGCGGCTCGGGTGGAGTAATTTCAGCTGGTTTTCCCGGTTTATTTTCTGTGCCCTCCAACCATTTAAAAGTGGTGACAATCCCGTGGTCTAAACTGACTTTTGGATTCCAACCCAACTCTTGCTGGGAAGCAAAAGCTTCCGGGGTTAAATTTATCCCTGACTCCCCGACTGGGCCGCTAACAAATTCAATGGTAAGGTTTTTTTGGGGCAACTGGGCTTTAAGCTTATAGACGAGGTTGAGCAGGGTAATTTTTTCCGGGTTGACCAAAGTATAAATATTACCCTCTGAGCTTTGAGAGAACATGGCTTTGGTTAGGCCGTAAATCACATCAGAAATATAGGTGGGATAAATTGTTTTTAGGCCCTGGTCGATAATTTTTAAAGGTTGGTTGTTTTTGGCGGCAAGCAAAAGCTCGGCCAGATCGTTGCCGGAAGCCAGCTCCATCCGGGGGCCATAGACCAAACCAAGCCTAACAACCCGGGCATTTAATTGATAACGATTAAGATATTCAAAAGTAACGGCTTCGGAAAAACGCTTGGCTTCGTGATGAGAGTAAGCTTCTTCCTGCCGAGAGTTGGAACCAAACAGATGAGTAAGATCACTAGAAGCCGGCCGGCCGGAAAGAATATCGACGGTGGAAACAAGTAAAAATTTGGCTTTTTGAGTTTTAGCAATTTCTAAAAGCTCTTTGGTTCCCAGCGAGTTAACCAATAAGGTTTCCAGGCTGACATCCAAACCGTTAACATAGGCTTCAATCCCGGCCAAATGAAAAATATAATCGACTTTAGGAATAGGGGAATCAAACGGTTTTTCGAGGTTGTGTTCAATGAAAACAAAGTTTGGCTGATTCATTAGGAGCTTGAGGTTGGCTTTTTTCCCGGTGGTCCAGTTGTCCACGGCGTAAACTTTGCAGTTTTGAGACAGCAAGGTCTCACAAAGGTGAGAGCCAATAAAGCCGGCGGCCCCGGCAACCAGGGCGGCGGGAAGCTGGTGAGAAGAAAGAGATTTTTGTTTGGCAGGCATCTTATTCATGTTAGCGGATATTTGTCTCAAGGGCAAGATGGCAACTGCGGGAAACGGCGGGAGAAACTTATAGCGTTCGGTCGAGGGCCAAGTTGACTTGAAGGTCGGCGCGGGAATTTTGAGCGCGGGAAATGGCGGTGTAGGTAATCTTGGCATTAAGAGAGGCTTCCAGTTGGCGGATTAAAATCACTTTTTGGCGCAGATGACTATCTTTAAGTTTCCAAAGTCCGTTAAGTTGATTGACAACTAAAGTGGAATCAAGAAAGAAGTTAATCCTCCGGGGCCGGTCCGGGTGGCGCGAAAGCCACTGAAGAGCAATAATCACGGCTTGGTATTCGGCAATGTTGTTGGTGGCGATGCCAATTGTTTGACCAAAACTATGAAGGGTTTTGTCGGAAGCGTCTTTGATAATTACACCGACCGCGGCCGGGCCGGGGTTGCCGCGGGAACCGCCATCGGTAAAAATATTTAAAGTCATACTCGAGGTTTAATAACAAGGTGGCGGTTCCTCGCCTCGCCTTCTGATTCGGTGGTGACGGACGGATCTTTGGATAATAATTCATGAATCACGCGGCGCTCATAAGGATTTAGGTTAAATAAGGCCATGGGTTGACCGGAAAACTTAACCCGCTGGGCTGAGTCCAGAGCCATCTGCTCCAAACCGGCGGCCCTTTTTTGACGATAGTCGCCAATGTTCACCACCAGCCTTTTCCATTCCCCCTGTTTTTTATAAATCAGCAGGTTAATTATCAGCTGAAGGGCGCTGATAGTATCGCCGTGGTAACCGATCAAAATGCCGGTGTCCTGGTCGGAAAACTTAAGGTTAAGCTGATAGCTATCGCCGGCCTCAGACTTAACCAGCTCGATGGCTTCGGGCACTATCTCCAGTTGTTTAAACAGCTCCTGAACCAGGGCGTTAATGTTTTTTTCCATTGTTTAATAATAATTGCTGAACTAACATAATTAAGGAGAAAACCAGCCAATACAACACCAGGCCGGAAGGAAATTTAAAACCAATAAACAAGGTCATTAAGGGAAATAAGTAAAGCATTTGGGTTTGCATGCTGGTGGCTAAGTCGTCGGTTTGGCCCGGGGTTTTTTGAGCAACAACGGCAGTTTTTTTAACCGCCGGCATCATTAATTTAGAAGATAAAAATTGGACAACCGCGGCCAAGATTAGGAAAATACCGGGAAGCTTATTAAGAGTCAGGCCGGCAATTTTAAGGGCCGGGATGGTAAAAAGATCAGGCTGGGCCAAATTTAAGTATAAAAATTTAGTGTTTAAAACAAAGTCCTGACTTAGTTGCAGGGGAGCGTAAAGAACTTTGTTGAGATTGTCGACAACGCTGCCATTGTTTTGCAAAACTTGATTAAAGGCCTGGTAAAGAGCAATTAAGACAACCAGCTGAATAATTTGCGGCAAACAGCCGGCGGCCGGATTAACGCCGTGCGCCTTAAATAACTCCAGCTGTTTTTTGGCAAATTCCTGCTTGTCTTTGCCATATTGTTCTTTAAGTTTGTTTATTTCCGGCTGAAGCTCTTTCATTTTTTGTCCCGACTTCAGAGAGGGAAGGGTGAGGGGGGTAAGGGCGCCGCGGATTAAAACTGTCAAGCCAATAATGGC
>CAZYUF010000020.1:0-3497 GCA_964650605.1 uncultured Pseudomonadales bacterium | reverse complement strand
TATAAAAAAATTAAGGCGTTGAGCAGGGGCTGAAAAAAAATTGTGTTCCACATATTATTAATTTACAATTTTCAAATCCCAATTTTCAAACTGGGTTGTAGCCGCCCTTTGACCAGGGGTGGCATTTAAAAATCCTCTTGAGACTCAAGAGGCCACCTTTTAATATACCATACTTGGCAATGGCTTGGTAAGAATATTCGGAACAGGTGGGAATAAAACGGCAGGAGCTACCCAGGTGTAAACGCTGGTAAAGGCGGATTAATTTAAGAGCGAACATGCTTTTAGTAATTTTAAAAGATCGGCCTGAATAGCGGAGAGCGATTGTTTAAGAATGGCAGGCTTGGCTAAAAATATTAACTCGTGATTTGGCTTGAATTTGGATAAATAGGGTTTAATTGCTTCACTAACAAGGCGTTTGTGGTGATTGCGAACAACGGCCAAACGACTGACTTTGACGGGAACAATAATACCAATTTGGGTGGACGGCCGGCCGGTTTTTAAAATCTTAAGGGTGAATAACGGTGAATGAAAAGACTGCGAAGATTTAAGAACAGCAATGATTCGGCAACCGGGGAGGCGGTAGGGCTGAGGCAGCATGGTCATGCCGCCAGGCGGCGGCGGTGTTTGAGGCGGCGGCGCTTTAAAACCTTGCGGCCGTCGGCAGTTCGATTGCGCTCGCGAAATCCCAGGGTGCGCCGGCGTTTTACTTTTGACGGCTGATAAGTTCGTTTCGGCATAATAAGGCCTATTGTAGCACAGGTGGTTGGGTGCCTGCACCACGAAGTCCCGCGGGCGCGGGACGAAGTTGGTGTTGACAGGTTGTGGATAACTTTATATGTTATTGATTATGGACAGAAATTTTCTTTGGTCTTCAATTTTGGCGGAAATGGAGCTGGCTTTATCTCCCGGTAATTTTGCAACTTGGGTGGGACCGATTAGGTGCGCGGGATTAGAAAAAAACAGACAGGGATTCACTTTAACCTTAAGCTGTCCGTCGGTTTTTCATAAAAACCAGGTCTCAGAAAGATATGTGGGGCAGATTCAGCAAATGGCAGAAAAAAACCTAAAAACCAAGTGCGAGGTGGTTTTAATAATTGAGCAAAAAGAGGCAGGGGCGAAAAAGAGCGGGGGCGGTGATTTGTTTTCAATTGATGTGGTGAAAATGGCGGACGAGGCTTATATGAGAGCGGTGGAAAAAGCCGGCTTAACCAATGGGTTAACTTTTGAAAACTTTGCAGTATCCTCCAGCAACGAAGTGGCCCACGCGGCGGCGAAAACCGCGGCCAAAAAACCGGGAGAGGTTTATCACTTAATCTTTATTTACGGCGGGGTGGGAGTGGGCAAAACCCACTTAATGCAGGCGGTGGGGCATGAAATATTAAAGAAAAACCCGGGCAAGGCCCTGATTTACTGCACCGGGGAAGAGTTTACCAATGAAATTATTGAAGCGATCAGAAATAAAACCACACCGCAATTCAGGCAGAAATACCGAAAGGCCAAGGTGTTGTTTTTAGACGATGTCCAGTTTATTGCCGGAAAGGAAAAAGTCCAGGAGGAGTTTTTCCACACTTTTAACGCGGTCCATCAAGAGGGAGGGCAGATAATTTTAACCAGCGATCGGCCGCCCACAGAGATTAAGGGGCTGGAAGACAGATTAAGGTCCAGGTTTGAGGGGGGAATGACGGTGGATATCCAAAAGCCGGGGTTTGAGTTAAGAACGGCAATTCTGTTAATCAAGGCCCAGCAAAAAAAGATTGATTTGCCAATGCGGGTCGCCCAGGTGATTGCCGCCAATGTGGAGTCGACCCGGCAGCTGGAAGGAATGCTGTTGCGTTTGCACGGAGAACAAGCGGCCAGAAAAGAACCGTTAACCGAAGAGCTGGTAAAAGCGCTGCTGGGGAAAATTAACGGCGAGGTTAAAGGAGGGGGCCGGCGGCCTTTGCCCAGACAAATTATCGGTTGTGTGGCGGAATATTTTCAAATCAAGCCGGGAGATATTAAAGGAACCAGAAGAATTAAGGCCCTGGTTTTGGCCAGGCAGGTGGCCATGTACTTGCTGCGGAAGGAGCTGCAGCTGCCCTTTACGGAGATCGGCGAGTATTTGGGGGGAAGAGACCATACGACAATTATGCACGGGGACAACAAGATTGCCGGAGGTTTGGCCGAGTCGGAGCAGCTGCGCTTAGACATCACCAATATCAGAAAAGCAATTTATCAACACGGTGTGGATAAGTAGGGAGGTTTATCCACCACTGTCGTATTTATCCACTTTTTATCAACCTGGTTGTCCACCGGACAGCCGGGGCTTGTCAACCTGAAAACTGAGTATGAATACAGAAGAAAGTTCGTTTATAATACACTTATCAAGATTAACTACTATTACTACTATTATTTAAACATAAATAGTTAATAAGGAGAAAGATGAAAATTTCTTTATTGCAAGAAAATTTAGCTAAAGGGCTGGGTTTGGTCAGCCGGGTGGTGGCCAACAAGGCCCAGTTGCCGGTATTAAGCAATGTTTTATTATCAATCGACAAGGGCAAATTGAGGCTGTCGGCAACGAACCTGGAAACAGGAATGAATTTGTGGCTTGGGGGCAAAACAGAAGGAGAAGGAAAGCTAACCGTGCCGGCAAAGATTTTTAACGAAGTGGTTAGTTCTCTGCCCCAGGAAACAGTGGTGTTGGAAAAAGAAGGAGAAGGGTTAAGAATAAGCTGCGGCAAATTTAAGTCAAAGATAAACGGGATCGCGGCAGAAGAGTTTCCGTTAATGCCCAGCCTGAGGGACGGGAAAACGATTAAAGAAACATTTAGTTTAGACAGGGAGGCGGTGGAGAAGGGCTTGGGCCAGGTGGCAATGGCCGCGGCGACAGATGAATCAAGGCCGATTTTTACCGGAGTAAAAATGGAGCTGGATGAGAAAAAGTTAAGGCTGGCGGCGACGGACGGCTATCGATTAAGCGTCAAAACAGTAACCAACTTGAAGGGCTTAAAAAAACAAAAAAGCCTGGTGGTGCCGGCCAGGGCGCTCATGGAGCTGGTAAGGGCGATCACGGCCACCGAAACAGAGGCAAAAGAAGTAGTTCTGGCGGCAACCGAGGAAGAAAGGCAGCTGATAATGGCCTACGGAGACGTGGAGGTGGTGACCAGGATATTAGAGGGAGAGTTTCCGGATTTTGACAAAATAATTCCTACCAGCCATACGACCGCAATTGTGCTGGACGCAGAAGAGCTATTGCAGGCGGTGAGGGCGGCGGCAGTGTTTGCCAAAGACAGCGCCAATATTGTTCGGTTTAAAGTGAGCGATAAAGGCCTGCTGATTTCGGCCAACGCGCCGCAGGTAGGAGAAAACGAGGTGGAGCTGTCCGGCAAGAAGACCGGGGAAGACGCAGAAATTGCTTTTAACAGCCGGTATTTATTGGAAATGCTTAATGTGATTGAGGTGAAAGAGTTAAGGCTGGAAATGTCCGGGCCGTTAAGCCCGGGGGTGTTTAAGCC
>CAZYUF010000019.1:5005-11461 GCA_964650605.1 uncultured Pseudomonadales bacterium | reverse complement strand
GCGGCTTCGGAGATGTCTCCAGTCACCCCATCAAAGACACCCTTATATTCAGGACCAAATAAAGCGGCAAGATTTTGACTTTCTTTAACCATAATGTATCAGATTATATCATTTTTTACCCGATCCCCCACTGTTTGGCTAAATTTTTAGCCTCGCCTTGGAAAAATCGTTTTACTTCCTGCCAATCAACCGGCTCTAGCATTTTTAATTCCCGCTTATCTTTCTTTTCCGCGTCCTCAAAATAATTTATTGCCTTGTAAATAATATATTTTCGCTCCTCGAATTTGCCGTATTTTTGCTCATAAAGCCGGCAAATATCCTCCAAATCAATATGCCGGCACAGCCAAAACAAATCCACAAAATCCCGCTTTGTTCCCCGGTCTTCAACCGCATGGAGCTTCATCGCCGCCAAATCTTTTAATCCGGCGATTTTAATACCGAAAAAATCATCGGCTTTATCCAAAATTTTGTAAGAGTAATAAAACAGACTGAATTTCACCCCATAAAACTCACCCATGATCGTCTGCCAATCCAGCTGATCTTTAACAAATTTTCCTGTCCGCTCCAACCGTCTTTCCACAATCTGCTCGTTGAATTTTTTGGTGGTAAAAAAATCCAGATCAATTGACTGCCGGTGGCCCAACCGCAAAGCAATTGCCGTCCCGCCTGCCAAATAAGAAGCATCGGGAAGGCACTTCTCTTGGCCTAAGAATTTTATACCCCGAAAGGTATCCGGTGATAAAGTGTCTGTAAACATTTCACCTCTCTAGGATTTATTTGTAAAATATTGCTCCAAAAATAGGCTGATTTCCGGGAAATTCCCCGGTATTTTTTCAAAACCGTCTTAATCCTGTCTTTGCCGAACCGCTCCAACAACCATTCAATATCTTGGGTTTTACCGTAATCCAAAAGACGCGCCACAATATAATCAGCATCCTCGCTTAAACTAAGCTCCCGGGGATTAATTTCCCAAAAGTATTTGTGCAAATGTTTCGGGATCATAAATATATTTTAGCCAAAAATCTCACTAATTGCCACTGGCGCTTTAGCCGCCACGGCTGGAGAATAAGCCGGTAAAGCCATTCCAGCCCTGCGCGGCGGACAAGTAAGGGTGCCCGCAACCACGGTTTGGCAATCTGGTCCAAAGCCCCGCCCACGCCCATCGCTACTTTGACGTTTAATTTTGGCAGATTTTTAACAATCCACTTTTCCTGCTTAGCCATTCCTAAAGCCACAAACAGCAGGTCCGGCCTAATGTTATTGATCTTCTCCACGCTTGGCTCTGTCATTCCTACAAGGTCCAACCTTGTAGGTCTACCTACGAGGTTGGACCTTAATGTAATTGCTGCTTTCTCTGCAACACCCGGTTTTCCGCCGGCTAACACGGTTTTGTAGCCTTTATTTATCAGAGAAAACATTAAATCCACGCCAGTAACTCTATTTAACCGCCTGTCAGCCAAACGCAATCCAGCACCGTCCGGAATTGCCAAGTCCGCACTATTTAAAATTTTTCTAAACTCTGCATCTTTTTGGGCCAGCATGATAAATTCAGGATTCGGCGTCACAATATATCTTTTTTTGTCTTGTTTTACCCAAACTTCAACCAATTTTACCGCTTCTGCCAAATTAATTTTATCGACTCTTACTCCCAAAATCTTAACGTTGAACATACCAGTGTTTTTTATGGACAAACTCCCAAATGCCGTGTTTGCCGCCTTCAGTGCCAAAACCGGATTTTTTCAAGCCCGTCCAGGGAGAACCTGCCGGACAGGCAAAAGTCGTATTAATATAAACCGAACCGGCTAACAGTTCTTTTCCGGCCCGGCTAATTTTGGTTTTATCTTTAGTAAATACTGCCGCCGTCAAACCAAAATCGCTGTCGTTAGCCAGTTTTAAAGCTTGCTCAAAACTCTCCACTTCCATCACCGGCAGGACCGGGCCGAAAGTCTCCTGCCGCATAATTTCCATTTTATTATTCACATGAATCATTAGGGTTGGTTCGTGATAAAAACCGTGAATATGTTTCTCATCCCGCATTCTCCGTCCGCCCACAATTATCCGGCCGCCCTGGATTATTCCCCGGGTAATTTGCTGTTCGAACTTTTTCAACTGGGACGCGGACACCAGCGGCCCTAATTCCAGTTTTTTAATTTTTTCGCTTAATAATTTTATTAATTTGTCAGACACTTTTCTCTCGACAAACACCCGCTTGATGGCACAGCAAACCTGGCCGCAGTTTAAAAACCGGCTCCGGACAATCGCTTCCGCCGCTTTTTCCAGATCCGCGTCAGCACAGACAATCGCCGGACTGCTCCCGCCTAATTCCAAAACAAATTTAATCAGTCGCAAAGCGCATTTATCGGCAATTTCCTGCCCCACTGCGGTCGAACCGGTGAAACTGACCATGTCAATCTGACTAGCCACCAGCATTTGGCCGACCAAGGCCCGGCCATGTAACACTTGTAACACATCGGCAGGCACGCCTGCCTGCCATAATAGTTTTACCCACATATCTGTCACTAAGGGCACATATTCCGACGGCTTGAAAATCACACTGTTGCCGGCCAAAAGCGCCGGCACCAAAGCATTCAAGGCTACACTCAAGGGAAAATTCCACGGCTTGATCAGAGCAACCACACCTGCCGGCTCGTAAACCAGCCAGCTGGTTCTGGGAACTAAAACTTCATCTTGAAGCACTTTCAAGCCGATTTTGACTGTATTTTTAATATCCGTCACCGTTCCGCTGACCTCGTCTTCTGCCTCTGTTAACGGTTTTCCCATTTCCAGACTGATTTGTTTGGCTATAACTTTGGCGTTTTTTTTGATCAGCTCGGCTGCTTTTAATAAAATCTTACCCCGTTTTTCCAAAGAAACCTCTTTCCAAATATGAAATCCTTGACGCACGTGCGTCACGGTTTTCATAATCTCGTCTTTTGTGGCGATTTTCACTGAACCTAGAATTTCATTGTTTGCTGGATTTATCGAAGTTAATTTACTCACTATCTGTCTATTTTACCACTTTTTTCTATCTTTTGCTAATCGCCCGCTTGTATAAATCCAGATTGTCTAAAGCAATTCCCGTCCCTTTGGCCACGCACAACATCGGCTCTTCGGCTACATGACAGGGCACCCCGGTCTCTTTAGTCAGCAATTTATCTAAATTCTTTAGTAAAGACGTACCCCCGCTCATCACGATTCCTTTATCAATAATATCACTGGCCAGCTCCGGCGGAACTTCTTCCAGCACCGACTTCACCATGTTGACTATCTGCATTAATTTGGGCCGTATTGCTTCCTCAATCTCTTCGGCTGACACTTCGACTGTTTTCGGCAAACCCTGAATGCTGTCCCTGCCTTTAACCAGCATCGGCTTCAAATTATCAGTTTCCGTCGCTAAAGCTCTGCCGATCGATATTTTTATCTCTTCGGCTGTTTGTTCGCCCACAATCAGACTGTGCTTTTTCCGGAGATATGCGGCAATCGCGTCATCTAAAGCATTGCCGGAAATCCGCAGGCTTTTACTGACCACAACGCCGCCTAAAGAAATCACTGCCGCTTCGGCTGAACCGCCGCCCATATCCACAATCATATTGCCCGAGGCTTCACCCACCGCTACCCCTGCCCCTAAAGCCGCCGCGAACGGCTCTTGGATAATATAGACCTCTTTCGCCCCGGCCGCTTCCGTCGCTTCCTCTACCGCCCGCCTCTCTACCTGAGTGCAGCCGGCCGGCACGCAGATCATCACCTCCGGCCGGAACAGCCAATTTCTCCCGCAAACTTTTTGAATGAAATATCTCAGCATCGCTTCAGTCACCACATAGTCGGCAATCACGCCGTTGCGCATTGGTCTGGAAGCCATGATCGAACCCGGAGTCCGGCCCAGCATTTCCTTGGCTTCACTGCCCACCGCTACCACTTTATTATCCTCAACCGTTACTGCTACCACCGTCGGCTCCTGCAGGACAATCCCTTTTGTCTCAGCGTAAACAACTGAATTGGCAGTGCCTAAATCGATCCCGATTTTTCTAATTAAAGACCTCATCAGTCTAGTTTATCATGATCGGCTTTAATATAACAATTATAATTGTTATAACCATTATACCGCCAGTTGACACTGGCGGAAATTCGCGTCATACTGAAAGCGTGAAAACAATTTACGATTATCACAAACTTGGACATTAACAGAGGAAAAGTGTATTCAATAAAAGACGCTGCCCAAGCCCTAGGGATCCATCCGAAAACCATCAGACGCTGGGAACAGGCCGGTAAATTCATTCCCCAAAGAACCCTGGGCAACCAGCGCCGCTTTACCCCGCAGGATTTAAACAAACTTAGAAACATTAAAGCCGGCTATGTACCCCTGCAATCCCCAAAACCCCAACCTATTCCTGTCTCCAAGCCGCCTCCTGTCATCCCTCCGGCTTATCTCTATTCAGTCATTGGCTCGATTATTCTCAGCTTGCTGGTTCTGGGGCAGCTTTATCTTAAAAATCAGGCATTAATTGCTAAACCAGCCATTAATCAGCTTGATCTGTCCTCACCAACCGCCCCGGCTCTGCCTCAGGTAGCTAACTTTTTAAACGGCCGGATTACTATCGGCAGTGATACCGGCCAACTCTCGTTTTTAGATGACAAAGGCAACCTGTTTCTTAAAAATGCCGCCCTGGTCCAAGGCGGAGTGTTCAGCAGTTTTCTCCAGCTGCTCCCTAGCGCCAAACCGGAAGCCCAAATCGGCCGCCACTATGTTGATAAGGAAAGCGGCGATTTGATGTACTTTGATGGCCTTAACTGGACCGTCTTAAATCAGAGCGCCTCCGGCTCTGCCGTCCTGAACTCGCCTTCGGCCTCGGCTTCTGCCATCACCCTGCCCTATACTGTTTTAGGCGGGGCTGACCAGGAAATTTTCACCATTGATGATACCAGCGCCTATCCGGTTTTAGTCAGCCAGCCCACCAAAATCTTAGCCAATCTTTATGTTCCCAAACTGCTGGACTCTGACTCGGAAACTTACTTTATTGACCCCGGCGCCGCTGGTATATCTTTAAGTCTGGCCGGCAATGCCACCATCTCGGCCACCTTAACCTTTTCCCAGAATGGTGAATATCTTACCAATACCACTGACAACTACCTTATCTTTTCCGGCGGTTTAGGCGTCAACGGCACCACTACTTATGGTTTTAATAAAGAGGGTAATATTAATGCCAACAAAATCGAGGGCCATGATATTATCCAAATTGACAATCTTAAGCTCGACAATAACACTCTCAGCGCTACCAATAATGACGGTCTTTATATTTATGACAACGACTCCAACGGCATTTTTATTAAGGATGGCGGCAATGTCGGCATCGGCACCACTGCCCCCGCTGCCAAACTGGAAGTTAATGGTGATGTTATAGTGAATGGCACTACTTTAATTCCCCCTGACTATGTTTTTGAAGCCAATTATCCTCTTTTATCTCCGGTTGATTTGGCTGATTACATTCATATCTATCAGCATCTGCCGGATATCCCTTCGGCTGAGGAAATTACCAACCAGGGTTTAAATATCAGCCAAACCCTGCTGGCAATCTTAAGAAAAACCGAGGAAAACGTCCTGTACATCCTTGATCTTTACGACCGGGTTACCCGGCTCGAACAGCGCTTTTTAACTCCGACTGTGGACAGTGAAAAATTGACCACCAACTTTATCTCGCCTTTAACCGCTGACGGCCAAATCACTGTCAGCGGTGACGTTACTATTTCCGGCACCCTCACTGCCAACGAAATCAAGTCCTCGACTATCGATAGTATTAGAGATAAAATCGCCGCTTTAGCTGATCAATACACTATTCAAACAGCCACCGCCAGCGCCAAAACAGTAAGAACCGAACCTACTGTTTTAATCGAGAAAATTCTGGCTGACACTACTCCAGCCACCGCCTCAGCTAACCTCGACATCACCTCTCTCAATGCCAACGCCGGCTTTTTCTCCGATTACCTGGCAGTCATCGGCCAAGCCACCATGACTGATCTTAAGATCAATAACACCCTAACCCTTGGATCAGTCTCCGCCTTAAACGGAAAAATCGACTTTCTCGCCGGATTGATGACCCTCAATGAAACCGGCCAGGTGATTATCAACGGCAACCTAATCGTCACCGGCGCCATTATTGCCTCCCAAATTACCCCGCCGCCCGATCAGACTCTGGACATCTCCATTGCCTCCCAGTCAGCTATGTATATTTATTCGGACATCAACCAGCCGATTGCTACTTTTTCCGGCCAATCCGCCCAACTCTCCCAGTTGGAGCTGGCGGCCAGCGGCACGGCCACTATTTCTAGCGGCACTAACAATGTGCTGATTCACCCCAATCAACTTACCGATAAATCCCAAATTATCGTCACTTTTAACAGCGATTACACCCCTGCCTCCAAATATTGGGTTGCCAAAAAACCGGAGCTAAATCAATTTAC
>CAZYUF010000019.1:3018-4905 GCA_964650605.1 uncultured Pseudomonadales bacterium | reverse complement strand
AATAATAAATTTGGCCGCCTTTTAAATAAAACTGCCTCTCTGCTTCATCCTCAAACTGGCTTTGGCCTAGAATCTTGGCCCTGGCCGGATCATAAAATTTCAGTTGCTTTCCCTCTTTAATCGCTAATATTGCTGCCGGCTGATACTCTCTTAACCCTACCTTGGCTTTAAAACCACTGCCGGTTAACTCAATTCTTTGCCACTCGGTCGGTAAAAACGAATAGCGGCTTTTACCCTCTTCAATAATCTGATAATACCTTCTCAAAGCCCACTCCCCGATTTCGTAAGGCTGTTCCAACTCATAGTTTAAATACTGCGCTTCATAAGTCCCTGGTTCTAAACCATCAATCTTGACCAAACCATTAACTTCTGCCGGCACAGTGATAAACGCAGTCGTATCTCCCGGCCGTCTGACAGCCACAGACACGCTTTTAAAAACTGGCTCGTTATAATCAAACTCGCCATTCGCATTGCTGTCTTCAAAAAACACCCACCCCAACTGATTGGCGCCGATATTATCCAATACATTCTTAATCTCTACTTTTACCGGTTCCGGCTCTTTTTTCTCCAAAATCGATACCGCTATCCCGGTAACAATGATTAAACTTAAACAGACTATACCAATGATTTTTAACACTTTACTATAGTATAATACATTCTATGCGCCGCACGCCACGACTATTCATTGTTACCGTCTTTTTAATTGCTTTAATCTTGGGTATTACCTTTACCATCAAATATGCCAAAGGCTACCGGCCTTCTTTTAAAAATCGGGCCCTGGAAGGCACCGGTCTGCTGGCCGCCAACTCCTATCCTAAAGGCGCCACTGTTTTTATTAACGACAAATTAACCACAGCCACCGACGACACCCTTAATCTGCCGCCGGGAGAGTATCCGGTCAAAATTGCCAAAGACGGCTACATCCCTTGGGAAAAAACCTTAAAACTGGAGCCCGAGCTGGTGACCCAAACCAATGCCCGCCTTTTCCCCTCTGTCCCTAATTTAAAACCCTTAACCTTTTCCGGGGCGACCAATCCTCTTCCCTCTCCGGACGGAGAAAAAATCGTCTTCAGCGTCAACAACGCCACCACCGACACGAAAAACGGCCTCTATGTTTTAGATCTATTAGACCGGCCCTTTTCTTTAAACTCTGACCCGCGCCAAATCAGCCGCACTTCCGCCAAATATGATCTGGCCAAAGCCCAATTAATCTGGTCGCCGGATTCCGGCCAAATCTTAGCCACCCTCAATCCAGGTGAAACTAACGAAATTAATCTCTTGCTTTCCCCCACCAGCTTTACGGACATCGCTGATTTTAAAGACGTCACTGCCCGCCTGCCGGTGATCAAAAAAGAATGGCAGGACCTTCAAGCTAAAAAACTCCATGAACAACTTAAAACCCTGCCTGAACCAATGCAGTTGATCGCCACTGCTTCGGCAAAAATGGTCACTTTTTCTCCGGATGAGAAAAAAATGCTTTATGTGGCCACTGCCTCCGCCCAACTTGCCTCTAATTTAATCCCGCCCTTGCCGGCGTCATCCACGCAAAAAGAAACCAGAACAATCGAACCCAACCACTATTATATTTACGACCTGGAAGAAGACAAAAACTTTTTAATTAGTCCCTTTAACCAAAACGCTCCCGTTATTTGGTACCCGGATTCCAATCATGTCATTATGGTCGAGAACACCAAAATTATCATCGCCGAGTACGATGCCACCAACCGCCACACTGTTTATGCCGGCCCATTTAGCCAAAACTTTATCTTTCCCTGGCCCAACGGCTCCCGCTTAATTATTCTCGCCTCCCTCAACGGCGGCTCCGCTCTCCCTCCCAACCTCTACTCGATCAACTTAAAGTAAACAAGGTTACGAACCTTGTTTATT
>CAZYUF010000019.1:0-2918 GCA_964650605.1 uncultured Pseudomonadales bacterium | reverse complement strand
AAGCCGGCGGGTTGGTAATTTACCCGACCGAGACCTGCTACGGCGCCGGGGTCGATGCCACTAATCCGGTTGCTGTTAACAAAATTCTCGCTTACAAAACCTTCCGCCAGGGGAAACCCATGTCCATTGCCGTTGCCGATATAAAAATGGCTGCCAAGTATGTCAAGCTAAATCCCACTGCCAAAAATCTTTATCAGAAATTCCTGCCCGGGCCCTTAACCGTTATTTCTGCCGGCAAACATCAGGTCGCTCCCGGCGTGGAATCTTCCACCGGCACCCTTGGCATCCGCATTCCTAACTATTCTCTAATTCTTAAAATCTTAAAATCTTTTGGTAAGCCGATCACGGCCACTTCCGCCAATGTTTCCTATAAACCCCGACCGTATTCCATTAAACAGCTCCTAAAATACACCTCTCAAAAACAACAAACTTTAATTGATTTATTTATTGACGCCGGCACCTTGCCCAAACGCCCTGCCTCCACCATTGTCGACACCACCTTGGACGATCCCCTCATCCTCCGCCAGGGTAAACTTCTCCCACCCCGGGGTGAAAGAAGTTACCACCCCGGGGTGGTAACTCACTCCCCTCAAGAAACCAGCCAGCTCGCCCAAACCCTGATGTTAAAACATTGGAATAATTTACAAAAACAGCCCCTGCTCTTTTTGTTAATCGGCGATTTAGGCAGCGGAAAAACCCAGTTTGCCAAAGGCATCGGTAAATTCTTAAAATTAACAGCCAATATCAACTCACCTACTTACACTATTGTTAAAGAATATGACTATGACCGCCATCAAATTAAAGGGAAATTTATTCACCTGGACACTTGGCGCCTGCAAACTATTGAAGAATTAGACCAGTTAAATCTTCTCTCTTATTTAAAACCTAAAAACGTCCTGGCTATTGAATGGGCCGACCGCACCTATAAACCAATACTTGAACTAGCCAAAAAAGCTCAAGCTAAAATTATTACAGTGAAAATTTCTGTCGGATCTTCTCTAACTCATCGCCTGATAACTGTTGGCCGGTAAGATTATCGGTTTTCCCCGGCATTAAATGAACATGGGCGTGGGGAACTTCCCAGCCCCAAATTACTGACCGAATAATCTCTTCGTTGCTTATTTCCCTGAATTTCCGGGCGATTTTAGCCACTGTTTCAAAGTATTTCCCTAACTCCGGATAGTCCCACACCCACTGAACATGTTTTTTGGGGACAACCAAACAATGGCCTTCTGTTTTCGGAAAAATATCCAAAAAGGCCAGAAAATCTTTATCCTCATAAATTTTATAGCAAGGAATTTCCTTTTTAACGATTTTGCAAAAAATACAATCAGTCATTCTTAAAGTATAATATCATAATTATGAAGCAGCCGAAAATTTTAGCTATCGATACTTCCTGCGACGAAACCTGCGCCGCCGTCTCCTGCGGCCGGAAAATTTTGTCAAACGTCATCTCTTCCCAAATTAATCTCCATGCCCCCTATGGCGGCGTGGTGCCTCATCTAGCCAAACGGGCACATCTGGAAAAAATAGAATGGGTTGTTCGCGAAGCATTGACAAGGTCGGACCTTGTCAGTAAACAAGGTCCGACCTTATTAGACGCCGTCGCCGTTACCGTCGGCCCCGGCTTAGCTCCGGCCTTGGAAGTGGGCATTGCCTTTGCCAAAAAACTGGCGCTTAAATATAAAAAGCCTTTAATTGCCATTAACCACATGGAAGGCCACCTCTTATCCTCGCTGGCCAATATGGTAAGAACCGAACCTACGCATTTTTTCCCCGGCCTCGGCCTACTCGTTTCCGGCGGCCATACCCAACTGGTTTTAGTCAAAACCATCGGCGACTACCGGCTTTTGGGCGAAACCTTAGACGATGCCGCCGGCGAGGCTTTGGATAAACTGGCCAAGATGTTAAAACTCGGCTACCCCGGCGGCCCGATTATCGAACAACTAGCCAAACTTGGAAATTCTAATTCTATCCCTCTACCTGTTCCCCTCCAACATTCGAAAGACCTAAATTTTTCTTTCTCCGGCTTAAAAACCGCGGCCATGTACAAGCTGAAATCAGTAGGTTCGGTTCTTACTGTAAAATATACTCAAGATATGGCTGCTTCTTTCCAACAAGCCATTGCTAAAAGTTTAACGGTCAAGCTTCAAAAAGCGCTTGAGCAATACCAGCCAAAAAGCCTTTTGTTAGGCGGCGGCGTCTTATCCAACTTATATTTCCGCCGCCAAATCCGCTCGGTTGCCAAACAACACTCCCTGCCTCTCTATTTACCCTACTCCAAAAAACTTTTTACCGATAACGCCGCCATGATTTGTGTTGCCGCCTCTTTCCGCTTTAACAAAGGACAGTCCTTTGTTAAAGACATCCAAGCACTTGACCGCCAACCCAACCTGAATTTTTAGTTGATACGCTACTTACTCTTTTTTGGTCGGGGATGCCGGATTCGAACCGGCGGCCTCATCGTCCCGAACGATGCGCGCTACCAGCTGCGCTAATCCCCGTAAGAATTTATATTTTATACTTTTTTGCTAAATTAATCTTCTTAAGTTGTTTATTTTTAGTGTCTTTAATTCTTAACCAAATTTCAGTCTTACTTTTAATTGAATTTACTGGTACTAGATAAAAATTGTGGTTAATGCTGTCATAAACTCCCATCGCATCTACTTCTCTTTCTAAATAATTTTTAGTTTTTCTCATTGGTCTATCTAATTCGACTCGAAGTATTCCAGTCTTTCTTGGAGTACAATATTTTATTTGAATTTTCGTGAATTTACCATTTTTTTCTATAACAAGGTCATAACTGGAATTTGGATTTATTGGATTAAGAACAGTAAAGCCCTGTCTAATTAAATGAGTAGTAAACTCCAATTCTCCAAGGATTCCTTTTAGGTGCGTAGGGTACATAAATATATAAT
>CAZYUF010000018.1:9268-11734 GCA_964650605.1 uncultured Pseudomonadales bacterium | reverse complement strand
GCCGGGCCTTCGGATTGCAGACTAGTGATCGGCCCGGGGACGCAGAAAACTTCCCGGCCGTAATCGGCGGCAAAATTGGCAGTAATCTTTGTCCCGGATCTTTCTCCGCCTTCAATCACCAAAGTCCCTAAAGTTAAACCGGCAATGATCCGGTTTCTTAAGGGAAAATTAGTTTTATCCAGCGGAAAATTTAACGGGTACTCCGTTATCAACGCCCCGCCGCTTGCTACGATTGCGCTAGCCAATCGTAGATTTTCCAGCGGGTAAATCCGCTCTAAGCCATGGCCCAAAACCGCGATGGTTTTACCTTTGCTTTGCAAACACTGCCAATGGCTTAAGCTATCAATTCCTCTGGCTAAACCGGACACAATAATTAATTTTTTACTAATTTCCGGCACCAGCCGGAAGACTGCTTTCCGGCCGTACCCGGTCGGTCTTCTTGTTCCCACTACCGCCAAACTTGGTTGGTTTAATAAACTTTCCTCACCCTTGACATATAATATAAATGGCGAAGAATCAGTCTCTTTTAAAATTAATGGGTATCTTTTATCTTCAATCGTAATTACTTTGATTAACCTTTTATCCAACTCTTCCATCTCCCGGTTCAAATCTTTATTGTTTTGCCATAAAGGATTCAGCTTCGGTCCGGACAGCCAGATTTTTTTCAGCGACCCGAAATATTTAATTAACAATTCCAGCTTTTTCCAGCCCAAACCTTTCCAGCCGCTTAATCCCACCCAGTATTTTAACTCATTTTGATCCATCTTTACTGCCTTTCCAGCCAATAAGTTAACAATTCCTTGGCTACCGGCGCGGCTTGATACGAACCCTCGCCCGCGCCTTCTAACAACACCGTGACGCTAATCTCCGGCTTGTCTACCGGCGCAAACCCGGTAAATAAGGCGTGCGTCTTAATTTTAGTCTTATCCTCCTGCTGACCAAATTCGGCTGTTCCTGTTTTACCCGCCACCCTGATAGGAAAATCAAAAAATGGCCAGGCTGTCCCGCCGGTTTCACACACTTGCTTTAAGCCTTCAGTCACTAACTCAATTGTTTTTTGACTAATATCCAACTTCCGGCAATTTGATCCGCCAACGAGGAATGGTTTGCACAACAAACCGCGACCGGCAATAATGCTCATCATCTGGTTAATCTGTATCGGCGTCATTAGTACGTGTCCTTGGCCAATCGCTGTAATAAACGTGTCGCCGGTATACCAGTCTTCTTCCATCACCTCTTTTTTCCACGCTTGGTCCGGCATCAAACCCTTGGCTTCGCCCGCTAAATCCACACCCGTCTCTATCCCTAAGCCGAAATACTTGGCCCAATCCGCTAAGGCACTAATCCCTAAATACTCGCCCAATTTATAGAAAAAAATATCATTGCTCCGCGCTATGGCCCGGGTAATTTCTAACCAGCCTTCCTTTTTCCCGTACTGGGTAAAATACCAGTTGGTGTAACGGTACGGGCCGATGACAATTTCCCCGGTGTCCTCAATCTGGGTTTGGCCATCGATTACCCCTTCCTCCAACGCGGCGGTGGCCGTGACAATTTTAAAAACCGATCCGGGGGGGTATTCGCCGCTGATCGCCCGATTAAACAATGGCAAATTTTTATCAGTTAAAAACTTGGGTAAATTTCCGGCATCAAAACTCGGGCTGGAAACTAAAGCCAAAATCTCGCCGTTATTTGGGTTGCTGACCACCACCGCTCCCTTGCGGTAATCCATTAATTCAAAAGCCTTTTTCTGCAAACCCGCATCTAAAGTGGTTGGCAACGCTTCCCCTTTAACCGGCTCAATCCGCCGTAACTCCCTTAATACTTTTCCTTGGGCATCCTGCTCTAAAATTGACAGGCCGTCCCTGCCCCGCAACCTCTGATCATACTGTTTTTCCAAACCCATTTTTCCTACCACCGCCCCTAAATAAAATCTATCTACTTCCTCTTCGCTCACTTCTCCCACATAGCCTAAAACATGGGCATTCGCTTCGCTTAAAGTTAATACTTCGCCGAAGCGGTCCAAAATCTTCCCCCTCGGAGCAGGTAAAATTTCCTGTTTTATCCGGTTTTCGTCAGCCAGTAATCGATAATATTTTGCTTCCCAGATTTGTAAATACAAAAGCCGCAAGCAAAAAATACCAACCACTAAAATTAACAACCAATATAACCAAATTAATCTTTCCCTCATTAACTAAGTATGATACCATTATTTTATGTCCATCAGCATCCTTTGGCGCTCCGCTGTTTTTATTCTTACCCTGGGTTTAATTTATATTTTATTCCCAATTTTAATCGTTCCCTCGTCTTTGCCGCCGATCCAATCCGCCGGCCCGGCCGATGCCCAAATTTTTGAGGTGAAAACGACAACCATTGATGAAACAATCCAGTCTTTGCGCGAGCGTCATCGACGGGGCATGAAACTTATCTTAGCCCCCTTTTCACCCTGACTTCTTCCAATAATTTTTC
>CAZYUF010000018.1:4326-9168 GCA_964650605.1 uncultured Pseudomonadales bacterium | reverse complement strand
ATCGCGCTGCCGATATTAATCTTTGCCTCTTCCGCTGTTGTTTCCCCTAACAGCATGCCCTGTTTTAAACGCACCGACTTAATAATCGCCTGAGTCATTTCTTCTCCGGCAATTCTTAATGACCGATTCAGCACAATCCCTCCCAAGGAAATCACGGCAATTTCCGTTGTCCCGCCGCCGATATCAATAATCAGCTGGCCGTCGGCCTTATCCACTTTGACTCCGGCGCCGATGGCCGCCGCCATTGGCTCTTCCACTAACAGCGCCTGCCTTGCCCCGGCCGACAAAGCCGCATCCTGGACCGCTCTTTTTTCCACCTCGGTCACCCCGGCCGGAATTCCCATCAATACTTTTGGCCTGGCCAGCTTAGGCATTAAACCCACATGTTGATGAATCTCGGCAAAATAGTGTTTTAACATCGCCACCGTCGCGTCAAAATCCGCAATCACCCCGGCCTCTAACGGCTTCACTACCTCAATACTGGCCGGATTTTTCCCCAGCATTTTTTTTGCTTCACTGCCCACAGCTAATAACTCCTTGCCTTTCCTTCGCCTGGCAATCACGGTCGGTTCTCTCACCACCACTCCTTTTTTGGCCACCAGAATCAAGGTATTGGCTGTTCCCAAATCAATTGCCAAATCATAGCTAAAAATCGACAGTAAACTATCAAACATATTTTAGTAATTACCCAATTTACAATTTTCGAATTTACGATGAATTTTCAATTAATTAATTTTCAATGTTTGTAAATTTAATCATTGTGATTTGATTGAAAATTGGTCATTGAAAATTGAGTCAATAAAATTCTATCATAGTCTATGAATATAAACAGGGTCTGTAATCGAATAATCGAATACTCCTTCTACGCTTTATTTATTATTGTACCTCTTATTTTAACTCCCTATAACTACGAACTGTTTGAGTTTAATAAAATTCTCACCGTGTATTTTTTCACGATTATCATTACCAGTGCTTGGATTATTAAATGTATCCATCAACGCAAAATTCTGCTTTGCCGGACCCCTTTTGATATCCCTTTGTTATTATTTTTACTCTCCCAGATTCTATCCACGGTTTTCTCAATCGACCGCCATACTTCTGTCTGGGGCTATTACTCCCGCTTTAACGGCGGATTAATGTCCACCATTTGCTATATTACTCTTTATTACGCCTTCGTCTCCAACGCTGTTTCTGTTAAAAACAGTTTAAAAGTAATTCTTTCCACCGCCGCCATTGTCTCGCTCTACGGTATTGCCGAGCATTTCGGCATTGATAAAAAAATTTGGGTTCAAGATGTCCAAAACCGGGTTTTTTCTACCCTCGGCCAGCCTAACTGGCTCGCCGCCTATTTGGTCGCCCTTGTGCCTTTATCCCGCTGGCTTTCCCCGCTGTTTCTCTTAACGATTTACTTTACCAAAAGCCAGTCGGGTATTGCCGCCGCCTTGATTACTCTTTTCTTAATGTTTGTTTTTTTGGTGATCAAAAAGCGTTTCTTAAAAATTATTTTAATCGTTGTTTTAGCGGCCGGGGCCGGTTATTATCTCTTAACTTCGCCGCTGACTGCCGGCAATCAAAAAACACTCCAATTAATCAATGAGGAAAATCTTACCCGTGCCGGCGGCTCTTCATCCCTTTTAATCCGCCGCGTGGTCTGGCAGGGAGCCATTGATGTTTTCAAGCACTATCCTTTATTCGGCTCCGGGGTGGAAACTTTCGCCTATTCCTATTACAACTTCCGTCCCGCCGGCCACAACCTTTTATCCGAATGGGACTTTTTATACAATAAAGCCCACAATGAATATCTTAACTTTTTGGCCACCACCGGCGCTTTCGGTTTAGCTAGTTATCTGTTTTTTATTTCCGCTGTTTTAATTTTTTTCCTCAAAAATCCCAGTGGCTTGATGCTTGGATTTATTTCAATTCTTATCACTAACTTTTTCGGCTTCTCCGTTGTCCCGGTCACTTTATTTTTCTTTCTGTTCCCCGCCTTCGCCATAAATAATGAAAACTTTGACGCACGTGCGTCAAAAATTTCATATTCTCCCTGGCGATACTTTTTTATTATTCTTGTTTTAATTTTTAGTTTTTATTTTTTAGTTTTTATTTTTAATATGTGGCGTGCCGACTACCAATTTAATTTAGGCCGAAACTATCTCAAGGCCAACCAACTGCCGGCCGGCTTAACGCTCTTACAAAAAGCAGTGGCTCTTTCCCCGCAGGAACCTCTTTTCCGGTCGGAATATGCTGAAGGCTTGGCCAAACTGGCTTATGCCTACGAGTCCACTCCCGCCGCCCAGTTGGCCGTCACTCAATCAGATTTGGTCATCAAAACCAATCCCGTCCATTTAAATTACTGGAAATCCCGGATTAAAATCTTTCTCTTGCTGGCCAAACTTGACCAGCAATACGAACTCCAAGCGCTTGACGCTATCCAACAAGCAATTAAACTGGCCCCCACCGATGCCAAACTTTACTATAATTTAGGTTTAATCTACAATCAGCTCGGCCAAAAAGATTTAGCCAAACAAACATTACAAACCGCCCTGGAACTAAAACCCAATTATGATTTTAAAATACCCCAATAAAATCCTCCGCCAACCGGCTCAGCCGGTTGAAGCGATTACCGCCGAAATCCAACAATTAGCCAAAAATTTGCTGGACACAGTCGTTCCCGATCCCCGCAAACCTTTAGGCATCGGTCTGGCCGCCAACCAAATCGGCAAGTTATGGCGCGTCTTTGTTATGAAATTTCCAAGCGGCAAACTGGAGATAATTATTAATCCGCAAATTTTAAAATCTTCAAAGAAAATGCTCTCCTCTTTACCTAAAGATGACCAATTTTTGGAAGGTTGTCTTTCCTTTCCCGGCTGGTACGGCTTTGTCGACCGGCCAATAAAAATAAAAGTCAGTTACCAAACTCTAACCGGACTGACCAAAACCGCCCGCTTGAGCGCACCCTATTCCGTTTACTTCCAGCACGAACGCGACCACCTCGACGGAATACTATTTATAGATTATATCAACCAATCCGGAGAGCAACTTTATTTCGGCACTGACCGCGACCGCTTAAAACCAGTCAAAAACCCGTTCTTGGCCTACAAGGTCCAACCTTGAAGGTTCAATTTTGCTTTCCGCTAACAGAGTAGCCCTGCAAGGTCGGACCTTACAGGGCTAAATAAAGTCAAGAGGATTGCCACCCTCGCAGCTCATGTCTTCCAGTAGCCCAAACCAAACCTATGCCAATTTCTGGAAGTAAAATATACGGGATGACATCCCCCTCCTTTATCAATCCCTTATCACGACCAGCACACAATATTGCTGCTAAACAACTACTACCATCCATACCCTCATCTTTAGGTAATTACTGTTATTCCCCTTTGCCAATAAGCTCCTTTCCACTTAGCTCAATCGGTTGACGAACCTTTTTCTCGGTAGTTGTCATTATTTAGCACCACTAGCTTATAGCAATTTTTTTTAACTCCTCTTTGACGGTTCTCTCGCTCACCGCCCTGCCCGGCAGATATTCAATCGGTTCCGAGTAATTTATATCCTTAAAATAACTTAATTGCTCCCGGAACAATTTTTCATTAAACTGGCCTTTAAAAATTCTCTTAGTTTTCTTAACAATATCTTTAAACGGGTAGTTTTGCAGAATGGAATATAAGTCAACGTAATCCTTCCATTTGGCTCTCCGCCCTAAAGCGAACGCTTTCATTGCCGCTAAAGTCAGCAAGTCCGGCATTTTTATTACTTTTTCAAATTTCTTTACATAGGGAATTTTATAAGGATAAGCGTAAAAAGTCAGCTTAATTTCCTTAATCATGATCGTCAGCTCAGTACTGGTGTCAATATAAATATGTTTAACCGGGTATTTTTTCTTGACCAAACTCATGATTTGATCATTATTAAATTCTTTCTGAGAAAATAAATCAAAGTCGATTGACCGCCGGTGGCCCAGCTGCAAAGCGACAGCCGTCCCGCCGACTAAACCAAAGTGCACAGCAAATTTTTTTATTAAAGGCAATAATTGAATCTGGCCGGACGTTAAAATTTCAGGATGCATAACGCTGAAAATAAAGGTTGAAGAGATTAACAGTTGGCGGCCGGAGATTGACTCTTTTTTTATTGGTTAATTTAACAAAAATATTCTGTAATTCTTTCAGGCCAAAGATTTCTTTTAAGTTTAAAAAATCCTGCCAGTCGCCGTAGCTTAAAATCGCCTCGGTAATAGCCGCCGCGTCCAATCCGTCAAAATTTCTGGTTGACCAAATTAGCCACGGCTGTTTTTTAATCAACTGCCGCGCTTTAACCAACTGGCTTAATCTCATAATCCTATTATACTGTATCTATGAGGCAAATTTCTATTCTTTTCTTCGGCTCGTCGGCAAATTCGCTGATTGTCAAAAACGCTTTGATTAAAGCCGGCTACGTCATTGTTGATCAACCGAACAAGGCCAATTTGGTTATCAGCGCTGATTATGGGGAAAAACTCCCGGCCGGCGGCCTGAATCTCCACCCTTCGCTTTTACCCAAATACCGCGGCCCGACGCCTGTACCTTACCAAATCTTAAACCAAGAAAAAGAATCGGGAATTTCCATCATTAAAATGACTGATCAGTTTGACGCCGGTCCGCTTATTGCCCAGGAAAAAGTGCCGATCCTAGCTGACGATACCGCTCCTGACTTGCTGAAACGCTGTTTTACCAGCGGCGCTCAACTGCTGATTAAAATTCTGCCCGATTATTTGAACAATAAAATTACTCAAAAAATCCAGGATGAAACCCAAGCTACCTACACCCGCAAATTTACCAAAGCTAACGGTTTTATTTCCTGGGAAGAATT
>CAZYUF010000018.1:0-4226 GCA_964650605.1 uncultured Pseudomonadales bacterium | reverse complement strand
AAGATCAGCCGCTTTTTCTTGCCTTCCACCAAAATCGTCACCCGTTTTAAGTTCGGTTTAAACAGCCGCTTCACCCGGTTTTTGGCGTGCGAAACAAAATTGCCGTACTGGAGGCCCTTACCGCATTTTTGACATTTTTGAGCCATATTAGGCTATACTATACCATAAATATCTATTTATGCTAAGTACGATCATTTGGGCAATTGCCCTGTTAATTGCCATTACCATCCATGAATTTTCCCACGCTTTGGTTTCCGATAAACTCGGCGACCCCACTGCTTCCCTTGCCGGCCGGATCAGTTTAAATCCTCTTAAACACCTTGATCCGATCGGAACTTTAATGCTGTTGTTTTTCCGCTTCGGCTGGGGCAAACCCGTCCCCTTTGACCCATTTAATCTCCGCCACCCCAAGAGGGACGCGGCTTTAATTTCTTTAGCCGGGCCGGCCAGCAACTTGATCCTGGCCCTAGTTTGTTCTTTTATCCCTTCCGTTCTGGTAATCCCTCTTATTATTATGAATGTTAATCTGGCTGTTTTTAATCTTCTGCCGGTACCGCCTTTAGACGGCGCCAAAATTCTCTACGGTTTTTTGCCAATGAGCTGGGCCGACGAATACAACGACTTTATGAAATCCTACGGCACAATCTTATTAATCTTATTAATTCTCCCCATTGGCGGCTCGTCTTTAGCCATCAACCTTATCATGCCGGTAATCAATCTAGTCACGAATTTCCTTCTGTAAACACCTCTACCCGATTTCTCCCTTTGGCTTTAGCTTGATACATAGCTGTATCAGCACGGCCTATTAATACCTCCAAAGGTTCTTTCTCGCCGATTTGCACCACACCAATGCTGACGGTGAACGAAGCTTTTTCTTTATCATGAATCTTTACTTGTGTCTTTGCCATTTGGTCTTTTATTTTTTCCGCCACTTTCTGGGCTCCGTCTAAATCTGTATTCGGAAGAAAAAACACAATTTCCTCACCACCCCATCTACCAATAAGGTCAGATTTTCTAACCAGGGTATCCTCCTTCTCAGGATTTAATAAACGGGAAATTTCTTTCAAGACAAGATCACCCCCTTCATGCCCATATTGATCATTAATCCTCTTAAAAAAATCAATATCCATCATCATTGCCGAAGTTGGAAATCTTTCTCTTTGAGCAAGATTAAGTAATTTTGTAGCCAATAACATAAATCCTCGCCGATTATACAAACCGGTTAAAGGATCATTTAATGCTTGCTCTTTTAAAACAGACTTTCTACTTTCTAATCTTTTTCTGTAAACATCTTGATATATATCTTTGTATTCCGCCATATACTTGACAACATGATATAATTAAATTGGTCCGATGACAACATCGTGACCCCTGCCCTACCGGGCGCGTTGACAAGTTGAAAGATTTTTTCCTCAACGCTTTTTGTATGGAAGGCATGATATCGTCAGCCTGTGGACTGAGGGTTAGCTTTCCACCTTGAACTTTGTTCGGGGAACGCTTTCAACTGACGGCCTTACGGTGGGGCATGTTTTATACTTCGCCTATCTTCTGTTAAAATAGTTAAAGTGCCAACGTAGCTCAGTTGGTTAGAGCAGCTGTTTTGTAAACAGCAGGCCGTCAGTTCAAATCTGACCGTTGGCTCAAAACACTTTTGCCCGCCTGCAAAAGCTATTGCTTTAGCAATTGCGGGCAGGTAAACAGCAGGTCTTCAGTTCAAATCTGAAAGGCGGCTCTTATTTCTCCACACTAAACACAAAAAACTTCATTCCTGCCTGCCAATCATCGGCCGCCAACCCCGCCTTTAAACACAACTGGCCTAAAAATTCTTGAGCATCCGGCAATTTCTCCCAAACCTGCGGTAAAAAAACCGCCCTTTGTCCGAACTTCTCAATCACCAAGCCGGGTTTTTCTTTCCTCAGCCGCTCCAACAGTTCCTTGACACTTTTCGGTACGATCGTGGTCAAAAGTGACAAAACAGAAACCTCGATACTCAAATCTTTTAATTCTTCCAAACTCACTGGTTCAAACCGGCCGTCACGGGCCGCCGCAGCAATGGCATTGTCAATAATTGCCTGCTCTAAAGAACCGACCGGTTCAATATTGCCGATACAGCCCCGTAAACGGCCGTGGTTATATAGCGTCACAAAACAGGCGCCCGGCTGTTTAGAAACGGCCTTGATTTTTTTGCCGGTTTCTAAATATTTTTTAATCGCCTGTCTTGCTAACTTAATGTTATTCATAAAAAACAATTGCGCTATAACCCACCACCCGGTTACTGTCGCCTGAAGCCGTAGCCGAGGTATCATAACAGACTAACTTTGCCTGCCAGTGGTTGGCTTTCGCCAACTTCATCAACATTAAAATCCCGATCCTACCGCAGGCACAGTCTTCATTCTCCAGTAAATATTTCCGGTTGCCGGTTAAGATCGCCTCAATCGTTTTCTTGTCATACTCCTCTGCAAAATTTTGCGGCAGATAATGGGAAAGGTCCGAAGAAACGATTAAAAGCGAATTTGGCGGTAAAACCAGCTTGGTTTCCGCACCGGTTAACAAACAACTGATTTGAAAATCTTTAAATCGATATTGTAAAAATGGCAGCTGGACTTCCAAACAATGCTCGCTTTTATGAGCTGAATCATTAACCTCTGTCTCTCGGGGCGGTTTTTGCTCCACTGCTCCCAGAGGCGTCAGCCAGGTTTGGCAGGACGATGCGGCCAAAGCAGTCAACCATTCATGATGCGACGGCCCCAGTAAAACAAACTGTTTTTGCGGGACAACGCTAATCTGCTGATACCCCCAAGCCGCTGTCTGGCCGGAATAAACCAACCCCGCGTGCGGCACGATCAAAGCCCTGACTTTTCCGCTGACAACTTTTTTAGTATTTTTAAAAAACTCATTAATGGCCGCCTTCAACTCCTCCCGCTCTGCCGGGTAAAAACTGCCGGCTACGGCAGGATATCTAGTGCCAAATACCATAAATCTTCTCTCGGCATTGCCTGCATCTGCCTCGCTTATCCAAATTTTTAATTACCCCTTGATAATCAGTCCTGTCCACTAAAACCGCTTGGCACTGAGGACAAGTAGTAACCGAGTGTTCCGGGTCAGCGATATTGCCCAAATAAACATAGTTCAAGCCGGCTTGCCTGCCGATTTTATAAGCTTTTAATAAATCTTCATGCCTGGTAACCGGCACATCCAGCATTTGGTAGTCCGGATGAAAAGCGGAAATATGCCACGGTATATTTTTAGAGATACCGGCTAAAAATTGAGCAATCTGCTGCAATTCTTCATTACTATCGTTATATCCGGGAATTAACAGGGTAGTAACTTCGGTAATAATGCCGGACCGGAAATATTTTTTAATATTCGCTTTGACCGGTTCGATTTTGGCTTTACAGATTTGCCTATAAAATTTATCCGAAAAGCTTTTTAAATCAATATTAATCGCGTCCAAATACGGCTTAATATATTGAAAACTCTCCTCTGATTCAAAACCATTGGAAACAAAAACGTTCCTCAAACCCTTTTTCCTGGCCAGCTTGGCCGTATCATAAGCCAGCTCGATAAAAATCGCCGGCTCGTTGTAAGTGTAGGCAATCCCGGCCGCTTTTTTCTCTACAGCCAATTCGACAATTTCTTTGGGAGTAATTTTAGTTGATGCGTTTTCGATATAAAAGATTAAGTTTTTCGTTTTTCGTTTTACGCTTTGCGTTTTATTCCCCTGGCTTTGCGTCCAATTCTGGCAAAACTTACAGCCAAAATTACAGCCGGCTGTCCCGAAAGACAACAAATATTTTCCCGGTAAAAAATGAAATAGCGGCTTTTTCTCCACCGGATCAAGCTGAAGGCCGATTGCCCGGCCGTACACCAAAGAATACAGCTTGCCTTGGTGATTAATTCTGGTGCCGCAGATGCCGGTTTTTCCCTCCGCCATCCGGCAGTACCACGAACAAGCCAGGCATTGGACTTGGTTCTCTGCTAGTTTTTTATACAGCTTGGCGAGTTTCATTAACTATTGTTATAATAGCATGAAATCTAAAAAGCTGGAGTGGTAGAGCGGTCAAATACACTTCTCTGTAAAAGAAGCGCCGCAAGGCTTCCTAGGTTCGAATCCTAGCTCCAGCACCTCGCGTAGCTCGGTGCAAGCACTAAGCCGTCTTAGCTCAGTTGGCAGAGCACGAACATGGTAAGTTCGGGGTCCCGGGTTCGATTCCCGGAGACGGCTC
>CAZYUF010000017.1:0-11989 GCA_964650605.1 uncultured Pseudomonadales bacterium | reverse complement strand
TTCCAGACATTTTTTTCCAGAGTGTAAGTAATGTCGATTAGCTGGCCGGGGGCAAGTTTTTGGGCTAAATGGCCAAGACTAAAAGCAATTCCGTCAACCTGCAAGGAGTCTCCTCGTAGGCTGAGCTTAAGATGTTTGTTGTCCTGGCCAACTGAACGGAAGGTTAATAATTTAACTTGTTTGGCGGCAAAAAGCGGCTGGGGGTTGGCAAAACCAAAAGGTTTGAATTTTTCAAGAGCATTAAATAACTGCCAGTTAATTTGGTTAAAATTAAGTTCACAATCAACCTCTACGGCCGGCTCGAGTGCTTTATTTGATAAAGATTTTTTAGCTATCTTAAGCAGTTTCTGGGCAACGATTTTTATATTTTTATTAGCAATAGTAAAACCGGCGGCCAGTTCGTGTCCGCCATGCTCTAATAAATAAGGCTCTAAACTTCTAATCGCTTTTAAAATATTAAAGCCTTTAAGGGACCGGCCGGAGGCTTTGGAGTAATTTTTACCCAAAGCGACGACGACAGCCGGACGGTTAAATTCTTCCATTAGTTTGCCGGCAACTAAACCAACCACGCCTTCGTGATAAGTTTTGGAGGCAACGAAAATCAACGGCTGGTCAGCTGATTGCTTTAAGAACTTTTCTTTAGCATCAAGAAACATGGTTTGAGTTTTATCCTGCCTTAATTGATTAGTTTGGTTTAAGTGAACGGCTAACTGCTCTGCCCGGTGAAGATCAGTAGTGCAAAGCAAACGCAAAGCATCCAAGGCATGCTCCAGCCGGCCTAAGGCATTAAGCCGGGGAGCTAAAACATAACTGACCTGATAATCGTTTAAGTTTTGCAGATCAAGATTGGCGGTTTTGGCTAAAGCGATTAAACCCGGACGCTGACTTAAGCGGATTTTGTCCAGGCCGAATTTTGCCAAACTACGATTGGCGTTAAGCAAAGGCACCATGTCAGCGATTGTACCCAGGGCGGCTAAATCAAGTCCGCCAGCCGGCGGATCACCTCGGAGGTGTTTAATAATTTCCCGGGAAAAAAACCAGGCCACCCCGGCGCCGGCGAGCTGGGTAGTATGAATAATCGCTAAGGCCGGGGGAAAGAAGGGCCGGTTATTTTTGTGTTTGGGTAAGTGATGGTCAGTAATAATCACCTCAATGCCTAATTTTTCAGCATATTGGCAACCTTTAAAAGAGAAAATACCGTTATCAACGGTAATAATTAAGCCGGGATTTGTCTTGGCTTGTTTAATAATCAGGTCAATACCCAGAGGGGAAAGACCGCGGACCGGATCATTTCTGGAGGGAATAAACGGCAAGACTCTAAAGCCAAGCGAGTTTAAAGTTTCCCAAAGAATCGCCGTACTGGAAACACCATCAGTGTCATAATCACCATAAATATAAATTAGTTCCTGGTTTTTACGGGCGGTGGTTAAGCGCTTAATTGCCTTGGCGATTGCCGCCGGTCGCAGGCCAATTTGCTCAAGGGTAACTTTATCTGGTTGGGTTGGATCTAAGAATTCCGCCTGGTCTTTTTTGGTGATAAGGCCGCGATTTTTGAGTAAAATATCAATAACTGTCATAATGGATTATAAATGAAGTTTAAACTATCGCCACAGGTAATGAAAGTTTTGCAAACCCTCGAATCGGGCGGTTTTGAAGCTTATGTGGTCGGCGGGGCGGTCAGGGATTTATTAACCAAAACGGAAGTGAAGGACTGGGATTTCACTACCGATGCGACTCCGGAAGAAATTCAAAAATTATTTCCCGATTCTTATTATGATAATAAGTTCGGAACAGTGGGAGTCAAGCTGGAGGAAAAGATTTTGGAAATTACTACTTTCAGAAGCGAATCCGGTTATTCTGACCGGAGACGGCCGGATAAAGTAGTTTGGGGTAAAAGTTTAAAAGAAGACTTAAAAAGAAGGGATTTTACAATAAATGCAATGAGTTTTGATAAAAACCTGAAGTTGATTGATCCGTTTGAAGGAAAAAAAGATTTAACTAATAAATTGATAAGGGCGGTCGGCGACGCTGACAAAAGATTTCAGGAAGACGCCTTAAGAATGATGCGGGCAATCAGAATTGCCAGCCAATTGGGCTTTAGCATTGAAACAAAAACACTAACGGCGATTAATAAAAACAGCACTTTAATTAATCAAATTGCCGGAGAAAGAGTGCGGGACGAGTTGTTAAAAATACTCGCCTCCCCTTTTCCTAAAGACGGAGTGCTAATGTTATTTGCCAGTGGATTATTGCAATATATTCTGCCGGAATTAATCGAAACCAGGGGGGTGAAACAAGCCGGACACCACACGAAAGATGTTTGGCTGCATAGTTTGGATTCATTGGCGGCCTGTCCGGCGCCGGATCCAATCGTCCGGTTGGCAACCTTACTTCACGATATGGCAAAACCAAGGGTGAATAAAAGCATGGGCGTGGGCAAAGAGATTACTTTTTATAATCACGAGGTGGTGGGCGGCAGAATGACCAAACTTATCAGCCAAAGACTAAAACTGAGCAAAAAGGATAGTGATTTGCTTTGGCTATTGGTCCGCTGGCACATGTTCGCTTACGAGCCGCACATGACTGATAAAGCCATCAGAAGATTTATCAAAAGAATCGGCAGAGAAAATATTGGAAACATGATGATGCTGCGCGTCGGCGACCGCGTCGGCGGCGGAAGCAGGGAGACTTCATGGAGGCTAAGGGAATTGCAAACAAGAATCGGACAGGTATTGCTTAAACCGTTTACGATTAATGATTTAAAAATAGACGGCAATGATGTCATGGAAATTTTACAATTAAAGCCCGGGCCGAAAGTAGGCCAAATCTTGAAAAAATTGTTCGACGAAGTTCTGGACGATGCCGCCAAAAACGAGAGGGAATATTTATTAAGGCGAATTAAGATTTCACCTTAGAGGTGTGATCGAGGAAAACTATTCGGTTTCCAGGTTTTCGAGCAGTAAGTGTTTAATTATTGACAGCGACCTTTGATGGTCGGCTTGACTAAAAACAAAATCCTCGTAGGCTCCGGGTTTCCTGAAATAACTTGAAATAATATCTTTTTGGCAGTATGAATTACCAGTTAAATTTAAATACTCCGGCAAAGAAGAATAGGGATACTGTTTTAAATCATTGACTGACTTAACGATACCGGAACTGTAAGGATTTAAATGGATGTAGCGGGAAACGTGCAAAAGCTGCTGTTCTGATTCGATTCTAACTGATTTAAAGCGGCCTTGAAAAAGTGGCCCAAGGCGTTTATTTTTCACATTAAAATAATGGCTGTAACTTTCAGAAAATTTACGCATAAATTCAGAAATGCCATTATCGGTAATTTGTTTTAGTAATAAATGAAAATGGTTAGGCATCAAACAATAAGAAATTAGTTCTATTAAGTAATCATGTTGTTGTCTTAATTTATCTAAAATTTCCCTGCGGGCAGTTGTTGGTAGTCTAATAAAATAAGAGTAGCGCAAAGGCGTTTTTTTATTTAGATAATACAAAGCCGTTTCTAAAAAATGTTCGTAGTAATGAACGCCAATAAAAATCGGCATTGAAGCCACACCGCGATTGATAATATGGTAAATTTCTCCTGACACTAACGGATCGAATCTTGTAGGCATTAACTCTACTCTATCACATACCGGGTGTGTGATGTTTGATTTTAAGGTTTTCCCAGAGGACGAGTAAGGGGACGGCGGTGAAGGTGGAAGAATAAGTGCCGGAGACGGTGCCGATTAACAAGGCAAAGACAAACCATTTCGTGGTATCCCCGCCTAAAAGATATAAAGCCAGAAGCATAAAAATAATGGTTAAAGAATTATTCAAGGACCGGCCGAGCGTTTCGGTAACCGCTTTATTGACCAGCTGGGTATAAGTTAATTTGGGAAAAAGTTTAGTCGATTCGCGGATGCGGTCATAGACCACGATGGTATCATGGACGGAAAAAGATAAAATCGTTAACAGGGCAGTAACAAATAAAGCGTCAACTTCCACCTTAAAATAAACGCCCAAGAAACTAAAAACTCCGAGCATAATTAAAGAGTCATGGAGCATGGCCAAAACAGCACAAATGCCGTATTTCTGATCATGAAAGCGGTAAGCGACATAGCTTAAAATAAAACCGGCGGCCAGCAAAATACCGACTAAAGTTTTTTTAATTAATTCTTTACCGAGGGTGGGGCCGATAGTGGCAAAGCGTTTTTCACTCACCTGCCCAAACCGGGAACTGATTTTTTCCTGAAAAGACTGGCTGGTAGATTGATCAAACTCCGGAGAACGGAGAATAAAGGTGTTATCCCCGGCTGTCTGCAGACTGGAAACAGAGATCTGCGGTTCAAGAAACGAGCGCAAATCATTGAGAGGGATTGGCTGATTATCGGCCGGCTGGATAACAAATTCCAATAAAGTCCCGCCGGTAAAATCAACACTGGGTTTTAAACCAAAGCGAAGTAAAAAATAAATACCGGGCAGGATAAACAATAAAGAAAAAAGAAAATAAAGCCATTTATATTTCATGAAATTAATCATAATTACCTAATTACCTCTATCACATACCGGGTGTGTGATGTGAGAAAGAAATAAGCGCATTAAGGTCCGGGTGACAATAATGCCGGTAAATAAACTGATAATCACCCCGATGAATAAAGTAATGGCAAAGCCGCGGACCAAGCCGGAGGTGTTTAACCAATTAAAGTTTAAAGGATTAATTAAAACTAAACTGGTAATAATCGTGGCCATATTAGCATCTTTGATTGAATCCCAAGCCCGGCCAAAAGCCAGTTCCAAAGCAATGCTAAACGGCCGGCCGGCCCGAAGCTCTTCTTTGAGCCGTTCAAAGATTAAAATGTTCGAGTCAACCGCCATACCGATAGTCAGGATAAAGCCGGCAATGCCGGGCAAAGTGAGGGTGACGGGAATCAGCTTATAAACGGCTAAAGTAATCAGGCCGTAAATAACCAAAGCAATATCCGCTAAGAAACCGTTAATCCCGTATAACAGAATCATAAACAGAACCACCAGACCTAAACCAATGCTGCCGGCGATAACGCTTTTTCTGACCGAATCGGAGCCAAGAGTGGCGGAAATATTTTTCTGCTCAATAATTTTAATCGGCACCGGCAAAGCGCCGGCATTAAGCTGAATAGCTAAAGCAGAAGCAGATTCGGCAGTAAAATTGCCGGAAATCACTGCCTGGCCGGATAAAATCGGTTCATTGACAATGGGGTTGGTGATTAGGATGTTATCCAAAAAGATGGCGACCGGCTGATTGACATTTCTTTTGGTAATTTCCGCAAACTGCTGACTGCCGGCTTCGGTAAACTCCAGACTGACTACCGGTTGGCCGGTGGTATTGCCGGACTGGCCAAAAGAAACCGCGGCTTTTTTTAAATCTTTGCCGGTTAAACCGGTAGGTTGAAAAGCGTAAATCCGGGCCATGGCCGAAGAAGGGCTGGCATAATCAATCGGACCGGCGCCGGATAAATCTTCCCGAAAATCAAGCTGGGCAGTCTGCCCGATTAAACTAATCGCTTTGCTGACATCTTTAACGCCGGGCAACTCCACAATCAAGCGGTAGTCATCTTTAAAGTTGGAAGTTTGAATTAAGGGTTCGGAAACACCGTAAAGATCAACGCGGCGGCTGATAACCTGTTTGACTGATTCCAGGGCAGTATTGCGGTCAGCCGGATCAATGTTAGCCATATCTGCCTGCAACAATAAATGAGTGCCGCCCTGAAGATCAAGGCCGGTCTTTAAAGAATACTGGGGGATTAAATTAACGGCGGCGGCCGCAGCAGTTAAAACCAAGATAAATAAAAAGCGCCACATTATTGTTTGGGTAAAGAGTTAAGCGATAATTGTTTGGCACCTTGGAAGGTATAAATGACCTGGCCGGTTTCTAAAATGGTTTTAACTTTAACATAGTCGCCGACGCGGACGCCAACGGCTTTAACAAATTGGCTGGGGACGGTAACGCCGACGCTATTACCGACACGCATGACTTTTTGGCCCATATCAGCTCACCATTTCCTCTTCATCGCCGATCAGCATTACCCGGCCGGCCATTAAAATTTTTTGTAAAAACGGGTCGCGCCTTTGTTTGCGAAATTCAAATTCTTCGACGGTCATCGGCGCATAGTTAATTTCTTTTTCCCGCTGGGATTCGGCTTTACGCACCAATTGATTTAAAGTATTTAAATTAATGCTGCCGACTAACAACAGGTCAATGTCTTCGGCGGATTTCCTGGGCATTCTCCGGGCATAACGGCCGGATAAGAGCGCAAACTTTAAGTTGCCCAAAGCATTCTTGTGTTTGATAATTTCCGCGCCTAACCCAACGGTTTTGGCGGTTAAGCAAATTAATTCCTGATAAAAAGGGTAAGATTTATTGAAGAAATAATAGAGGCGGTTGGCCCGGGCTTCTTTTTTAACCAAGCCCCGTTTTTCCATCCGGCTTAACTCACGCCTGACGGCATTAATTTCTTCTTCGATTAAACGCACCAGCTGGCGGACATAAAACATTTCCTGAGGCTGATTAAGGAATGATTGAATTAACTTAACCCTGACCTTAGAAACAAATAAGTCTTGTAACTCTGCCATAACTTAACTCCTTTGAGGCAGGCTTAATAAGTTACCTTGGTGCCAAGCGGCAAAACGGAAATCCAGATTTTACCGGGATTGAAAAGAATTTCTTTGCCTTGAGCATCAGAGAAAATAGTCCGGCTAAGGCGTTTGGCTTTAGCCCAACTGCCTTCAATTGCCTGGCCGTCTTTAAAAATGTAGGCTTTACCTTTACCGATGGTGCCATATAAAAGGTGGACATTATCGGGATAGCCGTCATTGGCTTTTCTTTCAGTAGCCAGCTGGACCACGAGATTTTTGGCAGTTAATTGCTGGCCGGTATTTAAGTCTTGGTGGGGTTGGCCGGCGTTAAAACGCTGATAAAGATTATTCTCCTGGTTATACTGCCAAGTCACATCATAGTCGGTATATTCCCAAAAGGGATAGCTGATTGATTGAACTGCTCCCCGACCGGCAAGACTGACTTCAGCTTGGGCAAATTTCCAGGGTGTAAAATCGTCAAGCCAATTGTTTTCTTCGGGATCCAGATTGGTAAAACCGCGTTTGGCGCCGACGGCCCAAAGTTTTTCGGTAGTGGAATACATGGTATGTTCGGTGGCGACGGTCCGTCCCAGCCGTTCATAGTCGCGCCAGAAAGTGGGGTAACCAATGGAAAATTGGTTTAAATCATTAGCGCCGGACCAATCATAGTTCCCAAGCTGGCCTAAGGCATTAGCCGGACCGGGCGTGTTGGCGCCGCCGACGTGAGTATAAAGAGGCAGGTTGTATTCTGAGGCCCAATCAATAAAGTAGGTCCGGGCGCTGCGAATCGGTCCAAGGGTGGTTTCGTAAGCGGCCGCCTGACAATAATACAGAGCCATAAAACGGGTAATGCCGCCTTCGGCCACGGCTTCATAAATAATATCGGCGTCAGATAGACCGGACTGAGGCCGGGCTTCCAAATGATTTTCAATCATGACTGCCAGCGGCCGGCGGCTGTCCCAAATATTCTTCTCGGCTTTGGTAAATTGAGCGCCGTTTAAAGGACAAGCTTCTGATTTTGAACCGGTGACCTCGATTAAGGCCTTGCGATTGTTGTTGTCAGCGGCCGGATTGCCAGCAGTGTCCGTTAAAGGCGAGGTAAAAATAATCCCGGAGTTGGCAGCGGTAAAAACAGCATAAGCAATACCGGCAGATAAGAGGTAAACACCTAAGCTTAATAAAATTAATAATAATTTTGATTTGGCAGTAGTCATAATGGTAGTTTATTTGGCAATTTGAATCGCCTTACTTTCCTCCTTGGATAATTCATAACCTTCGGCTTGGCCGGCTTTGATTGTCTTGGTGTAAAGCCGGGTGGTTTCGCGCGAGTGAAGCGAGCTGATCACTAAGCCGTTATCTTTACCATCCAGCAGGGCTAAAGAAAAGCTCTGGTCGCCGCCTGTCTGAGAAAAAGGATTAAAGCGGACAAAGCCGATTTTTTGCAAACCGGACTTGAGATTAATTTTGACCTGATTTAAAGCTTTTTGCAACTGAACAATTTCTTTGGCGCTTAAATCAAGCTGGCTTAAAATCTGAGACAAAATTGTTTTGAGATCTTTTTTGGTAATGTTTTTGGTTAAACGGCGGTAGTGAAGCATGGTCTGGATTAATAAAACCGTAACCATTGCCAGCCAAAAAAGGAGAAGCAAAACCAACCATTGGATCAGAATAGAGTTGAGTACCATATAGGTTCGATTATATAATAAAAAACATATGAGCAAAAGAAGAACAAAAAAAGAAAAAATAAAAGCGCAGTTAACAAGGCCGCGGCCGGCGCCGCCGGCCGAAGAAGAAATTGAAACCGGTTTAATTATCAAAGATTGGCTGAAAACCGGTTTAATTACTTTGGGGCTGCTGATTGCTTTAGGAATGATAACAATTTTTTTAAAGCCTTAGCCCGATGGCTGAATTGATTTTTTTGGACGGAAGCCGCTTGAGCGAAAGTTTTGTTTAAATCAGGACAAAAAAAGATCGGATCATAACCAAAACCATTGCTGCCGATTTCTTTAATAGCAATAAATCCCCTGACTCGGCCGGTAAACACCCGGCAGATTTTTGTTTGAGGATTGACATAAGCCAAACAGCAGACAAACTGAGCCGCTCTTTGAAAGCGGGGCAGGTGCCGCATAAGTTTTAAAATTTTCTTGCGGGCGGCGGGAAAACCATTAATTGCAAAGCTATGGGAATGAATCCCCGGTTGGCCGTTTAAATACTCAACACACAAACCGGAGTCGTCGGCAATCACCGGCAAGTTGAAAAACCGGGCATAAGCCTTTGCTTTGAGAAGAGCATTGGCTGTAAAGGTTTGGCCGGTTTCCAAAACCTGCAGATTTTTAGGAGGTAAAAGGAGGCAGAAATTGTCTGGTTTAAGCAGGGCTTGAAATTCTTTTAATTTGTCTTTATTTTGCGTCGCCAGCATGATTTTAATCATAGTCAGGACTACTTTAAATAATTAAAGAATTCCGGAAACGAACCAAACCATAATCCCCAGGCCCCAAAAGCCACGGTGCCGGCCAGATAAAAAACAGTATAAACCAAGCTTAAGGGATGATATTTAAAGGCAAGTTTGAATTTTTTAAATAAATAACCGGTGAGACTTAAATAAATTAACATGGCCGGAAAGCTGGTGATTAAAGACAAGCGGCCTTCGGTTAAATTAACCCCCCACATTAAACCGGAAACAAGACTGAAAATATAAATAATAATCGTTTCTTGGCGGCTTAATGCCTTGGGAAAAGGCCGCTCTATTTCTAAAAACAGGCCGATTATCGACACCAGCACAAAAGGCAGATACATAAAAATGTGGCTGATGGTTTCATCTAATAAATCGGAGAATTGATAAAAAGCAAACTGATTTAAAGGAAAAATAATTTTGGCTGAATCGAAAATAATGTGGAGGACAATGGCCAGCCACCAAAAACCAATAACAAGATAAAGACAGGTTTTTAAAGCAGGGCCGGAGATTATCGTGGGGCCGGTCTGAGGATGACGGCGCAATAAATTAAATAAAGCGTAAACAAAGATTAAGGAAAAGGCTAAAAAGAAACTGTCTTTAATCGCATTGCCCCAATAAACATGCTGCCAAATAGTTAAAGGCAGGTCGCTGCTGCCCACTAAACGAAAAATAAAATAAAGGCAAAAAAAAGCAAAAGCGATTAATTGCAGTTTAACAATCTGGTTCATTGCTTCAGACGGGTTATAAAAGTTTTTCCCCGCAGAGTTAAAAGACCTAAGCCAAAGAGGATTAAAATAAAATAAGCCAGCCAGCCAAAGAAAGGGATCAGTTGCAAAATTACCATGATTGTCAAGCCCAAGGCCAGGCTTAAATAAGGTTGGTTAAATCGGGCATCTTTTAATAAGCGGCTGCCCAGACTAAGCCCGGCTAATAATTTGGCCAGCGAGAGAGAAATAAGATAAATTAAAATCGTGACCACGCCTAAAGGAATACCAATTAAAGAAATGATAAAAAAGCAGGCTAAAAGGGGGATGACGGTTAAGAATAATAGGCCCCAGCCAATAGCGGCGCCAGGCTGTTTTAGGCCCAAGTTAACCAGTTGTTTTATTAATTGAGGCAACAGAGCAATTAATAACCAGCCAATTAATATTTCAATTGTCAGGGAGGCAAGTTTTTCTAAAAGAATCAGGCCGGCAATGACTCTAAAGTTGGGTTTAAAATGGGAAATAAGTTTTTGCATGTCTGCCCGGGCGGGAAAGACAATTAAGTCGCCGCTGATGGTGGCGTTAACAGTGACTTCCTTGGCAAAAAGAATTACATCGCCTTCAATCTGACCGTCAAGGTAAATGGTCCGATCGAATTTGACCAGGGGGTGAAAACCAGGCTGACCGGCAGTGAAACCAGTTAAGCCAACCGCGGCAAAAAAAAGCAAAATGACGGCCATAATTTTTTTCATAATAGGTTAAACTAACACAGGTTTAAGCTCCTGACAAGATTTTGCTATAATGGGTTGATGGAGTTTGAATTAAATCAAGAAACTAAGGTTAACTGGAAATTAATTGCCTGTTTAAAAATTACTGTTATCGCGGGAATAATTTTAGTGGCTGGTTTAGGATTTGCCTGGCAGAAGAAAAATGCCCAGATTAATCAGGCAAAGGTAAAAATCGGGTTCAGCGGTTTAATTAATCAGGCCGATGGCGCCATTTTAACTATTCCCTATCAGCAAACTTTATATAAACACTTTGGCAACGCGATTAATCCACAGGTGAAAATTCCGGTAAAAACTATTACCGGTTATAAAAATATTGAGTTTTTAATTGACAGCGGCGCAGTGGTATCGGCTTTACCGAAAAACATGGCTGAAGAATTGGGAGTTAATTTAAGCGAGCTGCCCAGAATCACCATTGAAGGTTTTGCCGGCCAAAAAACTTTTGCTTACCGGGGCGAGCTGGTGGCAATGATCGGCAATGAAGAAATAGTGATCCCGGTGGCGTTTTCGGAAAATCCTCAAGCCAGCAATATTTTAGGCAGGATCGGATTTTTTGATCAGTTTAATATTATGTTTGACGCGGAAGATCAGAGTATAATAATCAGCAGGAAGAAATAATTATGAAATTTATCAACCGCTGGCTGCATTGGCTTTATCAACTGTCCTGGAAAAAAGTGATCGGCTTAAGCGCGTTTTTATTGATGGTGATAATGGTACCGATCAGTATTCAGGTAGCTAATAACCGGACCAGGACCAAGTCTGAAGCGGCGTTAATCCAGCCTTCACCGGAAGCAATCACGACTAAATTTGAAACGCCGCAAGGGCCGCCAAAAATATACTTGGTGGACCATTTTTTCGGTAAAGCAGGCGATTCAGTACTAATTCACGGAGAAAATTTGGGCGGGCTGCATCAGCAAAGTTCGGTGGTTTTATCCGGAAAGAAAATCAGTGAAGACAATTTAGTCAGCTGGACCGGCAAGTATATTGAGTTTAAAGTGCCGGCCAATGCCATATCAGGCAGGGTGGAAATAAATATTTTGGGCCAAAGAACCAGCTGGCCGGGAATGTTTTTTGTCGTGGATAATACGGTCCTGACAGAAATAAATTTAGATAAGAGCGGGAGTGATCCGAATTTGGCGATTTTAACCGGAACTAACCTGGAAGGCGGCAAAGAATTATTGGTGTGGTTGTTAATTGTCAATGCCGAAGGCGAGTTAAAGCTAACCGCCGAGCCGGGGGTGAGCCTGACTCAAACCAGTTTTAATCTGCCTTTGGGGAAAATTTATGAGGTAAGATTGGGGTTAACTAATAACTTAGTTCAATTACTTAAAGTGAGGAAAAATGACAATCAAACAGTGGGCATTGCCCGGGCAGAACTGTCTACCGGCGACGGCCGGTTCATCCCGCTGAAAGTCAATCCCCTCTACGTGAGTTTTTAAGTT
>CAZYUF010000016.1:8143-12217 GCA_964650605.1 uncultured Pseudomonadales bacterium | reverse complement strand
TCCGCTGCGGTTTTGGCTAAAGGAATGATTAACCAGAGGAGGGGATAAAACCAAATGCTAAAACCTAAAGCAAAGATTAAGATAATAAAAATAAGGCGGATAAGGGTTGGATCAGCCCCGAAATAAGCGGCAATACCGGAGGCAACACCGGCGATGATCCGATTGTCCGGATCACGAAACAGATGTTTTAAGCGGGTTTTACCAGAAACGGCAGAGACACTTTCTTCGCCGGAAATAGCCTCAACGGTTCCCATCGAGGAAATAAAACCATTGATGTCTTTTAAGTTAATCACGGTTTTTGAACGGGACAGTTTTTGACTGAATTTTTCTGCCGCCCGGGTTTCAATATCACTGATGATTTCTTCTTTATCAGGGTTGTCAGCGAAATATTTATTGACGGAATTTAAATATTGATCCAACTTCTGGTAAGCGTCTTCTTCAAGACTAAAAACGGTTTGGTTGAAATTAATGGTTAAGGTTTTTTTCATATTTTCCTTTTTTAGTATTTAATAACGAACCGACTGACTGATTTAAGTGGTTCCAGGTTAAAGTGAGCTGGGTTAAGATTTTTTTTCCGGCGGCAGTGAGGGAGTAGTATTTGCGGGGCGGGCCGCTATTAGACTCTTTCCAGGAGTAAGCGAGCCAGCCTTCGTTTTTAAGGCGGCTTAATAAAGGATAAAGCGTGCCTTCGACGACGATTAACTCATTTTTTTTCAGCCGGTCCAGGATGTTGCTGGCATAAACCCGGCCGCGGGAGATAATTAAAAGCACAATAAACTCCAAGATGCCTTTGCGCATTTGGGACTGGGAGTTGGCGGCGTTAAACGGCTCCATAGTATTACTATAACACATAGTACTATGTAATACAATATTGTCAAGCGGCAGTTTTATGATTTTATAGTATAATGGCGAAATGGCAAGTCTTGTTGATTTTATCCTGCATATAGACGTGCATTTGGAGCAGTTGATTGTGGCTTACGGCCTGGTGACATACGCGATTTTATTTTTGATTATTTTTGGGGAAACCGGACTGGTGGTTACCCCGTTTTTACCGGGGGATTCATTGTTGTTTGCGGCCGGAGCGCTGGCGGCTTTAGGCTCATTTAATATTTTTATTTTGCTGGGACTGTTGATCTCAGCGGCGATTTTAGGGGATACGGTTAATTACTGGATCGGCCATTTTTTCGGGGAAAGATTAATTGCTAACCCGAAGGTGCCGATTAAAAAAAAGCATATTGATAAAACCAAGGCTTTTTTTGAGAAGTACGGGGGGAAAACGATTATTTTAGCCAGATTTGTGCCGATTGTGAGGACATTTGCGCCGTTTGTCGCCGGCATCGGCAAGATGAGCTACCAGAAGTTTATTTCTTTTAATGTGATCGGGGGAATAGCCTGGGTAAGTTTATTTTTGCTGAGCGGATTTTATTTCGGTAACATTCCGGCAGTAAAACACAATTTTTCGCTGGTGATTATGGGAATAATTCTGGTGTCCATTCTGCCGATGATAGCGGAAGTAGTGCGCAATAAAAAAAATAGGGTATAATCTTTCATGGCCAGTTTATACCAACCGTTAAAAGAACTAAAAATAATGGAAGGGGTGTTTGAGACGGGGATTAAAGGACTGTGGTATATAGAAAGAAAGCAGTTTGATGACGAGCGGGGATTTTTTGCCGAGATTGCTTATATTGATAAGATTGCCAGGTTAATCGGCCAGAAGTTAGTCATTAAACAAGTCAATTATTCCCGGTCTTTAGACAGAGTGGTCCGGGGCATGCACGCGGAAGATTGGAAGAAGTTAATTACCGTGACCTGCGGTTTAGCTTTTTGCGCTTTGGCAGATATCCGGCCCGATTCAGCCAGTTTTGGGAAAGTGGTCAATTTTAAGCTGGGGGAAGGGGGATTGGGCGGATCATTGTTTGTCGAAGAAGGAATTGCCAATTCTTTTTGCGTGATCAAAGGCCCGGTTGACTATGTTTATTGTGTGGACCGGCAGTATAGTGACAGAGACTCAAAGGGAGATGTGGCGATTTCTTTGTTTGATCCGGATTTAAAGATAGACTGGCCGCTTAAGAAAGAAGAGATGATTTTATCAGAGAGAGATAAGAATTCAGTCAGTTTGAGACAAAGGTTTCCGGATAAGTTTTAAAGACAAGATAAAGAGAGTCAGCATGATAATTTGGCAGGCTAAGCAGACCGGGCAAATAACTTTTTCGACAAAGATTTCCAGGAAGGTGAGTCTTAAACAAAAAAGCAGGCCAAAACTACTCATAAACAAATGAAGTTTTTTCAGTTTTAAGAGCGAGGAGTAGAGGATAAAGATATAGCCAATCAGGCCGACCAAAGAAACAGGGATGCCAAAGAGGGTGGCGAGGGTGCCTTTAGTGACCGCGTCGCAATTAATAGTGGCGCTGATATCACAGAGCCCGGGAGGAATAGGGGCGAGATAAGAGTAAAAAAGGTAACTGGCGAGAATAATACCGACGAGACTGAGGACAGTTGATAATTTCCACATGCTTTATTATTATCAGTTTTTCCTGTACAATCAAGAACGTAAGTTTATGGCAGTAGTCGATTGGTCGCCAGTTAGGTAGCCAAGAGATTCTGCTTCAAAGGGAGGTGAGTAAATAAATGAATAAGTTATATGTAGGCAATCTTAGCTATGATGTCACTGGTGATCAGTTAGGCGAGTTATTTGCCCAAGCCGGGCAAGTGGCGAGCGCGATTGTTATTTCCGACAGAAACACAGGCAGGTCTAAAGGTTTTGGTTTTGTAGAGATGAGCTCAGATGCAGAAGCCAAAAAAGCGATTGAGATGTTTAATGATCAAGATTTTCAAGGTAGAAAATTAAGAGTTAATGAAGCTCGACCGCAAGAACCAAGACAAAACTTTGGACCAAGAAGGGATAATTAGTGTCTTCTTCCCAATCTAAAGCAGTCATCACTTTAGCCATGGTGGTTGTAGGGGCCATTTTGGCAAGGTTTGTCGTGCGGAAAAATTATTTGCAAGTAGGCAATACCCAGGTGGCGGTGGAGGTCAGGGATACAGAAGAGGGACGAGATCAGGGCTTATCAAACAGAGAAAAATTGGCAGAAGATGAGGGGATGTTGTTTGTGGTTGATCAGCCGGGGATTTATGGTTTTTGGATGAAGGGAATGAAGTTTCCGCTGGACTTTGTTTGGATTAAAGATAATGCGGTAGCGGAAATAACGGAAGACGTGGAAGTTGGCAGGATGGATATCCGGCCGAAAGAAGCAGTGGATAAGGTTTTGGAGGTAAACAGCGGCTGGGTAAAACAAAACAATGTCAGGGTGGGTGATAAAATTAAGCTATGAATTTGTTTCAAACCCAAGAATACTTAGAGATATTTAAGAAAAATTTTTGCCAAGAGAAAGATATTATTGACGGCATTTGGGAAATTTATGAGGACAAGTTAATTTTATTAGGGATGAAGCCCGTGTTGGGTAAAGAGGAAGTAACGGATTATGCCAAGACGGATATTGGGAAACTGCCGTCAGGTTATAAAAAAATCCAGCTGGATTATGTGAGAGAGGATAGCGAGACGCATTCCGCCTTCGCCAAAGGCTACGGCGAGACGAAGCAGGAAGTGGCACCGTATATTGATTTACCGAAAACTTGGGAGGAGTATTTAAGCAGATTAAAAAGAAAGTACAGGAAAGAGTTAAAAAGAAAAATAAAAAGATTAGAAACAGTCGGGTATCAGGTGACACAGGAGGATAATCTGGCTGAATTTGTCAGACTGAATCGATTGTCTGACCCGGCGAAGAAAAAATTTATGAGTGAGCCGATGGAGAGATTTTTTAAGGATGTGTACCGGGCCAAAATTCCCGGCTGGCAGACGTCTTTAAGTTTTTTAAAGATAGAAGATAAGTATGCGGCCGGGATTATGAGTTTTATCAGTCAGGACGAATGGTGGCTGTATAACTCCGGCTATGATCCGCAGTTTTCTTATTACAGCGTCGGTCTATTATTAAAGGCTTTAAGTATCAAACAAGCGATTGAGGCCGGCAAGAAAAAATATGATTTTTTGCGCGGGAAGGAGCGGTATAAATATGA
>CAZYUF010000016.1:5627-8043 GCA_964650605.1 uncultured Pseudomonadales bacterium | reverse complement strand
AAGTTGTACAACTATTGACAAGATTTTAATTAAGGACTAGGATAAAGAATATGAATGGATTAATTACAACAGTTAATTCGGCGGTTTTCCGCAGCAACATTGCTGATTTTTTAGAGAAAATTGCTAATGGCGGGGCGATTGCGATTTCTAGATTCGGCCAGCCTAAGGCGGTGATGGTTGACAGACTAACTTACAAGATTCAAAAAACAGTGATGGAGTTACTGGATAAATTTCCTAAATTAACTAAAAGCGAGCAGGAAACTTTAAATTTACTGATGGATAAGCAGGCGCGGGAAAACTTAATAAAAGCCATGAGTGATTCGGAAAGCGGTAAAGGCGTTTCCGGCGCTGTCATCTTTAAGTAAATGACCTATTTAGTGGAATATTCACGGCCAGCGGAAAAGTTTATCAAAAAATCCAGAAAAAATAAACGGTTATTTGAAGAGTTTAAGTTGATTAACAGCCAGTTGGGAATTGAGTGGCAGGATTTAAAAGTAGAACGCTTAAGCGGCGAGCTGAAATTTTTATATTGCCATAAGTTCCGAACCGGAGGGGTGGATTACCGGATAGTATTTTCTGTTAACAATCAGGAGAAAAAAATATTTGTGTGGCTGGCGGGAACGAGGGAAAATTTTTACAAAGAGTTGTTGAAAAGGTTGGGGTAATTTTATGTGTTTAGCGGTGCCGTTAAAAGTTAAAACGAAAAACGAAAAACGAAAAACTTATTTGATGGAAGACGGCAGAATTGTGAAGAGTTTAGTGAAAAATATCAAGGTTGGGGACTATTTAATCTGCCAGCAGGATTTGGGTATTGAAAAAGTAAGTAAAAATAAGGCACAATTGATAAGAAATGCGTTACAGCAAGGGGTTTAAACTAGCGTTAGCCACCGCCGGGTTTTCCGGAGCGGCAATATTTTTAAATTCACTGACAGTCAAAGCGGTGGGTGATGCGTTAGTGTTTACGACTGTAAAAAATTTGGGAGTAGGAATAATCTTGGGGTTGATTTTATTGAGAAGCAAGATTAATTGGGGAGAGGTAACCAATGAGTGGCGGAGATTATTATTAATCGGCATAATCGGCGGCAGCCTGCCTTTTTACCTGTTTTTCCAGGGTTTGTTGACTGCTAATCCGGCCACGGCAGCCTTAATCCACAAAACTTTAATTTTTTGGGTAGCACTGTGGGCAGTACCGGTCTTTAAAGAAAAAATTTCCGTGAAGCAATGGCTGGCGCTAGGAATAATTTTTGGGAGCAATTTTATTATTGGTGGATTGCCGGCGCTGAAATGGGGCAGAGGAGAGATAATGATTTTAGCAGCGACGCTTTTATGGGCACTGGAAAACATTATTGCCAAAGCGGCCTTAAAGAATTTAAGCGCGGAAGTAGTTGGCGGTGCCAGAATGATTTTAGGTTCGCTGTTATTATTTGGTGCGGTGATGATGAGCGGGAAAATGGGATTAATTTTTAACTTAAATGCAGGGCAGTGGGGAATGACATTCGTTAGCATAGGGTTGTTGTTTGGTTATGTGATGAGCTGGTATAAAGCGTTAAAGCTGGCACCGGTGACTTTGGTGGCGACGGTGCTGACTTTGGCAACAATTATTACGAACGTGATTTCCAGTATATTTATTACTCATTTATTTAATGTTAAGTTGTTTTATCAAACTATTTTATTAGTGATTGGAATGGTAGTTTTTATCAGGGAAGCGAATAAACATGAACGGACTTTGGCGCTGCGCTAAGTATGCTTTTAGCCCCAATAAACTAAAGTATTGCGGGCCGGACAAGAACCAGGAATTGGCAGGATATTTGAAAACAAAGACAAGCGACCAGGGCTTGAAAGAAATGTTGAACGATTTTAGAGCCATGCAGCCGTATTTAAAATTAATCGCTAAAGAAAATGGCATTAAAGATGAGTTTGACGAGCAAGTGGTGGAAGCCTATTGGCTGGGAAATGAGCTGTTGGAGACAGTGAGTTTAAAAAGTTTTTTTAATCATGCTTTGCCGCGGTTAACAAAAAAAGATTTGCAATGGTTTGAAGTAAAACTGCCGCAGGGAGCGAAACCAAACCATAACTTTCATGTGTTTAATTTTTGGAAACGTACCGGTCATTTGGCAAGACTGCACACAATCGAGACGATGGACGCCTGTAGAATCTCTTGGGGTGAGATTCTACAAAATAACCAATTTTCAATTTTCAATTTTCAAATAAAAACAGATAAATTAATATATATAAATAAGAAACTAACATTTAAATCAGCAATCAAAACAGTTCAAAGTTTAGACAATCAATATAAACCCGGTGACTGGGTAACGATTCACTGGAATTGGGTGTGCGAGAAAATTACACTGCAACAGGCGAAAAATTTGGAAAAATATACTAATTTAGCCTTAAAGTTAGCGAATTTAACAGTATA
>CAZYUF010000016.1:4386-5527 GCA_964650605.1 uncultured Pseudomonadales bacterium | reverse complement strand
GGGGCAAAAGTAGAAATCAGTTTCGTGGCGGTGAAGAATATCTAATTCTTGACAAAGATTGGCAAAGTTTGCTAAAATAATTTATATGGCTACAATTAATATTTCTTTACCAGGCACACTTGCTTTACAGCTTGATGAAATGGTGAATCGTTTTTCCTTCAGCAACAGAAGCGAGTTTATCAGATCTTTATTAAGACGGGTGTTTACGGACGCAACCTTATTACAGGAAAGTGTGAGTTGGCCATTTGCAGTTCCCCCAACTAAGTCGAAAAAAACAATAATCGCGGAATTTAGAAAAACCGGAAAATATTCAAAAGATTTTATTGAAGATTTAAGCGAGGGATTGGATAACAGTCATTAATGAAAATATCAGTGCTGGGGAATCCGGATTTAAAAGAAGATAACGCAGGGATAAAGTTAATTCCTAGCTTAAAGAAAAAATATCCGGGAGCGGAGATTAAGATAGAAGATCCGAGCGGGGGATTAGAGCCCCCGAACCAGAGCGGTTCGGGGCAGGCGGCAGAAGATTGGTTGATAGTGGATGCGTGCGAGGGGATTGACAAAGTTACTGAGTTTGAGGATTTGGATAAATTTGAGTCATTGCGCCGGGTGAGCGTGCATGATTATGAAGTGATCACGGAGCTGAAACTGTTAAAAAAATTAGGGAAAATTAATAAATTAAAGATAATCGCAGCGCCTATTCCCAAATCGGTTCGCCGTAAATAATTATCGGCGTGCCGGGATTATCAGCTGAAGCAAGGATACTTTTTTTGTCCTGAAGTTCGGGGTTGGCCCAATAATAAAGCCGGGCGACTTCTTCGGTTTTCATATTAATACAGCCGTGAGACATGGGGTGGCCGAAGTTATCATGCCAGTAAGTACCGTGCAAACTGAAGCCGCGGGACTTGGCAATTTCGTTGTTGGAGAAAAACATAACATAAGGAACGTTTGGTAAATAATAGTAGGTGTTAATTGCCTTATTACCGCCCTCCATTTTGGTGTAGCGGAACTTACCTCAAATATTAAAAGTGCCGGTGGGGGTCCGGCCCCACTTGCCGGAGGAAATGAGGAAGTTATAGATAAGGTTGTTGTCTTCATAGGCGTAAAGCCGTTGATTGGTGAGATCGACTTCAATTCTTTT
>CAZYUF010000016.1:0-4286 GCA_964650605.1 uncultured Pseudomonadales bacterium | reverse complement strand
TGGGAGAAAAGGAGCAGGAGGAGACTGATTAGGTATTTCATTTAAGCCCATTTTATTTTAAGAAAGTGGGAAGCGCAACTCATGCAGGGATCATAGGCGCGGATTAATACTTCGATTTCGTGCCGAAGAGTATTTTTATTAAGCACACCGTGGAGGTGATTATTCACCAGGTTTTTAATGTCGTTTTCGATACAAAGCTGGTTTTGACCGGTGGGAACAAGAATTTCCGCGTCAGTCACCATCATGTCTTTGATGGTCAAGCGGTGGTAAAGGATGCCGCGGGGCGCTTCGATTAACCCACTGCCTTCGCCGGAAGAAAGAGTTGATTTAATAGGGGACTCAGGAGTAAATTCGGCGGATTGCAGAACAGCCACGGAATCATCAATCGCGTTTAAAATTTCCACTGCCTGAGCGAGGTTGTTGTGATAAAGATTATGGGAAGGGAAGGGCGGGGGCGGATTTTTGGCTAAATTCAAGCGGGCCAGGGCGCCGGTCAAGTACGGGCGGTTCTGGTAAACATAAGCCGAAGCCTGCGAATAGGTGAGAATGCGGTGGGTTAAGTGTTGGCGGTAATCGGTTTGCCGGATGCAGACATTATCAGAGTTGCAGACTTGGCCGTTTTTAAGGGCAAGATAAGGAACGTCTTGGTTTTGGCTCCAAGGACAATCAGTAAAGATCTGAATCAAGCGAATAACTGCCGGGCGGACAGATTGAAGTTTAGTAATGACGATGGGAATTTGAGTGGAGTCGGGAAAATGATTAAAACCGCCCACTTGGGGATAGGGGGCATGAACCGAGCGGCCGCCGACCAGAATTGAGAGTTGGTTGCCGGCGTCTTTGACGGAAAAAGCATCGTCAAGCCATTGGTGTTCCTCGGGAATTTTTTCATCAAAGTCCAGAAGTGAGTTTTTATTAAACAAGTCCGGCAGGACGAATAAATATAAATGCAGGGCGTGGTCGCGGATGTAAAGACCATTCATAACCAGACGGCGCAGGATTTGCGTTTGCCGGGAAGGGGTGATTTTTAGGGCAGATTCAACGGCTTTGCAGGCGGCTAAAATGTGGGCGTTGGAGCAGGTGCCGCAGATGCGGGCGAGAAGGGTCGGAGCGGCCAAAGCGGTTTTGCCTTTGATGGCTTGGGTGTAAAAGCGTTTGTATTCAGTGATTTTAAACTCGCATTTGGTCACCACATTATTGGAAATCGATAAATCCAGGCCGGCGCCACCCTCGATTTTGGAGATTTCTTGAAGTGATAGGTCTAAATTAACTTGATGCATAATAACATAAACGTAAAACTAAAAGCGAAAAACGTAAAATAACAGTGCAAAATTCAAAGTTTTTAATTTTAAGTTGTTGTTTTTAGTTTTTCGTTTTGCATTTTTAGTTTAAATTCGTCAACGAACTTATTTATTAATTCGACGAATCGGCTTTCATCCATCGGGCAGCCGGGAATTTGGTGGTCGACGGTAACCAGGTCGGATAGTTTCTGAACTTTATCGTTGTAAGAAAATTTTTCTAAAATGGGTTTAATGGCCGCTTGCTGATCAGGGTTAAAGAGATTTCTTTGGGCCGAAGGATGGCCGGTAACAGCGCAAGCGCCAATGGCGACCAAGGTTTTGGCTAAAGAACGGATTTGTTTCAGCTTTTCAGCCTGTTTGATTGAGGAGATGGCCCCTTCGACAAAAGCGACATCCATCGGGCCTAAGGGCGGAGAGTTCCGGAAAACATTGGCATATTTAAAGTCGATTTTTTTGGTCCAGTCCTGCCAGTGAGCGTTTAAAGCCTCGATCATTAACATGGTGGAGTCTTCCGAGCAGGTAAAAGTAAACCAGCCGACGATAAGTTTTGGCATGGCTAGTCTTTCAGTTTTTTTACAATCGGTTCAAGAATTTTTTTAAGAGACTTGGGTGCTTTTTTCATAGATAGTAGTTAAATCGTCATCGCTGTTTTTTTTCTGTTCGCCGCGGGCGTAAGAGCCAAACAAGGCTAGATAGCTGACATGATTGGCCTTAGCCACTTGGGCGATTTTTTTTTGGTATTTGGCGAGCGGATGGGTATTCATACGACTTGATTATAACAAATTTTGCTTGACAGGGAGAGGGAAGGAAAGTTATAGTGATTGAACTGTGGAATATAGTTTGGCTTTACAGTTATTACAGGCGACTGAAGCGGGAGCAATGGCCGCGGCCAGAGCGGCTGGTTACGGAGATAAAAACGGAGCGGACCGGGCGGCAGTAAAGGCCATGCGCGGGCATTTAAATCAAGTGGAGTTTAGCGGCCGGGTGGTTATTGGCGAAGGGGAGCGGGATAAAGCACCGATGTTATATATTGGCGAAAAATTAGGCACGGGCAAGGGTTTGGCAGTGGATATCGCGGTTGATCCGTTGGAAAACACCAACGCCACGGCGGCTTTAGGGCCAAGGGCAATTTCGGTTTTGGCGGCTTCAGAGAGAGGCGGATTGTTCCACGCGCCGGATATGTATATGGAAAAATTGGTGGTTGGTCCGGAAGCAGTGGGAAAAGTTTATTTGGATAGTCCAGCAAAAGATAATTTGCAGGCAATTGCCAAGGTTTTAAATAGAGACATAAGGGATTTGGTGGTGGTGATTTTGGACAGAGACAGGAATGAAGAATTAATTGCCAAAGTCAGAGAGGCGGGGGCCAGAGTGCAGTTGGTCCCGGACGGAGATTTACTGCCGGGAGTGATCGGCTGTATGCGCGGTTCGGGGATTCATGCGGTGATGGGAATCGGAGCGGCGCCGGAGGGAGTGATGACGGCCGCCGGCATCAGGTGTCTTAAAGGAGAGATGCAGGCCAGATTTTGGCCGAAAAGCAAAGAGGAAGAAAAACGGCTGCAAAGCATGGGGGGGACTTTAAAGAAAATTTATACCCATAACGAACTGGCCAGCGGGAAAACAATTATTTTTTGTGCGACCGGAGTGACTGACGGCGAAGCCTTAAGGGGAGTAAGATTTTTTGGCGGCGGGGCGAGAACGCACAGTTTGGTAATGAGCACGCAGACGGAAAAGGTGCGGTTTATTGATACGACCCACGTATTTAATAAAAAAGAAATAGAGTACAGATTATGATGCTGCCAATAACAATTCAAAGAATAATTAAAGAGATGGTGGAAGTGAGAGAGGAAAAGGTAATGGCGGTGGTGGAAAATAATTTAAAGGAAAAATGGGATGAACTGGTGAAGACGGCAGTTTTTGGCAGTGAGGAAGAACAAGAAGGGGCGAGATGGGTAATCAGGGAAGTGGGCCGGTTTGTCGGGGTGAAGCCGGGGTCAATTAACAAACTGTATCTGGCAAGAGGCAGAGGGGATGTACCGGTAAACTTTACCGTGCCGGCAATTAATGTCCGGGGCATGGCCTATGATACGGCCAGGGCGATTTTTAAAACCGCTAAAAAAAATAAAGTCGGATTGTTGATCGTGGAAATTGCCAGAAGCGAGATTGGTTATACTAATCAGTCGCCGGAGGAATACGCGGCAGTGATGCTGGGGGCGGCGATCCGAGAGGGCTGGCGGGGGAGTTTGCCGATTCAGGGCGACCACTTCCAGGCTAAAGCGGCTGCTCCGGGCCAGCCGGAAGCAGGAGAGCTGGAAGCGATTAAAAAAATAACCCGGGAAGCGATTGCCGCCGGGTTTTATAACATTGATATTGATATGTCCACTTTGGTGGATTTGAGTAAGGCCAGCGAGACGGAACAGCAGAAACCAAACATTAAATATAGTTTAGAAATAATGCAGTTTGTCAGGGAGATTGAACCGGAGGGGATAACCGTGTCTTTGGGCGGAGAGATCGGTCACATCGGCGGAAAAAACAGTACGGTGGCCGAGTTTGAAGCTTATATAAAAGGGGTGAAGGCCGGTTTAAAGCCGGGAAGGGCGGGATTGAGCAAGATCAGCGTGGCAACCGGGACGCATCACGGCGGAGTGGTGCTGGCAGACGGATCTTTGGCCCAAGTGGATGTGGACTTTAAGGTTTTGGCAGATATTTCTAAGGCCTGCAGAGAGTTTGGTTTAGCCGGCTCGGTCCAGCACGGGGCGAGTACTTTGCCGGAAAAGTATTTTAAAGAGTTTGTTAGATCAGAAGCAGTGGAAGTGCATCTGGCAACAGAGTTTCAAAACATTATTCTGGACCATCCGCGCTTTCCGAAAGAGTTATTGGAACAGATGTATCAATGGCTGGATGAGGAGAAAAGCGGAGAGAGAAAGGCCGGCGAGACGGACGAACAGTTCCATTACAACTTAAGAAAAAAAGTCTGGGGCAAGTTTAAAA
>CAZYUF010000015.1:0-12322 GCA_964650605.1 uncultured Pseudomonadales bacterium | reverse complement strand
GTGAGCCGGCCGGGACTCGAACCCGGGACACGAGGCTTAAAAGGCCTCTGCTCTACCAACTGAGCTACCGGCCCTTCGTCACTACGTTCCTCAGGGCAAGCCCATTTTAACACATCTTTGAAGATTATTTGACTTTAAGGGCGGTTTTGCCAATGCGGTTTCTCAAGTAATAGAGTTTGGCGCGACGGGTATTGCCGGCTTTAACCACCGTTACTTTAAGAATGTTGGGGCTGTGGACCGGCCAGATTTTCTCCACGCCGATGGCATTAGCGGCAATCTTCCTGACGGTAAAAGTTTTACCGACTTCCCTGCCCTGAATGCCGATAATTACGCCTTGGAAGGTTTGGGTTTGATTTTTATCATCAACAGTAAATTGGTGTTTAACTTTAATGGTATCGCCAACTTTGACCGGGGTTTCTTTAATTACAGTTTTGATTGCCATAGAATTAGGATTTTACTCCTCGGCGATACTCGGAGCAAGCACTGATAAATTTTAAAAAGAGCGGGTGCGGTTTTAAAGGCCGGGATTTATATTCCGGATGGCCTTGGGTGCCTAAAAAGAAAGGGTGGTCCTTCTGCGGCAGTTCGATGATCTCGACTAAATTTTCTTTGACTGAACGGCCGGAGATAACTAAACCGGCCTTAGTCAGCTGTTTCAGATAAGCCTGATTAAATTCGTAGCGGTGGCGGTGGCGCTCGGAAGTTAAAGTGGTTTGATAGGCCTGATAAGCTAAAGTGTCGGGAACAACGCGGCAATCCCAGGCGCCTAAGCGCATGGTGCCGCCGTAGGCCCGGGCTTTCATGTTCCTCTCCTGTTCCGGGATCATGTGAATGACCGGATCAGGCGTCTTCGGGTCAACTTCAGTGGAATGGGCTTTAGCCAAATGGCAAACGTGGCGGCTAAACTCCACCACTGCCAGCTGCATGCCAAAACATAAGCCGAGGTAAGGAATTTTGTTTTCCCGGGCATATTGAATTGCTTCCAGCATACCGTCAACCCCTCTAGGCCCCCAGCCGATCGGAACAATAATGCCATCACAATCGGCTAAAAAGTCCTGAGCATGGCCAATGATTTTTTCGGCGTTCAGCTGTTTTAAATTCAGACTAACTTTTTGGTGCCAAACCGCGTGATTAATGGCCTCGATCAAAGCGGCATAGGAATCAGTTAAATGATAATCGCCGGTGGCAAAATACTTGCCGACGATGCCAATGGTAACCGTCTGTTTTTTTGGCTGTTTAATTAATTGAACTAAGCGGCGCCATTGGGATAATTTGGCCGGGGTTTGCGATAAACCCAGCTGAGCTAAAATTTTAAAAGAAAACTGCTGTTTTTCCAAAACTAAAGGCAATTCTAAAATGTTCTCTACGTCGGGAGCGGAGATAATATGGCCGGGAACAACGTTGCAAAACAAAGCAAATCTTTCCGTTCTTCTCCCGTCTATCATCCGGTCAGCCCGGGCGACAATAAAGTCAGGCTGGATTCCCATGGAATTCAACAGTTTCACTGACAGTTGGGTCGGTTTAGTCTTAGGCTCGCCCAAGTGCGGCGGCGTCGGCAAATAAGAAACATGAACATGGACAACAGTGTCCTGATATTTAAGCTTCATGATTCTAGCCGCCTCGTAATAAAGAGCGTTCTGATATTCTCCGGCAGTACCGCCCAACTCGACAATGACAATCTCGGCCTGGCTGGTCTCGGCAACTTTTTTGATGCGGCTGATAATTTCGTCGGTGACGTGGGGAATGGCTTCAACATCTTCGCCCCGGTAAAAAAAGTTTCTTTCTTTGTCAATGACGGTTTTATAAATCTGGCCCATGGTAATAAAGTTTTCCCTGCCTAAATTTATGTCTAAAAACCGTTCGTAGGTGCCGATATCCATGTCGGTTTCCGCCCCGTCTTCGCACAAAAACGGGTCGCCATGCTCGATCGGATTAATCAAACCGGCGTCAAGATTAAGATAGTTCTCGCATTTAAGCGGCATGACCTGGTAACCATGAGCTTTAAGCAGAAGCGAAAGCGAAGCGGTGATTGCCCCTTTTCCCAACCCGGATAAGACTCCACCGGAAATAAAAATGTATTTAGTTTTCGGCATAGAGTATTATACCACCATGGGGTGTTAAAATCTTCTCAACCGCGGTTTTGATAGCGGAAAAGTCAATGGAATAAGGCAGGGTGATTTCTTTCGGTTGTTCGCCGTTAACCAAGTTCAGAGTCAGCGTATCCTCACCCTGGTTGGCCTGGAAAAGCTGGTTAAGCCGGACCAAAATTTCTTTGGGTGTGGTTTGCTTAATTTCTAAAGTGACGGACCGGGGTTTGGCCGAAGTGACAGTTGCTTTAGCTTGAAGTTTAGCAGTGGGGTTGACAGCGGAATTGACAATCAGGCTTAAGCGGTCCTTAAAATCAAGTTTACCGGTAACTAAGACCGGCTGGTCATTAGCCCAGAGCAACTTGGTGGCCCGAAACAGTTTGGGAAAGATAACCAGCTCAATGGCAGCGGTGTTATCATCTAAATTGGCAAAAGCCATTTCCTGATTGCTTTTTTTGGTAATAATAATTTTCAGGCCCTTGATGATACCCCCAATAGTGACTGTTTGATTACCCTGAACCTGGGGGTCGAGTTCAGCGATTTGATGAGTGGTCAGCTGTTTAATTTTATCCATTGATTGGGCTAAAGGATGCTCGGTCAAGTAAAAGCCCAGCAGTTGTTTTTCAAAGTTTAACAAATCCAGTTTGCTGAATTCTTCGGTCTCGGTGAGTTTGTCCACTGTTTCGTTTTTTTTGTTTTCTTCAGCGGAAAAAAGGGAAACCTGGGGACTGTTGGTATTTTTTTGGGTTTCGGCGGCGTTTTGGCGGATTTTTTCCAGGGACAGGAGCAGCTGGCTTCTTTTAGCAAAAGCATCGAAACAGCCGACCTGGATCAGGCTCTCCAGGACTTTTTTATTGGCTTTTTGGTTGTCCACCCGCTGGCAAAAATCAGTCAGGGAAGAGAATTTTTTAGTTTTCCGGGCTTGAATAATCGCTTCAATCGCTGCTTCACCGACATTTTTAATGGCGGACAAACCAAACATAATTGCCTGCTGATTCAGGGAAGTTTTATCTTTAACAATGGTAAAGTTAGTACAGGAAAGGTTGATATCCGGCGGGTAAACTTTGATTTCCATTCTTTTGGCTTCAGCCACGGCCAAAGGGACTTTATCTTTATTGCTGGTTTCCGCGGTCAATAAGGCCGCCATAAATTCCACCGGATAGTGAACTTTCATGTAAGCGGTTTGATAAGCAATCATGGCATAAGCGGTGGCGTGGGCTTTGTTAAAACCATAGCCGACAAATTTTTCAATATAGCCCCAAACCCGTTCGGCAATCACTTTGGTATAACCTTTGGCCCGGGATTGCTGGATAAACTTGAATTTTTCTTTGGCCATCAGGGCATGTTTCTTTTTACCAATCGCCCGGCGGAGGAGATCGGCTTCGGCCAGACTGTAACCGGCCATGACGTTGGCAATCTGCAGAGCCTGTTCCTGGTAAACGGCAATGCCGTAGGTTTCTTCCAAAACCGGTTTTAAGTCCGGGTGGGGATACTTGATGGAAGCCGGGTTCTTTTTGCCGGCGATAAAGTCATCAATCAGTCCCATCGGGCCGGGCCGGTATAAAGCCACCATGGCGGTAATATCGGAAAAGCGGGAGGGCCGGAGTTTTTTGGCCACACTGCGCATGCCGCCGGACTCCAACTGGAAAACGCCGATGTTATTACCCTTGCTTAACTGCAGATAAACTTGAGGATCGTCTAAAGGCAATTCAGACATGTCCACCTTTAAATGCCTTTGTTCCTGAACAAAGTTGATGGAGTTTTGGAGAATGGTCAGATTTCTTAAGCCCAAAAGGTCGATTTTTAATAAACCGATAGCGTCCTGATCAATGTTGCAGTCGAGCGAGTACATATCATACTGGGTCATGACGCGGTTGTTCTTAGTTTCGATTTGCAGGGGGGTGTAGTCGGTTAAAGGCTTATCGCCGATGACCACGCCGGCGGCGTGAGTCGAGGCATGGCGGGCAGTACCTTCAACTTTTTTGGCTAAATTTATCAGTTCTTTAAACTCCGGCTGATGGTAGTAAGTTTGCAGTTCCGGCACATTAACCATGGCTTCTTCAAGGCTAAAACCCAGCGGGATCAGCTTGGAAATTTTGTCAGATTCAGAATAGGGCATACCTAAAACCCGGCCAATATCCCGGATAGCGCCCCGGGCCTCCATGGTGCCGAAAGTGATGATCTGGGCGACCTTGTCTTTACCGTATTTGTCGGCAACGTAATTAATCACTTCGTCGCGGCGGTCATCAGCAAAGTCCAGATCAATGTCCGGCGGCGACGGCCGCTCGGCGTTCATGAATCTTTCAAAAGGAATATTGTGCTCAAGCGGATCAATGGTAGTAATGCGCAAAGCAAAAGCCACCAGCGAGCCGGCGACACTGCCCCGGCCGGGGCCAACGCGGATATGATGCTGTTTAGCCCAGTTGACAAAGTCCTGAACAATCAAAAAGTAGGTGGCAAAGCCTTTATCGCAGATAATTTTCAGTTCGTAATCCAAGCGTTTTTGGATTTGAGGAGTAATTTTAGAAAAACGGTAAATTAAACCTTCTTGGGCTAAAGCCTGAAGATATTTTTCCGATTTGGTAAAGCCTTTGGGTAAAACAAAGGAAGGTAAAATCCACTTACCGGTGGGAATAGTCAGATTGCATTTAGCGGCAATCTTAACCGTATTGGCAATCGCTTCCGGGTGCTCCAGGAAAAGCTGGGCCATTTCTTCTCCGGATTTTAAGTAGTAGTCGGGAGAGTTAATCATGGACAGCCGGTTTTTATCAGACAAAACGGTCTTGGTCTGAATCGCCAGCAAAGCATCCTGGGCTTTGGCATCGTCTTGGTTGACATAATGCAGGTCATTAGTGGCCACTAAAGGTATACCCAGCTGATGGGAAAACTCCACTAATTTATGGTTGATTTTTTTCAGTTCCGGCAGGCCCTGGTGGACCTGCAGTTCGAGATAAAAATCGTCTTTAAATAGTTTTTGGAAATAGCGGCAGTATTCCAAAGCCTTCTTTTCATTATTTTCCAGGATCATCTGGGGGATTAAACCCTTGACGCAGGCAGTGGTGACAATTAAACCTTCGGAATATTTTTCCAGAGCCGGAAAGTCAAAGCGGGGTTTATAATAGTAACCTTCCAAGTTGGCATAGGTGGTTAAACGCATCAGGTTTTGGTAGCCAATGAAGTTTTTTGCCAGCATGACCAAGTGATAGGTTTGTTTTTGCGCACCGGGAGATTTTTCATGGCAGTCCCGAGTGGTTAAATAACCTTCCATGCCGATAATCGGTTTAATCCCCAGTTTTTTGGCCGCATTATGAAACTTGACCGCGCCATACATCACTCCATGGTCGGTGATGGCCATGGCCTTCATTTTCAGGGCCTTAGCTTTAAGCAGGAGTTCGTCGATTTTGGAAAGACCGTCGAGGAGAGAGTACTGGGTATGAACGTGCAAGTGAACAAAATCAGTCATTAATTTATCATAGCATACCTACGAGGAGACTCCTCGTAGGTGCTTTAACAATTCCTGCTGGGCTTGTTTCGGGTCAACTTTACCGTGAGTTTGTTTCATTACCTGGCCGACGAGAAAGCCGACAACTGAAGTTTTGCCGGCCTTATACTTGGCGATAGCGTCCGCGTTCTCCCGGATCACCTTTTCAATTATTTTTAGGTCTACTGCTTGAGCAGCTGTTTTCAGCAACAACGGTTTAGTTAGATCAATTTTTTTATTAATAATCAAGTTGGCCAGTTTCACCGGCTCAATTTCTGTTAAATATTTTTTAAAATAAGCCAGTTTTACCGCGTCTTTTACTAATAATTGTGCCGTGGAATTGTTCAAGTGAAAACGTTGCACTAGCTCGGCAGTCTCTGTTTCCGGCAATTTAGGCAGTTGTTTTCTCAAATTTTCCACGTACTCTTTGCTTAAAACAATCGGCGGGATATCCGGTTCGGGAAAGTAACGATAATCAGCCGAGGTTTCTTTGATACGCTGAGAAAAGGTCTGTTTTTTAAGATCGTCATAGCCCCGGGTTTCCTGAGTCGGGGTAATCCCCTGTTCCAAAAGGGAAGTCTGACGTTCGATCTCATAATTAATCGCCTGATCGACAAAGCGGAAAGAGTTTAAGTTTTTCACTTCCACTTTATATTCAGCCAAGTGTTTCGCGTCAGCAGTTAGAGAAATGTTGGCTTCTAGCCTCATCGAACCTTTTTCCATGTCACAGTCAGAAACCTGCAAGCGCCGGAGAATATCCCTTAATTTCTTTAAAAATTCTTTAGCTTCATTCCCCGAAGTCACGACTGGTTCAGTGACGATTTCCACTAAAGCAACGCCGGAGCGGTTAAAGTCAACTAAGGTCACATCTTTGTTATTGATTTTTTTATGAATCAGCTTGGCGGTGTCTTCTTCCAGATGCACCCGATTGATCAGAATTTTTTTTCCGGAATCCAGGGTTAAATACCCTTGTTGACAGAAAGGATCGTCATACTGGGAAATCTGAAAGCCTTTCGGCAAATCAGGATAAAAATAGTGTTTGCGATCAAAAGTGGATTCATGATTAATCTGACAATCCAAGGCCAGACCGATCATGATGGTCCAATCAATGGCCGTTTTGTTAGGCACGGGTAAAGCTCCCGGGAGACCTAAACAAACCGGACAAGTGTGCGTGTTCGGTTTAACCTGGAAATGATCAGCCGGACAGCCGCAAAACATCTTGGATTTAGTCTTTAACTCCACATGAATTTCTAAACCGATGGTCGAAAACAATTTAGTCATAATTGAGGTTTGGTTTGAGCAAATGATAAGCAGTAGATTTTTGATAAGCATGGGCGGCGTTCAAAACTATTTGTTCCGAAAATTGAGGACCGGTTAACTGCAAACCAATGGGCAGACCGTTAGTAAAACCGCAAGGAACACTGATCCCGGTTAAGCCGGAAATGGCCGCGGCTTCAACCAGCCTATCTTCCATTTCCCCAAACATCGGATTATTCTGACTGGCACCCAGCTTTAAAGCCGGACCCGGAGAGGTTGGGCCTAAATACAGATTAAAAGATTTAAATAATTTGGCAAAATCCTGGATAATTAAAGTCCGCACCTTTTGCGCTTGATTATAATACTCTCCCTCTCCATGATAACGGGAAGAAAGAGCGTATGTGCCCAGTAAACAACGGTTTTTAGCTTCATGGGAAAAAGCGGAGCGGTCTTGACCGTAGCGGACACCGTCAAAACGGGCCAGGTTAGAAGAAACTTCCGAGCGCTGAACTAAGGTGTAGACACCGATTGAGTATTGGGGATCCAGTAAGGTGACTGGTTTTAGTTTAGCCCCCAGCTTAGCCAGCTGTTCAATTGCTTTTTGAATCAGTTGCCTCACCTGAGGGGCAAGATCTTTAGATAAGTATTCTTGGGGAATGGCAATTTCTAAACCGGCTAAAGAAGTTTTATTTAAATTCTGGGAGTAGTTGGCAACCGGCAAAGCGGAAGTGGTGGCATCATAAGGATCCTGACCGGCAATAACTTGGGTAATCAAGGCGGCATCGCTAACGGTTTTGCAAATTGGTCCGGGTGAGTCAGTCGAGGAAGCCATAGCAATCAGACCATAGCGGGAAACCCGGCCGTAACTGGGTTTAAAGCCGGTGACGCCGCACCAAGCTGAGGGTTGGCGGACTGAACCGGCAGTCTCCGAACCAATAGCAAAAGTGCACATATCCGCGCTGACAGCGGCAGCTGAGCCGCCGGAAGAACCGCCGGGCAGGTAATTTAAGTTCCAAGGGTTATGAGTCGGGCCATAGTCGGAAGTTTCGGTCGAGGAACCGTGCGCCCAGGCATCCATGTTGGTTTTACCTAAACAAATCGCTCCGGCGGCTTTTAACCGGGCAGAGACAGTTGATTCATAGGGAGGGATAAACTCATCCAAAACTTTGGCAGAAGCGGTGGTTCTAATCCCCTCAGTTAAAAAGTTGTCTTTTAAAGCATAGGGAATACCCTTTAAAGGTTTAGCGATTTTGTCCTGGTCGGCGGCCTCGGCTTCTTTAAGAGCCTGACTATTTAAAGTTAAAAAGGCGTGGAGATATTTGTCTTTAGTTTTAATTTGATCCAAGCAGGCTTGAATCAACTCCTTTGAAGAAAAGAGCTGGTTCTTTAAGCCGTCTAAGGCTTCCTGAAGGTTTAACTGATTAAGTTTCATGTAAAATTGCCGGAACCACAAAATATCCTTGATAGGTGTGTTTGGCGTTTGTCAAAGCCTGAGTCTGGGTCAGAACTCTTTTTTTGTCAATTTTATCTTCCCGGAAAATATTGGTCAGGCCGCTAACCTGAAAGTTAGGGCTGATATTGGTCGTGTCCAGTTGGTTTAAGAGTTTGACAGTTTCGATTGTTTTGGCAAAGCCAGCCTGTAACTGCTTGGCTTCAGCCGGTTTAACCGGCATCTGAATAATCTTCGCCAAATACTGGACATCAACAGTCATGAAGCTAGTTTACCTTTTAACTCATCGTTTTTAAAGCGGCAATGCGTTCAGCCATCGGCGGATGGGTGTTGAACAGATTGGCAAACAAATTAATTGAGTCATGCCGGTTCCGAAGCGGGTCGCTGATATACAAATGGGCGGTGGCTTTGTTGGCCGCTTCCAAAGGTTCTTTATCAGCGCTGATTTTGGTTAACGCCCGGATTAAGCCGTCGGGAAAACGGGTAATTTTTACGGCTGAGGCATCAGCTAAAAATTCCCGCCGACGGGAAATGGCCAGTTTAATCAAGTTGGCAATCAAAGGGGAAAGCAAGGCCAAAACAATCCCGACGACAAAGAAAATCAGCTGCAGTTGGTTACTGTCTCGGTCATTATCCCGGCCGCGGCCCCAAAGGGTCGAGCGCAAAAACCAGTCGGCTAACAGAGTAACCAACCCAACCATGACCGTAACAATGGACATTAAGCGCATATCATAGTTAGCAACGTGGGACAGTTCGTGGCTAATGACGCCTTCCAATTCCGTCCGGTCCAGTTTAGAAAGCAGGCCGCTGGTGGCGCAAATCACCGCGTGCTGAGGATCCCGGCCGGTAGCAAAAGCATTGGGAGCAGTGTCTTCAATCACATACAGTTTGGGCTTGGGCAGGCCGGCCGCCATGGCCAGATTCTCAGCCACAGTGTAAAAATTAAAATCTCTTTTTCTGTCCGCTTCCCGGGCACCGGACATCCCTAAAATTATCTTATCGGAAAAATAATAGGAGGTATAGGACATTAAGCCGGAAAAAACCAAAGCAATGCCCACCCAGGACAAGCCATAGCCGGAGGCCTGGCCCAGAATATAAGCAAAGCCGGCAACAAAAATCGTGAAAAATAGCATTACCAACCAGCTCTTGCGCTTGTTTCTATCTACCTGCTCGTAAACATTGAGCATATTACAAGCTTACTTGAGGCGTTTTGGTTTCCGTGCTGCTGACTTCCAAATGGGCACCGTCTTCGGGAGTGGTTAAACCGGGCTTAGCCTGAAACTTAAACAGATTGGCAATCAGGCTGGAAGGAACAGTGGCGATCATAGTGTTGTAGTCAGCGGAAAGATCGATTAAAGTCCGACGGGAATACATTAATTTGTCAGCTGTGTCCCGCACCTCATCCATTAATTGTTTGGTCGGACCGGCGGCCTGCAGCTCCGGCGTGCTTTCAAAAACTGCATTAATTCCCCCTAAAGCACCCTGCAGCTGGCCGGCCGCATCGACTAATTTCTGAGAACTGCCGGATTTTAAAGCCGAGAGAATGCTGGTCCGGGCGGCGGTAATCTTGGTTAAAGCAGTTTGCTCGTGTTTAAAATAGCCTTTGACCGAGGCCACCAAGTTAGGAATCAAATCAGCCTGGCGTTTTAGTTGGTTGCCGATTTCCTGGATGGATGCCTTAATCCGGACATCCATGGTTTTAAATTTGTTAAACACAGACAGAACATAAAAGCCAAGAGCAATCACAATAAGTAAAAGTATTGTCGGTAAAGACATAAAGTCCTCCTTCTTACTTGAGTTTTTAATGATTTCAGTATAGCATAAACGTGTCTGGGACCGTAGCTCAATTGGTTAGAGTGTCGCCCTGTCAAGGCGAAGGTCGCGGGTTCGACTCCCGTCGGTCCCGCCCGTTCGCCTGCCAACGACTCATCTGCCCGGAAAGGAGGAAAAATGTTAAAAGAATTTTTTAAATCTTTAAGATTGAATGAGCAGAAAATCAGCATGATTTTGGGTGCAGTGGTGGTAGCGGTGGTGGGAGTGTTAATTTACAACTACTTTACCGGTATCAACCGCCAAGAGGAACTGGCCCAATCTACGGAAGAGCAAGCCTCGGTCAAAATCCATCAGGTCGCTCCGGGCGAGTCTTTATGGCAGATCAGCCAGAAGTACTACAACGATGGTTATAAATGGGTGGAGATTGCCAAGGTCAACAATCTAGCCAGTCCGGACTTACTGGAAGCCGGCCAGGCTTTAGCCATTCCGGAATTAACCGTGATTCCGTCAACGGTGTCAGAGGAAAAAACAATCCCCACTTCAGAATATTTGGTTGCTCAAGGCGATGATTTATGGAAGATTGCCGTGCGCGCTTATGCTGACGGCTATCAGTGGACAAAAATTTGGGAAGCCAACAAAACCGTAATTGCTAACCCGGATCGGGTAGAAGTTGGTACTAAGCTGTTATTGCCCAGATAGTTTTTGGCAAATTTAAGTTTGCTTAAACCTGTTAATTCAGGTTAAAATTAGTGGTAAGTGCGGGAGTAGCTCAATTGGTAGAGCGTCTGCTTCCCAAGCAGAAGGCAGCGAGATCATAGCTCGTCTCCCGCTCAAAAAAATTTATAATCTCCGCTTGCGGCTTAAAACTTTTTTAGCAGCCTGAACAATACTGAGCGGGTCCAAGTGGTATTTAATTAACAATTCTGCGGCTGTACCGGATTCGCCGAAACTGTCTTTAATACCGACCATTTCCGTCACCGGAGCGGCGAAGGCCTGGGCCAAGGCTTCGACCACCGCACTGCCCATGCCGGCCATTAACTGGTGTTCTTCCACCGTCACCAAACACTGGGTCTTTTGGACGGATTTTAAGATAGTTGGCAAGTCTAAAGGTTTAATGGTATGCAGATTAATTACCTCAGCGTTGATATTTTCTTTTTGTAAACTCTCCGCCGCTAACAACGCCTGATAAGTTAACGGGCCGGTACTGACAATGGTCAGATCAGTCCCCTTTTGGAAAATTTGGGCTTTGCCAATCTTAAATTCGGTAGATTCAGAGGTCATGACAGCAGTTTTATCCCGAAAAAACCTTAAATAGACCGGGCCTTGATGTTCTGCTGCTGCCAAAGTGGCTTAAAGCCTGATGATAATCGCAGGGAGAAATAACGGTCAGATAAGGCAGACAGCGGGTAATGGCCAAGTCTTCCAGGGCCTGATGAGTGGCGCCGTCAGGACCGGTTGTCACTCCGGCATGAGTGCCGACAATCTTCACATTGGCCTGCTGATAACAAACGCTCAACCTTATCTGTTCCCAAGACCGGCCGGGAGAAAAAATAGCAAAGCTGGAAGCAAAGGGAATTTTGCCGGAAAGGGTTAAACCGGCGGCAACGCTGATCATGTTCTGTTCAGCCACGCCTAAATTAAAAAACCGATTGGGGAACTTATTTTTAAAAGCCGAGGCTTTGGTTGATTCGGTCAGATCGGCAGTTAAAGCGACGACATGAGGATTTTTCAGACCGGCGGCCAGCAAGCCCTCGCCATAGCCTTCCCGGGTGGCTTTTAAGTCCGGATTAGTCAGGTTAAAGTTCATAGCTGATTCAACTCCCGTAGGGCTTGTTTCGTTTCGGCTTCGTTGGGAACTTTCCCGTGCCATTCGGACTTGCATTCCATAAACGACACGCCTTTGCCGGGAATGGTATGAGCAATCACCGCTACCGGCTTGTCTGTGGGCACTTTGGCCTGCATCAGGGTCATCGTAATTTCTTCCAGGTTGTGGCCGTCCATTTCCAACACCTGCCAGATAAAGCTTAAGAGTTTGGCTTTCAAGGGCTCTAAGGGCATAATTTCCTCGGTGGTGCCGTCCAGCTGAATATGATTACGATCAATAATGGCAATCAGGTTGCCTAGTTTTTCTTTAGCAGCAAACATGAATGCTTCCCAAACCTGGCCTTCGTCCAGCTCCCCGTCACCCATTAAACAAAAAACATGGTGGTGCTGTTTATCAATTTTGGCGGCTAAGGCAAAACCGACCGCTTGAGAAATTCCCTGAGCTAAAGG
>CAZYUF010000014.1:10783-12369 GCA_964650605.1 uncultured Pseudomonadales bacterium | reverse complement strand
CCGCCTTTTTTTCCACCGGTCTTTGTTTTTCCTGGAGCAGGTTTTTGCCTAAAAACAATCCTCCTACCAATAAAGCCACCATCAATGTTCCCACTGCCAACTTCGGCAAAAACTTTTTAGCTTTTTTAACCGTCAAATTAGAGGGTGTCTGGATAATCGGATTTTCTTTAGGCGGTTCGTTTATAGGCGGCACCGGCGGCGGAACAAGTGGTGGTGCTGGTGGCGGAGTGATTGAAGGCTGCAGGCCGGGATTGTCCATAGATTAGTTATACTATATTTTTAATTTTCAAGCCACCGACGAGTAAACCTAATCCGGTCAGCAGCATTATCAAAGTAACTTCAAATGTTCCTGGTTTGGGTATGCCTGAATCAGTCGCCGGCATTTTGGTTCTAGCCGCATCAGTGGCTGTTTCTCCTGATTGTGTCGCCGTGATTGCCGGAACGTCCGAGGTCCCGGCGGCGGCAATCACAAAATTCCTGGTTAAACTTTGTTCTTCGCCGTTAGTGTCAATGTAGTTGATGCTTACGGAATGTTCTCCCGGCGTCAAACCTTGCGGCGGGGTAAACTCCCAGTTGCCGTCTTCAGCGATGGTCACCGACCCGGTATAAGTTTCTTCTGAATTAATTTCAATTGCCAAAACCGTTCCTGCCGGCCCGTTGCCGATAAAGGCCGGCTGGGTGGCATTAATTACTTCTCCTTCAAATGAAGGATTTTCCAAGGTGACCTCGCCGCTTTCAGTGGCCACTTGAGCAATCGACGGATTTAAAGCCGAAAACCCGCTCTTGGTTTCTCCGCTGGGACTGGCGGTCGGCTGGTCTACGGTTGGAGTCTCTGCCAGGGTTGACGACGGTGTTCGGAAATCAAACGATTTGCCTAAACTGATTTCCGGCACCGGATTATCATTAGTCGTGGTGGTAATGGCTGAAGCCGTACCTTGTCTACCGCCTTGGACTAAAAGATTAACGATAGTGGCTTGAGTGTCATAAGTTAAATAACTGCCTAAATCTGCTGTTCTGGCCGTGGCTAAAGATAAGGCCCAGTTGCCCCCCGTTTTCGCTAAAGCTGACAAAGGCGCGCCATTGGCCACATTAATATAAACCACCACTCCTTCAGCCGCCGTACCTGATTGTGTCAGCACTGTTCCGTAAATCGGATCGGCTGTTGGCAGACTGCCTAAAGCGGCGCCGGTACTTACTTCAAACGGCTTGCCTTTATTGTCAAACTGTTTGCCGCCTGACTCGATTTTAAAATAGTACTTAGTCGTTGGCAGTAAATTTTTCGCCGTGACATGGTGGACGGCTACGGCCGCTTCTCCTCCGGATAATTGATCCCGATCATCCAGGGCCTGCTGTTTTAATTCATTGACTTTTTCTCCCAGCTTAATTAACCCGGTAGTTTCCTTGCCGGTGATCCAGGAAACAGTAAAGCCGGTATCCGCGACGTTAGTAATTCTTACTTGTTCCGGAATTATTTCCGCTGTTGTTTCCGGCTTGACCCCGCTTCTGGTTTTAACAAAAAATATTCCCATGCCCACGGCTACTAACAATATTAACAGCCCCAATGCCGTCGGGAAGTGAATTTTGGT
>CAZYUF010000014.1:0-10683 GCA_964650605.1 uncultured Pseudomonadales bacterium | reverse complement strand
CCACGGCTACTAACAATATTAACAGCCCCAATGCCGTCGGGAAGTGAATTTTGGTCACTTTGTGGTTATTTAACATGTTTAGTTAGATAGCGCTGCCGCTGGCTACAGGAATCGGGCTGGTTAGCTTTGCGCTCGGACTGGAACTTCCTGGCACCAACAAAATTTCCGGCCTCGCCGGCTGCAAACTATTCCAATCAGCTTCCGGGACAATCTCCCGTTGTCTGATCCTTTCTATTGTGTCAAGGTCTAATGTGGGCGTCAAGGGTAAAAGCAGCTTGGTTACTTCCGGCTTGACCTGGCTGGAATTTAAAGTTCTATAAACCGTCATGCCAATCCAGATAATTACGGTTGCCAAGGTTAAAATCGACAATCTAAAAAAGTCTTTTTTAAACTTTTTTTCATACCAATTATTAATCATTTTGCTCCTTTATCGGCAAATAAAATCCCGCTAGACTTAGGCTGGCAGTTACCTCCCCGCTGCCTTGCAATTTTTGTTTATTGAAATTAACTTCTTTAACAGCAATTAGCCGGTCAATTTTGGTTAAACCCTGCAAAAAATTTCTGATTTGTTGATAGTTGCCGGTAATGGTCAATTCCGCTGACAATTCAGTTTGGCCTGGTTTAGCGGCTTGGCCCACCAGGTTAAACTCCCCGAAACTGCCGGTGCTTATCGTTAGCCCTTGTTGATTAGCCAACCATTGAATCTGCCAGGCCAGCCTTTCCAGCTCTTCCTTTTCCGGCAGTACTTGATTGATTAACTTTAAATCATTGATCACTTTGGCATAATTAACTTCGGCGGTTTTTAACCCGGCAGCTTTCTTGGTCAGCTTCGCCTCTACTTCCTGCTGGTCGGAAATCTCTTTTTTTAACCCGGCAATGGTTTTAAAAGTTGGCAAAATGGCCATGCTTAAGAAAAACGCCACCGTAAAAATAGTTAAAGTAACCAGTCCGGAAATTCTGATTTTAGGTTGCCGGCCCCAAACTCTTAACTGCTGGTTATAGCGGTCATAGTTTTTCATTTTTGTTTAAAACCTAAACTCATTCTGAAAACAATGGCCTGACTGTTGTCTATCCCTGAACTGACATTTTCTAACCTAACGTCGCTAAACTCCTTGCTCGCTTGAGCTTGAGTTAACAAGGTTGCCAAACCCGCTTCTGACAAAACCTTTCCTTGTAAAGATACTTCTTTTTGATTAATCATAATTGATTTATAAGCCGCGTCTGCCGGCGTTATCTGGCTGATATGATCCAGCACTTCATCAATCTTTACCGGAGCCTCTTCTGTTGCTTTGATTTTTTGCAGTTGCCCCTGGGCCCGGTTAAATTTAGCTTCCAAATCACCGTAACTGCTGACAATTGCCTGTTTTTGTTTAATCTTTTCATTTAAGTCCGTTAACTTTCGATCTAACCCAAACCGGTATAAAAATGCGGAAATCACTATTAATTCTACAAACACCACCACATACCGTCCCACCGATAAGGTCCAGGGAATGAACTGTCCCAATATTCCGGTTTCCCAGGGCTCTTTTGGTAATAAATTAATTTCTTTCTTGCGGGCAGTCATACTTAAGTTTAAGTATACTACTTAAAGAAGCTTCATTAATCTGGACTTTAATCTGGCTGCTTTATTTTTGTGAATTACTTTCTGTTGGGCGGCTTTATCCAAAGCCGAGTAAGCCAACTTCACTGCTTTGGCGGTTTTTTCTTTTCTGGCTTGCTTGACTGCCAGCCGCAAATTTTCCCGGTAAACTTTATTTACCCTTGTTCTCTTTTTATCTTGTTTTAACTTTTTGATCGCCGATTTAAGTATTGGCATAGTTTGGATTTTATATTTTTGTTATACTCGCGTCAAGATGATGAATCACTTGTTCAAACCGCAAAAAGGCATTCTTTCCGCCGCCGGTGTTCTTATGGCAGCGGTTTTTTTCTCCAGAATTCTCGGTTTGCTCCGCGACCGTTTTTTAGCCGGCGCCTTTTTTAACCCCGCCACTTCCTGGCAGTTGGATGTTTATTTTGCGGCCTTTCGCTTGCCGGACATGATCTTTCAGCTTTTAGTGGTCGGGGCCTTATCCGCTGCTTTTATTCCGGTTTTTTCGCAATACCTGTTTACCAAAAAGGCCGAGGCTTGGCATATTGCTTCCAGCGTGATTACCGCCGGCCTGGTTTTATTTTTCCTGCTGGCTTCTGTCTTGGCAATTTTTAGTTTGCCCTTAAGCCGCTTAATTGCCCCCAGTTTCTCGACAGCCCAACTGCAGTTGATGTCCAACCTAACCCGGGTTTTAATTATTGCCCAAGTTTTCTTTTTAGTCTCTAATTTTTTAACCGGGATTTTGCAATCGCATCACTATTTTTTGGTACCCGCCTTAGCTCCGATTGCCTATAATTTGGGCATTATTTTCGGCATTGTTTTTTTAAGTCCGGTCTTCGGCATTTATGGCCCGGCCCTGGGAGTGATTATCGGCGCCTTTCTTCATTTTTTAGTCCAGGTGCCTTTAACCAAAAACATCGGCTTTCGCTTTAAACCATCCCTGGATTTTCACCATCCCGGAGTTCGCCGCATCGGCCGCTTAATGTTGCCGCGGGCGATTGCCTTGGCTGTTAGCCAGATCGAGTTAACCGTGGCTGTCTTTTTAGCCACTTCTTTATCTGCCGGCTCCCTGGCAATTTTTTATTTTGCCCAGCACTTAAACTCACTTCCGGTTGGTTTATTCGGCGCCACCATTGGCCAGGCCGCCTTGCCCAGTTTGGCCCAGCATTTTTCTCCCTCATCTTTTGCCAAATTCAAAAATCTGTTAACCACTTCCTTAAATCAGGTTTTGTATCTCAGTCTGCCCGCCGGCATGATTTTATTGATTTTACGCCTGCCTATTGTCCGCTTGGCTTTTGGGACTAAAAACTTTCCCTGGCAAGCCACGCTTTTAACCGGTCAGGTCGTCGCCCTGTTTGCCATTTCTGTTTTTGCCCAGGCCGCTATCGAAATTTTAGTCCGCGGGTTTTATGCCTTATCTAATACCCGGACTCCTTTATATCTGGCGGCAGTGGCAGTTTTCACCAACGTTAGTTTTAGTTTTCTTTTAGTTTATCGCTTCAACCTGGGCGTGCTCGGTTTGGCTTTAGCTATTTCTTTGGCCAGCTTTTTGCATGCCGGTCTGCTCTTATTCTTTTTGTCCCGGCTCATCGGCGGTTTCTCCCCCACGGACCTTCTCACCCCTTTTGTTAAAATGTCTTTAGCCACGATTGGCACCGGTTTCAGCCTATGGATTCCTTTAAGATTGCTTGACCGTTATATCTTAAACACTACCAAGACCCTGGATTTAATTATTTTAAGTATCATTACCGGCCTTATTGGCTTGGCTGTTTATCTGCTTTTATCTAAAATCTTAAAAATTAAAGAACTGGAAAGCTTTATGGGTTTAATTAAACGCTTTACTCATTATGAATCCCTACCAATCAACTATTAGGAATTTTTGCGTTATCAGCCACATTGATCACGGTAAAACTACCTTAACCGACCGTTTTCTGGAATCAACCCACACGCTTTCTGAGTCCAAGTACAAAGAACGGTTATTGGACTCTAATCCAATCGAACAAGAGCGGGGAATTACTATTAAGCTGGCCCCCGTCCGCCTGCACTATTCTCTGAATTCTATATCTTATATTCTTAATTTAATCGATACTCCCGGCCATGTTGATTTTTCTTACGAAGTTTCCCGTTCTTTGGCCGCTTGTGAAGGCGCCGTTTTACTGGTTGATGCCGCTCAGGGGATTCAGGCCCAAACCATGGCCAATGCCAACTTGGCCTTCGAAAACCACTTGGAATTAATTCCGGTGATTAATAAAATTGATTTGCCCAACCTTGACCTGGACAATCTTAGCCGGCAAATGCAGGCCACTTTTGGTTTTGCCAAAAAAGAAATTCTTTTTGTGTCCGCTAAAACCGGCCGGAACGTAATTCAATTAATTGAAGCGGTGATTAATCGTTTGCCCCCGCCGCCTGGCGACGACCAGGCCCCGCTCCAGGCTTTAGTTTTTAACTCTTTTTATCATCCTCATCATGGCGTGATTGCCTATATCCGCTTAGTCAACGGTCGGATTAATCACCGCCAAAGCCTTAAGTTTTTTTCCAATCAAACTATTTTTAAACCGCTGAACTTGGGTTACTTTACTCCCGCCCTGAAACCGGTTGACTCTTTGACTTGCGGCGAAGTCGGTTATATTGCTACCGGTTTAAAAGACATCTCTCTTTGCCACGTTGGGGACACCATCACCGCCGCCGACTGCCGGGCCTGCCCGCCTTTGGCGGGATATCATGAACCCCAACCGGTTGTTTATCTGGATTTTTATCCTTTGGAAAACAACGATTTTATTAAACTAAAATCATCTTTGGAAAAATTCCGCTTAACCGACTCCAGCATTATTTACTCTCCGGTGAACTCCTCGGTTTTAGGCAGTGGTTTTAAAATTGGTTTCCAGGGATTGCTCCACGCCGAAATTGTTGAGGAGCGTCTGGAGCGCGAATTTGATTTAGAGTTGATTACCACCAGCCCCTCGGTGGAATATCAACTGGAACTCAAAAAAAATCAGCTGCTGATTTCTATTTTCAGTCCGGCCGATTTTCCCGACCCCTCTTTAATTAATAAAACCTTGGAACCATTTATTAATTTAACTATTTTTAGCCCCCTGAAGTACTTCGGCGGCATCATGGATTTATGTCAGGACCACCGGGCTCATTTAATCGCTCAGGAATTTCATGGCCAACAACTCAAATTAAATTATTTTATGCCCTTGCAGGAGTTAATCAGCGGTTTTTTTGACCAGTTAAAGTCTGTTTCTTCCGGCTTTGCCAGTTTAACCTGGCAGTTTGCCGGCTTTGTCCCCAGCGACATTGTCAAACTGGAAGTTTTACTTAATCGTCAAATAATTGAGCCCCTTTCCGTTTTAACCATCCGTTCTAAAGCGCAAAAATTAGCTTTGAAATTAGCCAAAAAGCTAAAAGCCGCCCTTCCCCGCCAGCAGTTTGAACTGCCGATTCAGGTTGCCTTAGGCGGCCAGATTTTAGCCAGGGAGACTTTAAAAGCCTATCGTAAAGATGTCACGGTTAAACTCCATGCCGCCGATTTAAGCCGCAAAGCCAAACTATTGGAAAAACAGAAAAAAGGCAAAAAAAGGCTGAAGGCTTTTGGCCGGGTAGTTCTGAATCAGGACACCTTTTTGGCCGTTATTCGCTAACCTCAGTTGTTGGTCTGACAGTTAATTTAACCATCTCATTAGCCGGCATTATTACCTGCCCCGCCCAAGTCCCGCTGTTAATTTTTACCATGGTTTTTTGGGTTTGGCCGTTAAAGTTTTCTTTAATCACTTCATAACTGCCTGACCGGAGATTTTTAATTACTACCGGTACTGTCTCATGGTGACTATTAGCCGGGTCATAGTTAACCAAAAAAATTTGTAGCTCGTCAGCCTTTTTGGCGGCCACGGCTTTTACCCAACTGCCCTCGCCGGTTAAATAAATTCTGGTTTCCCCTAGAGCATTGAGCCACCTATAGGCCTGATATCTTGGCTTTAATACCAAACCAGTATCCTCGTGGCTCATCATGCCGAATCTTCCCCAAAATGTTTTATTTTCCGGGCTTAAGCCATCCTTAATTTCAAAACTAAAAGCTTTGGATACTGAACCAATCATTTCCAAGACACTGGCTAAGGTGTGGGCCGCTCCCAGATTATCATCATAGCCCGGGTTATTTTCTGCATCCAGGCCCCACTCCGACACAATTTTTTCCTTTAAAGCCAACCGGGGATACGTTTCTAACAAACTACTTAACTCTTCGACATCTTTTTTATATTGCTCCGAACTTAAGCTGTAGCGGTGCCAGGAGACAAAATCAAACCTTAAATTTTCTTCATTAACCATCTTAAACATCGCTTCAATCCAGTTTCTATACATACCGGTAGTCGCCGGCCCGCCCAGCTTAAATGATTGGACATTAGCAGCCTTGTTTGCCGCCATCGCTGTTTGTCGGTACATCTCTAAATAGTTTTTGTCTCCCGCAGTCTTCCAGTTGCCGAACAAATCCGGCTCATTCCAAACTTCATAGTAAACCTTATCGATATTTTTATTATTTTTGCCGGAATAGTGCTCAATCGTTGTTTTAACCACTTCCTGCCACTGGTCCCAGCTGTCCGGCTTGCCGGTAACATCACTGCCTAAAGCTGGCGGCATATATGACAACGCTAAAAACGGCTTTGCTCCCATTTTTAAAATCGCCTCCACTTCCCGGTCCAATTTTGTCCAGTTAAATTTTAACCGGCCGTCTTCCTTTTTAACCACATCGTAAAAATCATAAATATGATCAAGCCGGACATAGCCGGGGGAGAGGGCCTGCATCGGTTTGATCGCCGCTGTTAACATGCCGTCGTGTGACTCGCCGCCCTGGCTGAAGTTATTCCATAATCTCGGCACTGGCCCGATCTCTTTATCTGCTTCCACCACTATTTCCGCCTTTTTCCCAGTGGCCTCAGAAAACAACCGGCTGACTTTTGAGCCTAAATCCAAACTAATCGCCAGCCCCACCAGCAAAACTATCAATCCCAGTATTTTTAACTTCATAGCCAGATTATAACAAAACCGCCCTTGACAACGTTTAGACAAGTGTGTAATATAGTTGTGTATGTTAATAAGAAAACAGATTTTACTGCAGGATAACCATGAATATGCGATTGAGGAATTGGCGGCCTTGACCGGGAAATCTTTTTCTCAAATAACCCGGACACTTTTGGACCGGGCGATTAAAACTGAAGGGAAAAAGATTAAAAAGAAAGCGAAAAACAAACAAACGCAATTTGAAGCGCTGGAGCAATGGGCGGCAAACCCGGTCAGCGGCCCCGGCGACTCTGAATACGATAAATATGCCTACGATCTCTAAGATTTTTATTGACACCAATGTTTTTGTGGCCATAAAGGACGATAAAGACTCAACTCATGACCGGGCAATATTATTGTTAAAAACACTAAAATCAAAAAAAGTGAGATTTTTTACTTCTTCAGATGTGATTGGTGAATCAATTACCGTGATTTCCAAAAAACTGGGAAAACTAGCGGCGATTGAGTTTTTAAATCACGCTAACAACTATGCTAAAGAAATATTTATTGATAAATTTTTACATAAAGAAGCCAAAGATTTTTTCAAGAGGGTTAAATCCAAAAAAATTTCTTTTATTGACTGTTCCAGTGTCGTGGCCATGAAGCGGAATAAAATCAAGGCAATTTTCAGCTTTGACAGGGATTTTAAGCAGTTGGGCGTGACACTGGCAGCAAGTGCTTTTTGACTTTTAATGACCTTCAAGGTCCAACCTTGTAGGTAACAGGCGGGAATTGAGACAATTTTAACTACTTCAAGGTTGGACCTTGTAGACCTTGTAGGCCTAGTTGCTCAAGAAATTCTATTAATGACGAAGCTAGAAAAATCGGCAAAGACGGATATTACGATCAAGTCAAACAGCGGAATTATCCCCTTGACAGTTATTTAGCAGTCGTGGTAGCATACTGCTAATATGAATCTTACTGATCGCCAGTCTCAGATATTAAAAGCGATTATCGATGAATTTACTACTACCGCTGAACCGGTCGGCAGTATTACCCTGGAAAAGAAATACAACTTAGGTATCTCTCCGGCCACGATTAGAAATGAGATGATGGATTTAACCAAGTCCGGATTTTTAAAACAGCCTTATACTTCGGCCGGCCGGACCCCTACCCCCATGGCCCTAAAATATTATGTCCGGGAGCTGATTAAAGAAGAAGAACTGTCTGTGGCCGAAGAAGTAGCCGTTAAAGAAAAAGTTTGGGACAGTCGTTTTCAAGCTGACAAGTTTTTAACGAGCTTGACTAAAGCCTTGGCTGACAAAACCAAAGCTCTGGCAGTCGCCTGTACTTCTGTCGGCGGCTTGTTTCATGCCGGAGAAGCCCATATTCTGGATAACCCCGAGTTTTATGATATTGATGTCGCCCGCGCCGTTTTATCTTTAATTGACGAATTCAGCCGGATTAACTCCATTTTCACTAAAGCTTCCGGCGAAGAAACCATTCATATTTTAGTCGGTGATGATTTTGACTCAGATCTATTTGAGGCCTTGGGTATGGTGTTTGTTGATTTTTCCAGCCCCAATCTTTCCGGTTCCTTAGGAGTGATCGGCCCTTCCCGTTTATCTTACCAAAGCATTGTCCCCACTGTCCGTTATTTTGGCAGTTTAATTAATCAAATAGCCGCCAATTGGTAATCTTTATGAAAAAACCTTCTCCGACTCAAACATTGGAAAACCAACTGAAGCGCACTTTGGCTGATTATCAAAATCTGCAAAAAAGAGTTGTGGCTGATCAGCAGGACTTTGTTAAATTTGCCAACGCCGTTTTATTGACCAAGCTTTTACCGGTTTTGGACGACCTGGAAAAAACTCAGGAGCATCTGAAAAACGCCGGTTTGCAGTTAACAATTGATAAGTTTAAATCAGTTTTGCAGGCAGAAGGTATCAGTGAAATTAAACTATTAAACACTGTTTTTGACCCTAAAACCGCCGAGTGCGTTGAACTTATCCCCGGAAAAAAAGATTATATTATAGAAATAGTTCAAACCGGCTATGCCCTTCAAGGTCGGGTGTTAAGACCTGCTAGGGTTAAAGTCGGTAAAGGAGTTTAATATGTCTAAAATCATTGGTATCGATTTAGGGACTACCAATTCCGTCGTTGCTGTCATGGAAGGCGGCACCCCCAAAGTTATTGCCACCAGCGAAGGCCGAAACTTAATTCCTTCCGTTGTCGAGCCGCTGAAAAATTTGGTCGGCGATATTGCCAAGCGCCAGATGGTTTTAAATCCGGAGAACACGATTTATTCGATTAAACGGCTGATGGGCCGGAAGACCGGCGATGCCGAAGTGAAAAAGACTCAAGGCATGGTTGCTTACAAGATTGTTAGCGGCAAAGACACCATGGTCATGGTAGAGGTTGAGGGGAAAAAATATTCTCCTCAGGAAATCTCCGCCATAATCCTGCAAAAAGCCAAAACTGATGCCGAGGCCTATTTAGGCGGTTCAATTGACAAAGCCGTGATTACTGTTCCGGCTTACTTTAACGATGCCCAGCGTCAAGCCACCAAGCAAGCCGGTGAAATTGCCGGCTTAAAAGTCGAACGGATATTAAATGAGCCGACCGCGGCCGCTTTGGCCTATGGCTTGGAAAAGAAAAAAGTCGAGACTATTGCCGTTTATGATTTAGGCGGCGGTACTTTTGATATTTCCGTCTTGGAGCTTGGGGATAATGTTTATGAAGTTAAAGCCACCAACGGCAATACTCACTTAGGCGGCGATGATTTTGACCAAAAACTCATTGATTATATTACCGCTGAATTTAAAAAGGAAAACGGCATTGACCTGAAAGCTGATAAACAGGCGCTCCAGCGGGTTAAGGATGCGGCCGAAAAAGCCAAAATCGAGCTGTCTTCTTCCAAGGAAACCGAGATTAATCAGCCCTTTATTACCCAATCTAAAACCGGTCAGCCTTTGCATCTGACTATGAAACTGACCCGGGCGAAACTGGAAAGCTTGGTTGACGATTTAATTAAAGAAACTGTTGCTCCGGTTAAGGCCTGTTTAAAAGATGCGAAGAAAACCGTCAAGGATATTGATGAAGTAGTTTTGGTTGGCGGCATGACCCGGATGCCTAAAGTTTATCAGACGGTCAAAGATCTTTTTGGGAAAGAACCGAATAAATCCGTTAATCCGGACGAAGTTGTGGCCGTTGGTGCCGCCATTCAAGCCGGAGTTTTAATGGGCGATGTCACCGATGTTTTGCTTTTAGACGTTACCCCCTTAACTTTAGGTATTGAAACTTTGGGCAGCGTTTCCACCCCGTTAATTGAGCGCAACAGCACCATTCCCACCAGCAAATCCCAGATATTTTCCACTGCCGCCGATAACCAAACATCAGTGGAAATCAATGTTCTCCAGGGTGAGCGGCCGATGGCTGCAGACAATAAATCTTTAGGCCGCTTCATTCTTGACGGCATTCCGCCTGCTCCCAGAGGCATTCCGCAAATTGAAGTCACTTTTGATATTGACGCCAACGGTATCTTAAATGTCACTGCCAAAGATAAAGCTACCAATAAAGAGCAGAAGATTACGATTAAAGGCTCGACCGGTCTGTCAGAAGAAGAAGTCAAAAGCATGACCGCTGAGGCGGAAAAACACGCCGAAGAGGACAAGTTGAAAAAAGAGCGGATCGATGCCCGCAATCAGGCCGACACCCTCATTTTCACCAGCGAAAAAACCCTGAAAGATGCCGGCGATAAAGTTAAGGCTGAGGATAAATCCGAAGCCGAGAAAAAGATCAAGACCTTGAAAGACATCTTGGAATCAGGCTCGAAAGACGAACTGGAAGCCAAAACCAAAGACTTGTCCGAAGCCATCCAGAAAGTCGGCGCCGCCATGTACGAGGCGCAGAAGACCGAGCCAAAATCCGAAGATAAAAAACCCGAGGATAAAAAAGCTGACGTTCAGGAGGGTGAGGTAGTTAAAGAATGACTACCAAACGAGACTTCTATGAAGTCTTAGGTGTTAATAAAAATGCCACGCAAGCGGAGCTCAAAAAAGCTTACCGTCAGTTGGCATTAAAGTACCATCCGGACCGGAACA
>CAZYUF010000013.1:13151-14560 GCA_964650605.1 uncultured Pseudomonadales bacterium | reverse complement strand
ATTTCCACCAGTTTAGCCTTAACAATGCCACGGCGCAAATAGGTCCCGGGAGGCACACAGGTAACTAATGTCAGTTCCTTACGGTTATAATGCTGTTCTAAAATATCAATTTCGTCCGGAGAGACTTCAAAATAGTCATAAACCGCATATTTATACAGAATCCCGTCAAAATTAATTAAAATTTCATCACCGGGTTTAAGGGTTGGCAGCAAAGAAAAAATCGAACGATAAGATTGCGGATTATAGAATTGGGGTAAAATTGAGTGACCAAAAATCACCGTGCTGCCGAATTCGCCCGGATTGGCAGTACCGCCATATTGAATCAAGCTCCGGCTTAAATCATCGCCGCCAACAGTCACTAAAGCATCTTTGATCCTTAATCGAGGAATGCTGACAGTGTAATGACTAATGTTGGAAGGACTTAAAAAAGTTTGGGGCTGGGAAAAATTAAACCAGGAAGAAACGTTGGTATAGTCCGTAGTGGCCGGAGTTTGGGCTAAAACTTGGGGGTTTTGGGGATTAACGGGGCTGAGAATGCCTTTGTTTTCAGCCAAAGACGTGTCCGGAACCGGCTTAAGAATTGACTGGCGGCGGGAACGCTGACCAATAGTTAATTCATAAGAAATGATCGGATAGCCAACCGCAATAATCAGGCTGGCGCCAACGACAATCATGATCGTCGGCAAAAGCGCTTTAAATCTTGACCAGGTCGAAAACCAGCGTAAGCGACGATAAAGATTGGCCGGATCAGCCGGAGGCTGTTTTAAATAAAGATAAGTCATAGTTTATTTTGAGCTCACTTCCAAAAGAATGTTTTTAGCAACACGGGGCAAGGTTTTTAAACCCGAGGGTAGATTAGGCTTAATAATAATATCAGCGCTTAAAAAGCTGGGTAAAGAAGTTAAGTAATCCTGAATGGCGGCGGGATAATGACCTTTGATCTCTTTTTTAATCGCTTCAAGATCAAGTTTGGGTAAAAGCTTGGCTTTAAAGGCGACTTGAATGGTAGCGGTTTTATCCTTGTTAAGCTTGGCCGGTTCCAGTTTGGTTTCACTGGAATCACTGACCTGAAAATTCTCAGGAATTTTTTCCTTGACCGCCTCATTAAGCAAAAGCTGTAAGTCTTTTTGATTGTAGCTTAAAGCAGTATATTCCAGTTTGGCTTCAAGGACTAAAGTGTCGGCCTTTTCATTGACGGCGTGATTGAACTTTTTAGAAATAAATTTTTCTTGATCTTGAATGGAAACCAGAGTTTTATCGCCACCTTGACGGCTTTGCAGTTCGGTTTGCGCTTTATTGATTAATTCAGTAGTAATGGCCGCTAATAATTTATCCTGATCGACTTGGCTAACAGCTTTAACTTCCTGACTGGTGCCGCCGCTAAGACCGGAGGTTTTAGCATAATAATC
>CAZYUF010000013.1:3955-13051 GCA_964650605.1 uncultured Pseudomonadales bacterium | reverse complement strand
GTAATATTGCCTTTGGCCGGATCGCCAATTAAGGCAGTCCCGGTAGTGGGAATAGATTGGCTGCCTTCAGTAGAAATATCCACGGACTCTCCGGGCAGAATGGCTTTAACCGGATCCAGGGTGGAAGCTTTCGGGTCAATGGTTAAAGTTAAATTGGTTTCGATGGTTTTGGGTTCAAAATAAAGAGTAATTTGGGCTTTAGGCAAATACCAATAAGCGCTAATAACAAGAATTAACAATCCAATAAAACCGGCTGCAATCCCAATAATGGCCTTAGGGGCAGACGGAAATTTGAGGCGCAATAGTTTCTCTTTCACTACTTTAATTAATTGAATTAGATTTGGTCCGCCAGTTGGCGGATTTGGCTCTGGCTCTGGTTTTGGTTCCGGAGTTTTAGTTAAAGCAATATCCTGCGCGCTGAAACCCAAATCAGCCGCTGTTGATTCAACCGCTGGCGGTTTAATCTCAAATCCTAAAGATTTGGCTACTTCACTGCCTCCGGCTAAACAAATCGCTTTAATCGAGGTATCAGGCAGTAAAGCTTCAACCTTAGGAACATGAATAAAGGGAAGTTTTTCTTCCCAATCATAGGATGTCAACTGCTGTTTATCTTCCTCAAAATCAGTTTGGCCGTCGTAAAGAATCATCCGGGAAGGCAGAGTGTCAACTTTGTCAAAACGGGATAAACCTTCTTCAACATCCTGACCCAAGTCCTCGGACCGGCCCACTAATTGAGTACCAACAAGTTTACCCAATTTAACTAAAGATAAATTTATTTCGGTGGAATTAAGTTGTAGAAAGATAGCGTTGGGCGGGGTGCCTTCATCAATTTTTAAGTATTGAATGACGGCCGTGTTGGTAATCACAAAACCCAAGGGTTTAAGTTCCAACTCCTGACAAACGGCTTTTAGGTAAGTTTTTTTTTCCGGAATAATGTTGTCTGAATCCATCCAGGCTTCCGGCAAACCAAAAATCACCCCGGAAGGCTCCGGAGAAATATTGGCAGAGATAGCGGAAATCGATTGATCGATGGCGCTAACTAATTTATTCTGGGTTTGCCCGTCCCAGGCTTGGGGCTGACCAACTTTAACCACCTGGGTTTGCCCATCGGTTACCGTCCAAACGGCAGTTTTAATTAATTCTTCAGTAACTTCGACCGCAAAAAAATATTCCTGATGATTTTCTTCTTTACGTTTAAGTTTGATGAGCAGGTTTTTGAGTTCCATGATTTAAAACAGCATAAAGCCGGCGCTTACCAGCACCGATAGACTCTTGCTTAATTATCTTAACACTGCCTATCTTGGCTGTCGAGTCAACATGAGGGCCGGAGCAAAGTTCTTTGGAAAAATTGCCGATGGAGTAAACCGAGACTTTATCCGGATAGGTCTCCTTAAAAAAGGCTAAGGCGCCGGACTGCACAGCAGCCTCTTTGTCTAAAATAGTTTTTGTGACCGCTATACCCTCTTTAATTTTTTGATTAATTAAAGTTTCCACTTGGCCAATCTCGGCCGGGGTTAAAGCTTGAGGGTGGGAAAAATCAAAGCGCAAGCGCTCGCTGGTAATATTACTGCCTTCCTGGCGGACATGGCTGCCTAAAATTTGCCGCAAGGCCGCATGGAGCAAATGCGTAGCAGTGTGCAGTTTAGTGACAGTTTCCGAATGATCGGCTAAGCCGGATTTAAACATTCCGGCTGAAGCAGTCCGGGATTTTTGGCTGTGCTGTTCCAACAAAGCGTCAAATTTATCCTTGGATAATTTTACTTTAGTCACGCTCTCGATCACTTCCAACGGCAAGCCATAAGATTGAAATAAATTAAAGGCCAGAGTTTCATCAATAATTTTGGCTGTATTTAAGATTTTTAAGCTTTCTTTAAGACAGCTGGAAAATTTATTAATTTCCTCGCTCAAAATTATTCGGGCCTCTTCTCCGGTTTTTAGTAAACCAAGATAATCAGTCAGAGTTTGCGGGTGATCCAGTTTAATCGCTGCTCGGCGGATTAAGCGGCGCAAAATATAACCCTGTTTTTTATTGGACGGCAAAATCCCCTCGTTAAGCATGGCGGAAGCGGCGCGCAGATGGTCGGCAATCAAACGGCTGTCAGTTAAAGATTTGGTGTTAATCGCCTGCATCAAGGGCAGAAAAATATCGATTTGGAAAATATCGGGAGTGTTTTGGCAGGCAGCAGCGAGACGCTCTAAACCGCCGCCAAAGTCAACGTTTTTTTTCGGCAAAGGTTTAAAAGAACCATCGGCCTGCTTTTCATATTCCATAAAAACTGAGTTGCCGATTTCTAAGAACCGGCCGCAGTCACAGTTGGGGTGACATTTAGCGCCAAATTTTTGGCGGTGTTTTATTCCAGTAAATTCATAAAAAACTTCCGAGTCAGGCCCGCCGATTTCTCCTGCGGGCATTTTATCCGGCGTGCCGGAGCGCGACCACCAGTTTTTCTCGGCCGGGTAATAAAAAATATGCGATTCAGGCAAGCCAATTTTTTTCCAAATGTTAAACGTTTCTTCGTCTTTGGGAACACTATTGCCGCCCTCAAAAACTGTGACATAAAGCCTATCTTTGTCCAGCTTTAAAACTTTAGTTAAGAATTCCCAAAACCAAGCTAGTTGATCGGTTTTAAAGTAATCCCCTAAACTCCAGTTGCCGAGCATTTCAAAAAAAGTGGTGTGGCGGTTATCGCCGATTTCGTCAATGTCTTCAGAGCGAAAACAGGGCTGGGAATCCACCAGCCTTTTCCCCATCGGATGCGGCTCGCCTTTTAAATACGGGACTAGCTGCTGCATACCGGAAGAAGTAAACAGGGTGGTCGGGTCGTTGGGCGGCACCAACGGCGCCGGCGGAATAATCGCATGGCCTTTATCCTGAAAAAACTTTAAATACGCAGAACGAATTTGATTGGAGTCCATGAAGTTATTTTACCAGAGGTTTGCCGGATTGGGAGAAGACGTTTTTTTTGATGAGGCTAATTTTTTTCCTGATCTGTTTAACTTCTTTGGTAACGGCCTTATCAACAGTCTCGGAGCTAGAGAAATCTTTAGCGAGTTTATTAAAATGCTCCTTGACTTCCCGGTAATAAGTTTTAAAGATTTTGTTGACTTTTTTACCGGACTCGGTTTTGTATAAAAAGGCAGCGGCAACGGCAGTAGTTACCCCTAACAGCAAACCGGCGGCATAGCGGAATGAGTTATTCTTTTCTTCTTCGGTCATGTTCTTGTTTTTTGGAAACCAATTCCCCGGCCAATTCAACTAACTTAGCGCCCTTTTTTAAGCCGGAAATAAACTCAGAGGCGTGTTCGATCGGATCAGCCACAGATTTGGTAATCCGTTTCATATCATCCATTATGGAGTTGGTTTTTTGCAGGGTCTTTTTCAACTCCTCCAGGATCCGGAAAATATAGATGGAAAAAATAATCAATAAAATCGAGAGAATAGTAACGACAATGACCAGAATGACTTGGGATAAAGTTAACATATATTAAAAGTATAGCATAAAATTATAAATTAATTATTTTGCCTTTGAGAGCCTGGAAGCTTTGGTCGTTTAATAAATCCGGCTTGCAGGGGGTAATGGAAATATAACCACTTCTTAAAGCGTCGGCATCGGTGTTGACAAAACCCTGCAGTTCCGGCTGAAAGCCTTTGGGGTAAGAATAGGCTTGATTAGCTTTATCAATCTTTAAAGGACTAAAAAAATCGCCGAAATAATAGGCAAAGCGGGTAAATTTAACTTCCTTGGTCGGCTGATCGGGAAAGTTAATGTTGAGTAAGTAGTTATCCCAAAAATTATTTTTAATGGCCAGATTAATCAGTTTATAAGCGGCTTCGCCGGGATAGGCGCGGTAAACGCCTAAGTCTTCGTTCCCCTGATGATCGCGATACCAAAAAGAGCCGGGCGCAACCCAGGAAAAAGCAATAGCTTTGGGGGCCAGCTGCAGTTTGATCGCCCGGACAGCGGCGGTAAAAGTACCGGAAGCCAGATCACCGACAATGTTAGGGCCGAGGTTAATACCGGAAATAACTAAATCAAAAGATTGGTTAAAGTAAGTATTGGCCAGCTCCATAGCGTCGCCGGGAGTGCCGCTGACCCAAATAGCCGGAACGCCGTCAACCTGAACTTTCCCCCATTTACCGCCCTCTTTAATACTGAGCTTGCCGCCAACGCCGCTTTGCTGGACTTTGGTGGCCACAATTTTCAAATCATATTTATTTTTTAAGAAATGGACCAGCAAACGGATTCCAATTGAGTTATAGCCATCATCGCCGGTGAGTAAAATGCGTTTGATTATCATTGAACAATGATAACATGGCGGACAAGTTCCCGGGATTGGCCCCGCCGGGAAGTGGTTTTAAAGTTAAGCTCCAGGGTGCCGGATTGGCTACTATAGATAGTGGTAAAGCGGCCGTCCGACTCTAAGTTCACGGTTTTGTCATTTAAAGTCAGAGTGGCATCGCGGTCAGTTTTCCCCTTGATTAAAACCGGCGAGTTAAGTTCCTGGGCTTCCTGAGGCTGATCGATAATTAAGGCGGGCGGGCGGAAAAGTTTTAATAAAGTTAAGGTTAAATAGCCGGCCAGAATAAGCAAAATAAGGCCAACGGCTAAAAAATTGCGGCCGGCGGCGGAAGCTAAAAACGGCTGATTAAGGGGTTGAGTTAAACCCTGGGGAAGAATTTTTTTGGCGTGGCGGCGGTCATAGCCGCGTTTAAAAACAGCCAAGGTTTTAGCCGGATCAAGTCCAACGGCTTGAGCATAGTTTTTAATAAAACCCTGAATATACGTGGACGAAGGCAGCTTAACAAACTGATTTTTTTCTAAAGCCTTAAGTGTAGCTAAAGAAATTTTGGTCAGGCGGCTTAAATCCGTCAGGGTTAATTTGCGGCTGACACGGGCGGTTTTAAGAATTTCACCGATCGTTTTCATGGGAATGCTCGCTTAAAAAACTGTCGGCATTGGAGATTAAAACTTCCCGGGCTTTGGCGCCTTCGGATGGGCCGACGGCCCCGGCATATTCAAGCTGGTCTAAAATCCGGGCGGCCCGGGCATAACCAATCGACAGACGGCGCTGTAAAAGCGAGGCAGAAGCCCGGTCATACTGGCAAATCACCCGGGCGGCTTCTTCAAAAAGTTCGTCAATGTCTTCGTCGCCAGCAGTACCGGGACGGTTAGGCATTTTGGCTTTATATTTAGCAGTGACTTCTTCGGTGTATTCAACCTTAGCGCTAGATTTTTTAATAAAATCAATTAAGTTTTTGATGTCCTTTTCCGAGATAAAAGTACCCTGAATCCGAGTGGGTTTGGCCTGGTCCGGAGGAATATAGAGCATGTCGCCCCGGCCTAAAAGTTTTTCGGCCCCGGGCGAGTCAATGATAACCCGGGAATCAACCATGGAGTTAACATTAAAAGAAAGGCGGCAGTTAATGTTGGCCTTAATTAAACCGGTTAAAACGTCAACCGAGGGCCGCTGGGTGGCTAAAACCAGATGGATGCCGGTGGCCCGGGCCATTTGAGCCAGACGGGTAATGCTGTCCTCGACTTCTGATGGGGCATAAAAAATGATATCGGCCAACTCATCGATAATAATGACGATGTAGGGAATAGCCTGAAAACCGGAAAGTTCGTTGTAGCCGGCAATGTTGCGAACACCGACTTCGGCAAATAACTTATAGCGTCTTTCCATCTCGGCAATCGCCCACTTTAAGGCAGAAACAACTTTTTCCGGTTCAACAATCACCGGCGTTAAAAGATGGGGAATGTCATTGTAAAAAGTCAGCTCCACCCTTTTGGGGTCAACCAGAATAAGCTTAACCTCCTGAGGGCTGGCGCGGAACAAAATCGAGGTAATGATCGAGTTGATGCAGACAGACTTGCCGGAACCGGTGGCGCCGGCAATCAAAACATGGGGCATTTTATCAATATCGGCAATGACGATTTCGCCGGAAACATCCAAACCCAAAGGAAAAGCCAGTTGGCTTTTGGTTTCTTTCATGGCTTTTTTAGACAAAGTCTCTTTTAAAGGCACGATTTCGAGAGAACGGTTAGGCACTTCCAGGCCAACCAGGTTGCGGCCGGGAATCGGGGCTTCAATCCGGATCTGGCCTTGCGGGGCGGCCAAAGCCAGGGCCAGGTCATTTTGCAGGCTGGTAATTTTTGAGAGCTTGGTGCCTTTGGCAATTTCAATCGCATACTGGGTCACGGCCGGACCGTAATTGACCTCCACGACCTTGGCTTTAATACCAAAACTGTCCAGGGTCCGCTCAATAATACCAGCGGATTCTTTAACATCGCCCCGGTCGGCCTTAGTGCCGGAAAAGTCAGCCAGAATGGATAAAGGCGGATAGTGCCACATGGTTTGCTGATCGCCGGGCTGATTGGCAATAATCGGATTGGCAATTGCCGGTTTGGGGGTTAATTTGGGCCGCAGTTGGGATGGAGAAGGTTTTTCTTCAGTCAAGCCTTTAACGGTAAAACCGCGCGGTTTTTGATCAAATAAGGGCCTGGGCCGGTTTTTAAAGGATTGAATTATTTGTTTTATTTTTTTAAAAATTGTTTGGGAAGTTAATAAAATGTCTTCCAGGCTGGTTTCAAAAATGACCACAAAACTGACAAAGATGCCGGAGATAAGAACCAAAAGAGCGCCAGAGCGGTAAATTAAGCCGGTTAAACTGGCCCAAATTTGCTGACCGATGGTGCCGGCTTGAGTTAAACTGACGCTGGTAATTAACAGAATGGCCGAACCAACAAAAACATTGGGTTTGGTAATCCGCCACTTTAACCGGGTTAACATTAAACCGGCAGTTAAGAATAAGAAAGGTAAAAATAAGATCCCCCAGCCAAACAGGGAAGAAAAAAATTTAAAAATCAGCTCTAAAAAGGCGCTTTGGCGGGACAAAGACACCATGATCAAGCCGCCGAAAAGAATTAAACCGGTAGACGCCAGGGTGTATAAAGTTTCCCGGGGCAGCTTAAGTTTAAAGGGCTGTTTGCGTTTACCTTTATTGGAGTGGTGTTTAGACATATTAATTACTTTTTCAATTCGTTTTGGTTAATAAGAATGGTTTTAAGTTTTAAAGTTTCCGCCAGGCGGAAATGGCCGGAACTAGCAAACTCGACTACCTGGCCGGTTTGGGGAGCAATCATTTGTTCCTGGCGGTAGCCTAATTCCTCAGCCAACTTTAAATATTGGCGCATGTGCCTAAAAGCACCGCCAATCGGATAAAGATAGTGAGGAGAAACCAGGTGGATTAACAACTGCAGTTCGCCGCTAGAAGCATGGCCGGAAACATGAAGATCATCGTCAGTGTCCTGGTAAGCTACCTGGACCCCGGCTTTAGCCAAGTCATCAATCACCTGATAAACTGCCTGTTCATTGCCGGGGATAATATCTGTGGAATAAACCACTTTGTCGTTTGGTTTAATTTTCAGCAGTTTATGGTACCCACTGGCATAACGGGTTAAAGAAGATGATTCTTGGCCTTGGCTGCCGGCGACAATCAAGCAAAGTTTTCGATCGGGAAAACTTTTCAGCCTTTTTTGATTAATAACCTGTTTTCGGGAAAATTTTAAGAAGCCCAAGCGCTGAGCCGTAAGGGTATTTCTTTCCATGGACCGGCCGATAAAGCAGATTTGGCGGCCGTGGCTAATGGCAATATCAATGGCCTGTTGAATCCGGTGAATCTGGGAAGACATGGTGGTAAAGATGAGCCGGCCGGGACAGTGGGTAATTTCCCGCTCCAAAGCATGGCTTAAGGTAGTTTCTGAGGGGGTAAAGCCCGGACGCTCGCTTCTTAAACAGTCAGACAACAGGCATAAAATCCCGTTTTTACTGAGATTAATCATTTTCTTAAAGTTAGGCGGCCAGTTATCTAGGGGGGTTAAGTCAAATTTAAAATCACTGCCATGATAAATAGCACCAAGGGGGGTTTTGATGACGTAATGGAAAGTGTCCGGAACTGAGTGGGTGACGTGAATCGGATCAACGGTAAAAGGGCCGAGGTGCAACTGATCGTTTTCGGAAAGGACATTAATAGTCTGATTAAAATCAAAGTCGGCCAAGCGGTCCTGAGCAAAACCGGCGGTTAAGCGGGAACCATATAGGGGAATATAACCAAGCTGGGGCAAGATGTGGGGCAGGGCGGCATGATGATCGTCATGGCCGTGGGTCAGTAAAAGGCCGTGGATTTTTAAAGATTTATGCTTTAAGTAAGAAATGTCCGGAATAATGATTTCGTCAGAAGCTTTGTCTTCGGGAAAACCGATGCCGCAGTCAATAATCAGGGCATCTTGACCATATTCATAAAGATACATGTTGCTGGTGACTGTGCCCGGGCCGCCACCTAATGGTACGATTCGTAAATTCATATAATGTTTATAATTATTATAATCGTTATAATGGTTATATTTAGTAACTGGGTAAATAATTGGTAATATTGGCTTTGGTTAAATGAAAATGTTTAGCTTGGCCGGCAACAATGGAACGGGCCAGTTGATGACAGATACCTTCAATGGTTCTTTCCAAAGTTCTTAAACCGGCATCAAAACCTAAAGGCCGGACGACTTTTGACCAAACATCGTCGTCAATCGTTAAGTTGTCAGCGGATAAACCGGATTCGATTAAAACCCGGGGTAAAATATAGTCTTTGGCAATAGTAGTTTTTTCTTCATCAGTGTAGGAGGGCATTTGAATCACTTCCAAACGGTCTAAAACCGCGGTGGCAATATTCCGGGTATTGTTGGCGGTGGCGACAAATAGAACAGCGGACAGGTCAAAAGGATAGTCAAGATAATGGTCGGTAAACTGCGCGTTTTGCTCCGGGTCTAACAGTTCCACTAAAACACCCATAATATCTGCCCGGGAGGCGTCGGTAACCCGATCAATTTCGTCCAGCAGTAAAACCGGATTCCGGGTTTTGGCCCGCCTCAGGGCTTTAATAATCAAGCCGGGTTCGGCGTCCGGGTGAAGCCGGGATTGGCCGCGCAGATCAAGAGCAGAACCAAGGCCGCCGAAAGGAATGCGGACAAAACGGCGGTTCAAAGCCTCGGCTAAAGAGTGGCCAAAGGTAGTTTTACCGGTACCGACCAGGCCGACTAA
>CAZYUF010000013.1:0-3855 GCA_964650605.1 uncultured Pseudomonadales bacterium | reverse complement strand
AGCGGCAACTAAATTAAGATACTGAACCATTTGCTCCGGTTTGGTATAGGCTTTCATTTCTTCGATTTTTTTCTGTAAATCCGCAGGCAGTTTTTGTTCCATAGTCTTATTCTAACACATTATAACCAAGGGACTTAATGGTTTTAATCAGTTTAACCGGGGTAATTTTTTGCGGATCAAACTCCACTTTAGTTTGGCTTTTAGGATAGCTGGTTTGTTTCATTGGACTACCTCCATTGTCCCGCTATACATCCCCATGGAACAAGAATAGAGATAACTGCCGGTTTTGGTCGGAGTAAAAGTAAAGGTTTGTTTATCGGTAGGCTTTAAGATTGCCCGAATATTAAATGATTTAAAAACAAAAGCCAGGGCGCAGGAACGGACATTTTTCGACACTAAGGTTAACTGGACCGGTTGGTTAACTTTGACCTGAAAATATTTCGGGCTGTAACCGGAGTTATTAATATTGATGGTGATTTGGTTATTGACCGGGTTAGATTCAAACCGCTCGGCGGAAAAAAACCAGCGCAGCGGCCGGGTTAAAGTGGAAAAAGTAAGGGACTGTGCCTAACACAAAAAACAACATAATTAAGGCTCCCTGGATTGGGTTGGCGCTGTTAATTGCCAATACTTCCATTGCCTGGGTGACACCACAGGGAATCAACACAGTTAAGGCGCCTAAAATTAAGGGGGTGAAGAGGGCTTCGCTTTTATTGGTTGACTTCAAGAAGCGGCGGACAAAAGCCGGCGGGGTAATGGTAAGATAGCGAAAAATCGGGTGGATGTTTAATAAATTCATGGCCGTACCGAACATAAACAAGGCGGTAAAAATCTGGAAAACAGCGGCGATGGCAGGGTTTAAACTGATTTTCGAGCCGAACAAACCTAATAAAAAACCTAAAACCGCATAGACAGTGGCTTTGCTTAATAAAAACATCAGGACCGGCAGAAATAAAAAACGACTTTTTAGGTTGGCAATTAAACTCACCAATAGCCCGCCCTGGACCGCCAGACAGGAGAGGCCGCCGGTAGTTAAACCGGTAAAGAAAATTAAACCGAGGTTCATAATTTAGCCCCTTTTAATCTTAGCGCATTGGCCATCACCGAAACGCTGGAGAAAGCCATCGCCAATCCCGCCAGCATTGGGTTTAACTTACCCAGCATCGCCACCGGAATTAAAATCAGGTTATAGGCAAAGGCCCAAAATAAATTTTGCTTGATATTTATTAAAGTCAGCTGGGAAAGACGAATTACTCTGGGAACCAGATTGAGATCATTTCTTAATAAGGTCATCCCTGCCGACTCGATGGCGACATCGGTCCCTCCGCCCATGGCAATCCCCAGGTGGGCTTTGGCCAGAGCCGGGGCGTCGTTGATCCCGTCGCCGACCATGGCCACAGTCCGGGATTGGCTCAAATCTGCCACCAACTTAACTTTATCCCCGGGCTGAACCTGGGCATAGAACTTTTTTAATTTCAATTCCTTAGCCACTTTGGCGGCGGCGGCTTGATGGTCACCGCTGATCATAATCGCTTGAATTTTTAATTGATTTAAGGCGTTGATCGCCTCCTGGGCTTCGGGTTTTAACTGATCGAATAAATTAAAACGGGTGACTACCTGATTGTTTATTTGCGCCCAAACCGCAGTGGTGTCTAGTTTCGATTTTAGCGGCGCGGCCGGAATTAATTTTTGGTTGCCGATTAAAATCTTATTTTTGCCGCTCACTGCCTTAATGCCCTGGCCGGGAATTTCACTAAACTCACTGACTGGAGGTAATTTACCCAAACTTTTTTTGGATAAATAAACATTGATCGCCTGGGCCAACGGGTGGCTCGACTGGCTCACCGCGGCGCTGATTAATGCCATAATTTGTGTTTTATTTTTAGCCACATGCCAATAAATACCCACCACGGCCGGCTTGCCGACGGTGAGAGTACCGGTTTTATCAAACACGACTATTTTGATTTTGGCGGCGATTTCCAGGCTCGGCGCCGACTTGACCAAAACACCCATTTGCGCCGCTTTGCCAACGCTGACCATGATTGAAGTCGGTGTAGCCAAACCTAAAGCGCAAGGGCAGGCGATGACTAAAACCGCGATCAAACCGGTTAAACCGGAAAGAAAAAAAGCGACCACTGATAAAACTAAAACCGTGGGGACAAAATAACGGCTGACTTCATCAACCAGGCGCTGGACCGTTGGCTTGGACCCCTGGGCTTGACGCACCAACTGAATAATTTTGGACAGAGTGGTGTTTTCGCCGATTGATTCCACCCGCAGATAAAAGCTTTGGCTGGTATTTAAAGTAGCCCCGATGACTTTGTCACCGGACTTTTTCTCCACCGGTAGGCTTTCGCCGGTCACCAGGCTTTCATCGATTGCCGAAGCGCCTTTAATAATGACGCCGTCAACCGGCACTTTTTCTCCGGGTTTGACCAAAACCGAATCACCTACTTTCAGGTTGTTGATGTTAACGTCGATGATTTGCTTATTTTTAAGCAAATGGGCAACTTGCGGCTGAAGAGCTAACAGTTTGTCAATCGCCTGCGAGGCTTGGTTTTTAGCCTTGGCTTCTAGAAACTTGCCTAGAAGAATGAAAATGATAATCACACCGGCGGTTTCAAAAAAAGTGTGACCTTCGAGCTTGAATAATGTCACCGCCGCCGAATAAAAATAGGCGGTAGAAGTACCTAAAACTACCAAGGTGTCCATGCTGCTGGTTTTATTTTTCAAGGCCGACCAAGCCCCCTGATAAAATCCCTTACCCGCCCAAAATTGAATTGGCGTTGACAATAACCATAATAACCACGGGTTTTTCAGCCAGGCAGGGGCAAAAGGGAACATGCTGGTTAATAAAACCAAGGCTAAACTCCCGCCGATGATCAGTTTGGTTTTTAAGGCTTTGAGTTCAACGGTTTTATCAACCTTGATTGGGTGGTAGCCTAGCGATTTAACGACATTGAAAATTTTTGACTGAGTCGTTAAAGCCGGGTTAAAACCGACCACTGCTTGTTCGCTGGCGTAACTAACCGAGGCGTCGATCACCCCGGCAGTTTTTTTCAAAGCCCGCTGAATATTTAAACTGCAGCTGGCACAGTGCATACCGGAAACAGGAAAAGTGATTAGTTGTTTAGACATATTGGTTTGGATTTAATTTAAATTTTTGCAAACAGCCGGAGGCACAGAAATAATACTGTTTGCCATTATAATGTTTTTTTAAAACTGCGGTTTTAGGAGACAACTGCATTTGACAAACCGGATCGTGAACAAGAGGGGTTAACTTTAATAAATTGAGGCGTTGGGGCAGAAATTGGATAATTTTTTTCTTGGCCAGACGGTAATAAATTTCTTTGCCGATTCGTTTAGTCGCCACCACGCCGGCCTGACGCAGTTTAATTAAGTGCTGGCTGATATTGGCCTGAGGCAGATCGAGCATGGAGTAAATCTCGGTCACCGTCAGGCTTTTTTGGGCTAACAAGTTTAAAATTTCCAGCCGCTTAGGATGGGCTAAAGCTTGCAATAATCTGGCCTGTTTAGTAAATACTTCTAAATACATATTCGCATAATAGAATATGTAATTAGTTTGTCAAGTGGCGGTATAATGAAGCAATGAAAACTTTGGGAGTTGATTTCGGGGCCAGTTATGTTGATGCAGTGCTGTTTAACGGTAAAAAAATATTAAAAACCTGGTCGGTAGAAAAAGCGAACTTTACTAAAAACTGGTTAAAGCAGTTGGCCGGCAATACGCCGGTGGCAACGACACAGGATAAAAATGAACTGGAGTGTTTAGCCAAAGGCGGTTTATGGCTGGCTAAGTTAAAATCAGCGGTGACAGTCAGCTGCGGCACCGGTACG
>CAZYUF010000012.1:4171-14940 GCA_964650605.1 uncultured Pseudomonadales bacterium | reverse complement strand
AAGCCGGCGCGGGAAAGCTGAAGATGCCACGGTGAAATGGCTAACAGCAAAGAGGCAATCAAGGCGGTACGTTTGTCTTTAATTAAAAAGTAAACTAATAAAACTGTTAAAGTGCCGAAAAGAGCTGAGGGAAAACGGACGGCAAAGGTGTTTAAACCAAATATTACTACTGAAGGCACGGTGGCATAAAAATAAAGACTGGGCTTGTAATCGCCGAATGATTCAAAAGCTACCAGCGGCCAAGAATTACCATGGAAGTCCTTGCCGGTTTTTAAGATTGAGTAAGCATCATAACCTAAAGCGGCTTCTTCCCAATAGGGGGATGGCGGGTTAGAGCCCAAATGATAAAATCTTAAAACCGCCGCCAAAATTAAGACGGCGATTAGCGGTTTGGTAATTTTACGGATAACCATAATAAACCGGCCAGAGGCAGGTAGCGTAAAAATAAATAACTAAAAAACTTTAACGGTAAGGGGTTAAAAACCATCATTTGTTCATTAACGCGGATCCAAGGCGTGGTGTCCACAATTAATAAAATTAAAGCCAGGGCCATCATCGCCAATTGATGTTTAATTGACTTAAACGGATACAAAGCAATTAAAGGCACGTACCACAAATGAAACGGCTGGGAAAAAATCTTGGCAGTAAAGAAGATCGTCAGGAAAAAAATTAAACTGATTTTGATTTTGCCGGCATAACTATCCAGTTTCTTTTTCTTGCCATAAATCAAAACTAATAATATAGATAGGGGAAAGATTATGGAAACGGCTTTTTCCGCCGCTTGAGAAACCGGACCCTGCAACTCAAAATCCGGCGGCTGGTCGCGCCGGACTTCACTGTGCGTGAAATAATTAATGGTTTCGACGACAAAACCGGGGAAAGCAGCGTATTTAATCCCCCGTTCGTTGTTGTAAACAAACATTACTCCTAATGACGAACGGAAAATTAAAAGCGGCAAGCCCCAAACTAAAAGAAAACCTAAAATCATTTGCTTCCAGTCTTTTTTTAAAAAAACTAAGGCCAGCGGAGCGGTCAACAATTTAATTCCGGTGGACAACCAAAAGAAAATCCAAAACAGCAAGCGTTTGGACATAAAAACAATTGCCAAAGCTAAACTAGCGACAAAGACCCAGTCAATCCCTTCGTAAAAAAAATCTTTAGCCACCATCGGCGCAATTAAATAAAATCCCAGACTTAAGTATTTGGATAAAGGCTTAGTTTTCAACTTAATTAAGGCCTTAAGAATAAAAATAAATATCACTGCGTCCAGAATAAAAATCTGGAAACGGTAGTTTTGATAGTAATGACCGATATTGAGTTGATTTAAGGCTTCGGGCAAATACAGTAAGGGAATCGTTAGCGGCGGATATTCATAAAGATGTTTAAAATATGGGGTAATGCCGCTTTGCCACATTTGGGCATAGCGGCGATAGTCATGAAAAACATCAGAATAATTAACCGGCGGGTTAGCCAAAATATACCACCGGCTTAACAAAAATAGAATAAAGAAAATTATTTTTTGTTTCATTGTTTGGTTTTAACTATTCTAAAGGCAACCTGGCCATCAGGAAAAAGAATTTCTTTAATTATACCAGGGGCACCAGCAGGGATTTCTTGGGCAGAACCAATGATGAGGACATTTTCTAAGTTCTTGTCTTCAGCCCATTTAATATCCCGGAAAAGATATTTACTCATTGCTCCCCAAAAAACACTTAAAGGGTCACGGTTTTGATAGAAATAGGCAAAAATATGCGGCTGGCCATAAGCACTGGTAAAAACTATTTTTTTGACCTGATCTTCATTTTGGCGGGCATAAACCACTGCTTCCTGATACCCATACTGCCAGTCCGGAGCCGAATAAATTGGGTAAACAAAAAAGTAGTGGTGAATCAAAAAAGCGACATTGATAGCAAATAAAATGATAATTACTCTTGACACTTTTTGGTACGATCGTAGCAAAAAGTGTATGCCCAGGGCGGTGATAATTATTAACGGCGGGAGAAGATTATAAGCACGCAGGGGGTGAGGGACTTCCCTGCCGATCATGGCCGGGATCGGCCCGGCCACTAACCACCAAAGCAAAAGTTTAGCCCATTGTTTTCGTCTATTTTTTAATAAATAAATCAAACCGATAAGTAAAAACGGCGCTTCAATTAATAAAAGCGGGCCGACTGTTCTAAGTTCTAACCGCGGCATGTTGCTGCTGCCAAAAAATAAATAAGACGGCGAATAATGGATAAAATAATTTTTAAATATTTGGGTAATTAAAGACGGTTTCAGCGGCTGTTTAATTCCCTGCTGATCATAAAATACCGATGTGCCCTGAAAGCGAACGGCGCTATTTTTTAACACCATCTCTTTGATCATGGGAGTTAATGCCACTAAACCAAGGAAAACAGAAACCAGCAGCCCAGTCCTTAATTTTTTAGAAAAAAGGCGGCGGCGGTAAATAAAAGTTAATCCCAATAAAAAAATCGGCACGAAAATTTTCGGGCTGTGGTAAGCGTACATAGAAAGCGCAAAACTAAAAGCGCAAAGCGTAAAATAAATTGGTTTTTTTAAAGCTTTTAAAAATAAATATATTCCCAGTAAGATGAAAAATAAAGCTAAGTTTGGCTCAAAGGCCGGACGGGATAAAATAACGTGCCAGGGAGTAATTGCCAGTAAGGCGGCGGCGATAATTCCCAGCTGTTTGTTTTTAAGTTCTGAACCTAGTAAATAAAGCAGGTAGACGCCGGCAATACCGGCTAAAACCGAAACCAGCCTGACGGAAACAGGATTCAGGCCGAATAAACCGACTATGGGAGCAGTTAAATAAATATAAACCGGGGCTTTGTAATCGCCAAAAGACTTAAAACTCAGAGGTAAACGGGTGCCATACTCATCCCGGCGGGTGTGGAAAATCGTGTTAGCATTCCAGCCAACAGCGGCTTCATCCCAGTTAAGTGAAGGCGGATTTGACTGGAGATGATATAAACGCAAAGCGGCGGCCGCGACAATGATGATCAGCAGCAGCCACTTATTTTTCATGAAATCTCCCCAAAGAATAAACTAATTTAAAACAGACAAAGACCGGTTCGAGAAAATCTTTCCAGGATAGTTTTGACTCGCCTATTTGCCGGTCTTTAAAAACTATGGGAATTTCTTTAACAGTAAAGTTATTTTTTATCACCCGAAAAATGGATTCCATGGAAATCGCCAAACCTTTGCGGGAAAAAAGATTTTGGGGATCAATGGAGGCTAAAGCCTGACGTTTATAGGCTTTAAAGCCGGAACCCATATCGGTTAACCTGATCCCTAAAATAATTCTAAAAACTATGCCGGAGAGGCGGCTGACAAAGGTTCTAAAAGCAGACCGGTCAGAGTCGCTGGCGCCGGGAAGAAAACGAGAGCCTAAAACTACAGCCATTCCGGGTTTTGACAATTCTTTAAGCATAACCGGAATATATTTCGGATCATGGGAAAAATCAGCATCCATTTCGATAATCACGTCCGCCCCATGGTCTAAACAATAACTAAAGGCGTCTTTGCCGGCAATGGCCCGGCTGCTGGGGCCGGGGTGCTGCCAAGCAATTACCTGGCGGGGATATTTTTGTTGGAGCTGGGCGGCGACTGCTTCTGTCCCGTCAGTAGACTGATCGACAACAATTAAGATATGCAAAGGGGAGATTGGTTGTGATTGAATCGCCGCGACGATCACCGCCAGATTGCCGGCCTCATTGAGACAAGGAAGAAAAAGCCAGATGTTCTTAAAAGGCAGTTTTGCCATCCTGATAGTCCTTTCTGACCTGCACCAATCTTTCCAGGGTGCCCATATCCTTAGAATAGCAATTGGAATAATAGGCGTAAAGCGGCTGGTGGGCGGTTAACAGTGCCGGTATTAACTGTTTTTCCAAAGAAAATTCCTGTTGAGGCGGAATAAAGTTTAAAACTGAAGGCTGGAAAATATGAGCGCCGGATTTAGAGATGGGCTGAAAATTGTCTCCGGCTTGGGGCCTGAAAAAACGTAATATTTTATTATTATCGTCATACTCCACTAAATCAGAGTCTAAAGGATGATCAGTATTATGGACTAAAAAGGCAGCCAGACCTTGCCGGCGGTGATGAAAGCTGATCATCTCGGTCAGGTTGACATTAGTCAAAACATCGCCGTTTAGAACAATGAAGTCGTCATCTTTTAATAAAGCTGAAGCGAGCTGAAGAGCGCCGGCGCCACCCAACATTTTCTTTTCATGCGAGTAAGTAAGGTGAACATTAAATTTTTTTCCGTCTTGAAAGTAAGCAGAAATCTTTTCCGGCAAGTAATGAGTACTAATAATAATATCTTTAAGGTTGTGAAAAGAACAAAGATTGATCAAATGCTCCAAAATAGGCTTGTTGCCGATTTTAATCATGACTTTTGGTTGACGATCAGTTAAAGGTTTAAGCCTGGCGCCGATACCGGCGGCTAAAATAACAGCTTTCATAGTAAGATTTGCTCGACAGCGTTTAAAATATCCGACTCTCTTTTAATTAAAAAACCGGTGACTCCCACATTTTTCCCGGCTTCTATATCCCGCTCATGATCACCCAAAATAAAAGATTTGGTTAAATCCAGGTGAAACTTTTTTTGAGCGGCTAAAAGCATGCCCGATTGAGGCTTGCGCCAATCACAATCTTTCTTAAATTGAGGATTATAAGCATTGGCGTGGTGCGGGCAGTAAAAAATCGCGTCAAGCACTGCCCCTTGTTTGGATAACTCCTTAACTAAGTGTTGGTTAAAGGTCTCCACTTGCTCTGGTTGGCATAAGTTTCTGGCGACAACGGCGGCATTGTGCACCACGATTACCGGTATTTGCGCCTGATTCAATTTTTTAATCGCTATTACGGCGGCCGGAATTAAGGCAAAATCTTCAAGCTGACAAACAAAGTCTTTTTCAACATTAATCACGCCGTCGCGGTCAAAGAAAACCGCCCAGTCTTTTTGAGGCTTAAAACCGGGACGGATATAAACTGAGTGGCCATCAATCATCATCGACTGCCACCTTAACCCCTTCAAAATCAAAGTTAAAGTCAATTAATTTAACTCTTTGATTAATTAAAGCATTAATTGCCGCCGACTTTTTCCCCGGCGGAATAAGAAAAAACATGCTGCCGGCTCCCCCGGAGCCGGAAATTTTACCGCCATAGGCACCATGAGCAATCGCAATATCGTAGAGTTTATCAATTTGGGAGTTAGAAACTTGGGGATTGGAGATTTTTTTATCTTCCCAGGCTTGGTGCAAGATTTTTCCCAAAGCCGGCCAATCGGCAGATCGCAGGGCTTTGACGGCCGGATTGACAGCTGATTTTAAGTTAATTAAAGCCTGAAGTTTATTTTTCTCAGCCATGCCGGAAATCAAGGTTTTTTGCTGATTACCAGAGTGGCGATCACCGCCAAGATAGATCATAAAAATATTTTCCTTTAAGGCTTTAAAATTTGATTGATCCAATTTAATCGGTTCGACTTTAACCTGATTGCCGGGGCCAAAATGCATCAGATTAAGACCGCCGAGAGCGGCGGCCAAAGAATCCTGTTTGCCGCCGGACCAGCCCAGTTCTTTGATTTCCAGTTGAGCGGCTAATAAACCAATATCCAAAGGAGTAAGTTTAGTATTTAACCAAGCATTAAAAGCGGCAATAATGGCTACGGCCGCTGAACCGGACCGGCCCAGACCTAAAGGAGAGTGTTGGGGGCCGGTAATAGTTAGATTAAAACCGGAGCTAATTTGCGGTTTAAAAAAATTAAGAATAGCGTAAATTAAATCAAACTTGGGGTCCTGATGGTATTGAAAACCATAGATTTGATTAATCAGTCTGGATTCACCTAAGGCTGACAATCTTAACTGTGAATTTTGATGAGGAATTAAGGTGGCGCGGTGATAAAGGTCAATGGCCAAGTTGATAACTTGACCGCCATATTTAAAAGCAAAGGGGTCAACGTCGGTGCCGCCGCCCACTAGGCTGATCCGGCACGGGGCACAACTGCTAATTTTCATGGTTTGATCGGAGTAATCTTTAATCCCCGATTGCCAAATAAGATTTCTTCCATGACGTCGCACATGGCATGAAAGGCGGCGACATGGCCCTGCTGAATAAAGGTGACGTCGGTGGCAGGAATATTGATGACAATATCCGCTAATCGGGCAATTTTACCCCCGGCTTTGCCGGCTGACTGACCGGTAAAAGCAATTGATTTAATTCCCCGTTTTTTGGTCAGTTCAAAAGCTTTAACCACATTGACAGAATTGCCGGAAGTCGATAAACCGATTAACACGTCTTTTGTCTGCGCCAAAGCTTCCAGCTGGCGGGAAAAAATATAGTCAAAGCCCAAATCGTTGGCAATCGCGGTAATCACCGAAGAATCAGTGGTCAGAGTATGGGCAGATAAGGGAAAGCGGGATTCAAAAGTATTGTTTTTTCTGAGCATGCACATCAGTTCGTCGCTGATATGCTGGGCGTCGGCGGCGGAACCGCCGTTGCCGCAGGTAAAGACCGTACCGCCGTTTTTATAATAGGTGGCAATCAGGGCCAGGGCGGCCTGTTGGATTGACGGCCAACAGATTGTAATCATCTTTTCATAAACTAAGGCACTGGTTTTAAAATGGTTTTGGATTTTAGTTTTTGTGTCCATAAATTATTTTAGCTCTTTAAGGGCTTGAGCATAGCCTTGCGGCGAACCAATGTCGATAAATTTTTGATTAGTCTTAAATAAATTGACTTGTTTTTGTTTAAGAAGAATTGGCCAAAGGTCTTTTTCCAGAGAATATTTTGTTCCTTCAGGAATGAGGTCGAAAATTTGAGGAGAAAAAACATAAACACCGCAACTGACTTCCTGATTAACGACCAAGGTTGCCAGCCGGCCGCTGGTTCGATGGGCTTGAAAAACCTGCTGATAATCAATATCTAAATAAGTATCGCCATTAATCATTAAAAAATCGCTCTTAAAAAATCTTTGAGCGTTTTTTAAACTACCGGCTGTTCCCATCGGCCGGTCATCTTCGGAAAAACAATATTCTTTAAACTCATCCTTAATTGACTGAGGTAAATAACCAACGGCAAAAACAATCTCTTTAATCCCGCGCTTAATTAACATCGTTACTAAGCGGCGTAAAAAGGGGCGGCCATTTATGGCTGCCATATGTTTTGGCTGGCCGTGAACTAACTCTCTTAATCTAACGCCGAAACCGCCGGCTAAAATTAAAGCTTTCATAACTTATATTGTACCCATTTAAGCACAGCCTGTAAAAAGGCAGTTAAAAATAATCCCCTGGTGCGGATGGTAGTCAGAACCAAATGATATGGCAGCCAGAGCCAATGCTCCAGAAGCTGTTGACCGCGGATGTTTTTCCAAACAAATAAGATTTGATTCCGCAGGGCCATTAATTCCATTTTTCTCTGGCCGAAAACCGAAACATTGGTGGTTTCGTGATTGTGCCAAACCTGAGATTCAGGCTCAAAAAGAATTTGGTAGCCAAAATTTTCCCGCGCCCGCCAAGATAAGTCAATATCTTCCCAATAAGCCGGCTGATATAAAGGGTCCATGCCGCCAAGTTCCAGATATTTCTGCCGGTCAAAAGCGCTCGAGCCGCCGGTGGCCCAGCAGTTCTCGGTTGCCTTAGTTTTATTTATCGAAGCCGCCGAATGAACTAAAAATCCGCGTTTAAATTGGCAGTGATTTCTTCCGCTAACACCGCTCTTCTGAATTTCCAAACAAGAAACGGCGAATACATTCGGATCAGAAAAATGTTTAATCAATGGTTTTAAAAAATTGGGTTTTGGAGCAACATCAGAATTTAATAAGACGACAATTTCGCCGGTGGCGGCTTTTACCCCACGATTGCAGGACACAGCAAAACGTTGATTAGTTTGATTAACAACTAGTTTAACTTGAGGAAAATGTTTGGTTAAATAGACCACGGTATCATCAGGGGAAGCATCATCAACAACTATAATTTCACTCCCCTGGCTGGCGGCAATAACTTTAGGCAAGTGTTTAATTAAGGGCAGTTTTTGGTAATTGGGAATAACTATAGAAACAGATTTCATAGATTAAAGATTTTGTAAGTCTGCTGGCAAAACTTGGCCGGGGAAAAATCCTTGGCCCTAAGCCGGGCTTGCTGTTGCAGCTTAGCAAATAATTTTGGATCATGAATAACGGCTAAGGTTTGTTTAATTAAGTCTTGCTGATTATCCCACAATAAGCCATTAATCCCGGTGGCCACGATTTCCGGCTGACCGCCTTTATTGATGACCACCGGCACGGCGCCGGCGGACATAGCTTCCACCGTGCTTAAACCCAAATGTTCCACCGCCTGAGGATTGATGGTTTCATCAACCTCATAACCGGCGGCATGCCAATAAATCCTGGAGCGGCCATAGTCCTGCTGTAACTGCCGGAAACTTCCCTGGTGGCGGATCGTAACCGGGTAACTTCGGGCCAGATGGGCGACTTGGTTAGCATAGCTTAAGTTATCCTGACCGTGATCAACCGGACCGTTTAAAATTAAGCGCCAATCGGTTAAGCCCTGATCGCAAAGAGTTTTAAAGGTTTTCACCAGAAAGTCCTGACGCTTGCAGTGTTTATTTCCCTTGGGGCTAAAAAAACGGCCGACATTTAAAATAATATTTTGTTTAGCCAGGGGTTTAAAATCATGTTGATCAACCGCTCCCCAATGGACGTAATCGATTTTAATCCGCCAGATTCTTTCCAGAGCATTCTTGGTAAAGTAAGAATTAGTAACTTTGACCGGCCAGTGCCATAATTTAAACCGCTGAATTAAATTCGGCGGCCGGTTAAAAGGAATCATGAAATGAACTATATTGCGCTTGGCCCGGGGAACAAAAAAACTACCGTCGGTCATGTAATAAAAAATATCATAGCGGCGGGTGAATTTCGCCCGATCAAGACCTGAAGATTGAGGAGTAAAAGGACCAACGACAAAATTAAGACCAGCTAGTTTTAAGTTGAAGCTGCGGCGGAATTTTTCTTGTAAACCAGGAGTGAGTTGGGGAACAATCAGGTCAACCTGATGTTGAGTCAACAGACATTCAGCAACGGTTAATAAATAGCGCTCGCCGCCGCCAATGTTGTCAGCCAAGAAAGGACTATAAAGGCCGATTTTCATTTTGCTGCAACTCCCAAATCTGCTGATAAACAAAAAAACGGTTGATCGCCTGAATTAAGCTTTCGATAAAACCCACATAACCGTCAAGAAGGCCTAATTTTTTAAAATACCTAAAGCAAAATTCCCACACCATAACTTTAACAATCCGCCACCAAGTAATCGGCGGGTGGTGGGCTTTAATAAATTCTTCGGCTTCTTTTTTAGTCCAGATTAAACTTTTTTCCAGGCCTTCGGCTAAATTCTGATGAGAAAAGTGAGTTAAGTGGTTTTCCAAGTCACCTAACCGGCCGGAGAAATGAGGCGTTTCGTGGACAGAACCGGTAAATTTGGCAAAGTCTTTGAGTTTAAACAAGCGCGTTTGCCAATCAGGCCAGTAACCGCCATGTTTGACGGCATGATGGAAAAAATAATTAAGGCGTTTCATTCGATAGGCAGAATAAGTATCGACGCTGATAGCTGTTTTAATTTCGTGGAGAAGCTTGAGCGGGACTCTTTCGTCCGAATCAAGAAATAATACCCAAGGCATAGTGGCTTTAGAGATGGCAAAATTTCTTTGAGCGGCAAAATTGTCAAGCTGTCTGGAAAAAACTTTAACGGGAAATTTTTTAGCAATCGAGAGGGTGGTATCAGTGGAATTATCATCAACAATCACAATTTCGTCGGCTGATTTAATCGAGTTTAAACAATCCAGGATCAAACCGTTGCTGTTGCGGGTCAAAATAATGACGGTTAATTTCATAGAAATTTACCTTTGCCAAAACGGCGCAGACAATAATCAATTATACCTTGTTTCTCTCCGGGCCGGCCGGTGATCAGTTTCTTAAAACTTTCTCTGACTAAGGCAAACTTAGTTCTTAAACAAGCATATTTAAAACCAAAAATTAAGCGATTTCTGGTCAGATAGTAATCGTGAAGGGAAGAACCGGCGCCGGAACTGCCGGAATTTTTGTGCCAAATAATCGCCTTGGGCTGATAAACAATGTTAAAACCGGCTTGTTTGGCCCGGATAGAAAAATCCCCGTCTTCCCAATAAAGAAAATAATTTTCGTCCAGAAAACCGATGGTTTTAAATACTTCCTTAGTTATTAAGACACAGCAAAAGTTGGCAAACTCAATCTCTTGGGCACGATTAAACTGCCCCTTATCAACCTCATCCATGCCGATATGTTTTGAGTAAACATTGTCCCAATCAAACTCTGCGCCGGCAAACCAGATAACTTTCCCTAACTCATTGGCTTGATACTGATTTTTATGAAATTCATATCCCTTGGCAAAGTATATTTTCGGGACAGTCAGATCAGCCCCGGAAGCCAGCAAGTGTTGCAAAAAATGCCGATTTACCAAAACATCATTGTTGAGCAGTAAAAAATATTGACAGCCGCGTTTTAAACCATATTTAATTCCCAGGTTGTTGCCTTTAGCAAAGCCGGTGTTTTGCAAAGTAGTGATTAATTTAATGCTTTTATCTTGGTTCAGGCTTTTTTCCAATAAACCGTCGGGAACCGGAGAGTTATCGACGACGACAATCTGGTTAGTAAAACCTGCCGGAAGAACGGCCTTTTTTAACGATTTGATCGTCGCCAAGGTCATTTTCGGATTCTGGTATTCCAAAATCACCGTACA
>CAZYUF010000012.1:0-4071 GCA_964650605.1 uncultured Pseudomonadales bacterium | reverse complement strand
AATAAATTAATTGCCAAAAAGCTTAGTTTAAAGGCCAGCAGTCCGGCTAAAGCGCTGGCTAGAAACGCCGGCCAGATGTGTCTGATCACTTCAACTTTAACGATTTTCCTGATGTAATACCAAGTCAGCGGCAAAGAGACATACAAAACAATCACTGAACCAATCATGGCGCCGGTAAAACCAAAACGATAAACTAACGGGACACTGGTCAGCCAATTAACAATCGTAAAAATAATTAAGAGTTTAACGGCAATCCTGGTTTTACCTAAAGCCCACAAGCTATCCATAAAAGTATTAGTAATGCCGACGACAAGAATGCCGCCAAGATGAATATAAAATGCCGGTAAAGCCGGCAGCCATTTATCGGTAAAAATAATGGTAATAATCGGTTTGGCAGTCGCGGCTAATAAGAAAACAGCCGGAAAAAGAAACAGATTGGTAAAACGGATGGTTTTCTCAATCGCCTGTTTGAGCATGGCAGTGTCGTGCTGAATCCGGGAATAGGTCGGAAAGGTGACCCGGAAAATATCGCTCATAAATAAAATCGGCAGTTTAGAAAAAGTTAAGGCCCAATTGAGATAACCGACGGCGGCGGCACCGGAAACCGCGCCGACAAAGACGGGCATGACCGCATCTTTAATGGCAGCGATAAAACCATTGAGCTGAAACGGCAAACCAAAAGAAACCAGCTTTTTAGCAATCCGGGGATCCCAAGCCAAACTGGGGCGCCAGGGGGAAATAAAATAAAGGACGATTACCCCTAATAAGCTTCTGATTAATAAAGCAATAATAAAGCTCCAAACGCCCAGACCCAGCCAGGCTAAACCGACGGCCAAGATTTGAAAAGAAACCACTTCGACGACTTCCGGCCAGATCAAACGGGTAAATTTTAACTTCCTCTCTAAAAGAATTGAGGGAATAGTTTTTAAGGAAGTCAAAAATAAAGATAAAGAAAAAATCCTGATTAACCAAATCCCCTGAGTGCCTAAGTGATATTTAAGGCTAAACCAAGGGGCGGATAAATAAATAACCAAAACCACGGCCACGACCAGTATTTGCTGAAGGGTAAAAGTGACCGCCAAGTCTTTTTTGGCCAACTCTTCTTTTTTTTGAATTAAAGCGGCGCCTAAACCAACATCAGAAAAAAAAGCAAAAAAGTTAATCACAAAGCTGATGATGGCAAAAATGCCGAAGATTTCCGGCGCCAGCAGCCTGGCTAAAAAGATACCCCCTAAATAACTGATGGCCCGCAGGGCAAATTTTCTTAAAGTCAGCACAATAACCCCGGAGACGGCCCGGTGGCTGATTTCGCTGATTTCAAGCTCTGGTTCGATAAAATTTGACGGCATAAACTAACAGCCCCAGCCAACTTAATAAGCTAATTATATCCGACCATAATTCAAGCGGTGTTTTACCGCCAGTGGCTGTAGGAAAATCGCTGTAATTTTTCGGCAAATAATCAGTCAAAACACCACTCATCTCATTAGCAATCCGCTGGCGGTCGGTATAATAATAATCGTTGACCGGCGAGAATTTCTCCGGCCGGAAGTACTGCCAGTTTAAGGCGATAATTAAGACAATCAAAACCAGGGCGATTAATTTGTTTTTAAACCAGTTAAACAAAGATCCGGAGAAAAAGGCTACAAAAGTCGCGGCAAAAGCGAGCAGCCGCCAGGGGAATTGAGCTAAAGCCAAAATTGGCAATCGGTCCCAAATAAACTGAGAGTGAAAAGTCATCATAAAAATAGCCGCTGCCAAAGCTAACCAAAAATAAGTCAGCCTCCGCCAAAGGCGGACTGCGGATAAAGCTAAAATTAAGTGCGGCCAGCCCAACTGGAAAGAAATGTCATCAAAAGGGCCTAAAATCGAACCGCCGTAAGCCCAAGCCCGGCTAACCAGCTGGCGTAAATAAATAAAGTGGAAGGAGTAATGGAAAAAGCCGCCGGTGAGACTGTTAACAACAGTCAAGTCTTTTTCAAAGAAAGCCGGCAGAATAAAGAAAGCGGATAAACCGAAAGTTAAAAGCGAAATTAACAGAAATTTTTTCCAAAGTTTTAAATTGAATAAAAGATAAAGAGGGATAAAAAATAAAGAAAATAAAGCGATGACGTTGTGTGATAAAAATACAGCCGTCCAGGCTAGGGCGGTTAAGATCAGTTTCTTTTTTTTCAAAGCATAAAACAATAACGGTAAAAACGTCATGGCCGTTAACTCACCTAAGGCTCCCCGGACATAAAAATCAACTGCCCGGTAAGGCAAGTAAGTAAAAGCAGTCGCGGCGACTAAAGCACCATATTTCCCCCAAAAAGTTTTTGCCCAAAGGTACATAAAATAAAAACCAAAAAGAAAGTTTAAAGCAAAAACGGTTTTGATTGCCCAGACAGCCGGCAGTTTAATTAAATAAAGTATCTCGGCGGCGTAATACGGCAAGGGGTTGTAAAAATGGAACAAGGGCATGCCATGTCCCCAGCCAAAATCAGGCGCCCAGCGGGGAGGAATTTGCCCGGCCTTAAGGGCTAAATCAAGCTCGACTAACCTGGCGACATGGGTCCAATCGTGCATGCGGAAAAAATCAGAGCGGAATAACGGCCAAATTGACGGTAGAACTATTACCGTGGCCAATAATAATAGCCAATATTTTCTAATTAACTTCATAAAACATTAGTTTTTCTTCTCCCGGCCTAACATATTCGCTAATCAAGGTCAGCCGGTCAGAGGCGGATAAATTATAACGGTGAAAATTAACTACAAGGTAAACTTTTTTACCTTCTTTTAAGGCCTGTTCCATAGCCGGGCTAACGGTTTTGTCGGGAAAACCAACGCCGAGAATTTCTACATGTTTAGACTGATTAAAAAATATTTGCAATCCATTGGGCAAAGTACCAAAAGAGCCTTCGGTGGCCACCAAAACTTGCTGATCTTGGGGAAGATTATTTAAATAGTCTTTAATTTCCTTTAAGCCATAACCGGACGACCATTGCTGAAGATACTGGCCTTTTTCCCAAGGATCGAGCGGCGCTTGGAGCGGATTGGTTAAGATAAACCAATCGAATTTTAACCAGGATAAGATAAAAACAAGCGCCAGCAACCAGACAATTTTATTAATTTTGGTGAGTCCCCAACTTAAAATTATGATTAAAAACGGAATAAGCGGCAGTAAATAACGGGGATAAATAATTTTACCGATGCTGACTTGGACCAGAAGCGGCATCAGTGCCCAAATAAACAGAATAATAATTATGGTTGTTTTCTTTTTAACCGCCAATAACAGACTGATCATTACTAAGAAAATTGCCGGCCAGGAAAGATAGCTAACCAGCCAGGAAAAGAAAACTTTAAAGGTGGGCAGGAAATATTGAGAGAAGCCGTGAAGAATTTCCTGATTGCTTCTTAAATAATCATGGCTGCGGGAGCTGATTAAAGGAAAAGCCGAGGATAAACGCAAAAAATTATATAAACCGGCAGCAATTATCGCCGCCAACAAGCCAGATTTGATAAGTTTTTTTATGTTCTTCATCTGAATCAGTAAAATATTCAATAATAAAAACAACAGACCGGAAGGCTTGGTTAATAAAACCGCCCCGGCCAGAAAGCCTAAAATTGCTCCGAACTTCAACGAAGGACGGGAAAACAACCGATGGGTAAAATAAAACGACCAAACTATTAAAGCCGTTAACAAACTGTCAGTTAAACTTAAACGGTCATAAAATAATAAAAATGGCTGGAGAATGACTAAAATTGCGGCCAGTAAAGCGGTTTTTTTATCAAAAAGAGCTTTTGTTAAATAATAAACGCCAAGCAAGGTGGCTAAGCCGGAAATAATTGATAAAACCCGGCCGGTTAATAAAGGGTCGGCTCCAAGCCTAAGCAAGGGCGCCACAAGCCACATAAACAGCGGGGTTTTGCCGTCAGATAAGGGAATGAAAAAATAATAAGTTTTCTGCCAGATTAACTGCGCCCAGCGGATGTAAATCGCCTCATCAGCAAAAATCGGCAGCAAATCCAGATTAACAAGTCGAGTGATTCCAAAAACCAACATCAGAATCCAAATCATTCCTCTATTTTAACATT
>CAZYUF010000011.1:0-15042 GCA_964650605.1 uncultured Pseudomonadales bacterium | reverse complement strand
CCCGACGGCATCACCAAGGGATTATTAAAATCTATTCCTAAAAATCTAACTTTTAAACTCATAAATTGACCTTACCATAAAGCCGCCAATCATTAAACGGCGACCAACCACACTTGGTTTTTAATTCAGAATTTTTAACTATCCACGCCTGGTCCGGATCGAACTTAATTTTTGTTTTCTGGTAAGGAATATTAAATATTTTTTTGGGATTATCGTAAAGCCATTTTTTGACTTGTTTAAAAGTACACTTTTTTTGCTTCACTCCTAAAAGCATTAATCCTAATGTCGTTTCCAATCCCGGCACTCCAAACGCCGGCGGCTCCTTAATTTTTTCCGCCCTTGTGTGCGGCGCATGATCTGATTCAATCAAATCAATTGTGCCGTCTTTTAATCCCTGCCACAAAGCTCTTTGATCATTTAAACTGCCTAAGGGCGGCTTCATTGCCGCCGCTCCCTGTTTTAAAAATAAATGGTGCGGGGTCACACCAGCCGTAATTTTCATTCGTGATTTTTTGGCCTTTTTCACCATTATCACTTCCTCTTTTGAACTAATATGACAAACGTGTAAATTCCGGTTAAATTGCTTTCCCAGCGCGATCGCCATCTTTAACTGCTCGCCTTCCGCATGGACTAAAATCGGTTTAGGCTTAGACCAACTTGCAAAAACCTTTGTCAATAAGTTAATATCTTCAATCAGCATTTCGCCAGTGGTGTGATTACAGTAAACTTTTAATCCAAACACCCGGGGGTGCCGAGCAGCAGCCGGAAATTCTTTTAAATTTAAACCATTAGTTCCAAAATGGAAACCAATACCACAGACCGCTTTTTTGGACAGCTCAATTTTTTCTTTCAAGCGCGCCATGGTCAATGTCGGCAGTGTATTATTAGGCATGTCAATAATAAAACTAAATCCGCCGGCTTTAGCCGCCTTTGATCCGGTCAGAAAATCTTCCTTGTGTGTCGCCCCGGGCTCACGCAAATGAACATGGATATCAATTAATCCCCGCCAGTTAATTAGGGACATAAAATTTGTTTCAAAATTGCCATCCGCACATACAGGCCGCTTCTCATCTGCTCAAAATATTTGGCGCGCGGATCTTCATCAACTTCATACAAAATCTCACCTACCCGCGGCAACGGATGCATGACAATTGCTTTTTTCTTCATCATCGTCACCATGTGCCTGGTTAAAACAAACTTATCCTTTAACCGCTCGTATTCTTCCAGTTTCCCGGACTTTTCAAACCACTCTTTCTGTACCCGGGTCATGTAAACTACGTCGGCCTCAGACAAAACACTGGTTAATTTATCAGTTTCATTAAACTTCACCTCACTCTTAATTTTGGCCACAAATTCCCGCGGACACATCAGCTCTTTTGGCGAAACAAAAGTAATCTTTACTTTTTTTGCGACCGTTGCCAACAGTTTAGCTAAAGATTTGGTTGTCCGGCCGTATAACAGATCACCCACCATGACTACGTGTAAATTATCCATGGTTTTAAAGTGATCATAAATCGTGTACAGGTCCAACAGTGCCTGGGTCGGGTGTTCGGCTGTACCTGAACCGCCGTTAATCACCGGTACGTAAGAAATTTGGCTGGCTATTTCACTGCTATTATTGTCCGGATGTCTAATCACGATCGCGTCGCAACCGGTTGTCTGATGAATACTTTTAATCGTATCTTCCAAAGTCTCGCCTTTAGCTACCGATGAATATTGGGCCATGCCGTGAACGGCAATAGTATAAGCTCCCAAGCGGCGGGCCGCCGCCTCAAACGAGGTAAAAGTTCTGGTTGATGGCTGATAGAATAAAATCGCCACGCATTGACCTTTTAATGGTTCATAAACTTCATGTTTTAAAACTTTGGCTTTCATCACGTCGGCAACTTTAAATAATTCATCTACCTGAACCCGGGATTTTATTTGATCCACGGAAATATAGCTATTATTAAATAACCAAAATTTAGGCATATAAAAATACCATTAATCCTTTCTGGCTGTGGAGCCTATTTTCTGCTTCTTGAAAGACAACTGATTGCGGCCCATCGATCACTTCGGCAGCCACTTCCTTGCCTCGGTAAGCCGGTAAACAATGCATAAAAATTGCCTTTTTAGACGCTAATCCCATTAGTTTGGGCGTCACTTGAAATGGTGGGAAAATCTTTAAGCGCTTAGCTTTCTCCGACTCCAAACCCATACTCACCCAAGTGTCCGTCACCATCACTTCCGCTCCTTTGGCCGCTTTGACCGGATCATCAATCTGCACGATTTTTGCTTTAGTTTTTACCGCTATCTTTTCCGCTTCTTTAACTATAGCCGGATTCATAAAATAACCTTTTGGGGCCGCGCATCTGAATTCATTCCCCAACAAAACAGACATTAATAATAGTGAATGAGTCACATTATTATTGCCGTCGCCAAAATAAGCTAAAGTCAGCTGTTGATATTTTTTTAACTTCTCCCATATGGTCAAATAGTCTGCCAGAATTTGACACGGATGCTCTAAGTCAGACAAACCGTTAATCACCGGTACACTTGAACCATCGGCCAACTCCTGAATGGTGCTGTGTTTAAACGTCCGCGCCATAATCATATCAGCCATTGAGGCAGTAACGACGCCGATATCGTGGGCAGATTCGCGCGCTCCCATTTGAATATCTGCCGGGCCCAAATAAAGCGCATGGCCACCCAATTGTGTCATGCCGATTTCAAAAGAAATTCTGGTCCTTAAAGACGGTTTTTCAAAAATCATTGCCAGAGTTTTATCTTTTAGAATCGGTTTATTTTTACCTTTGGTTTTTAACTCTTTTTTCAATCTGGCAGAAAGTTTTAAAATCTCTATCAATTCTTTGCTAGAAAAATCGATGACACGCAAACAATGCCTCATATAAAAAAATCACCCTTGCGGGTGATCTCCGTTATTATTTTTATTATAAAAAATCCCAGAGTTTGATATTTCATAGCTCTGGGATTTAAGGATACTAAAAAATAAAACAGCTTGTCAAGCACCAGTTTTGTAAAACTCCGCGTATCTGGCAAAGAAATCTTTGAAATTCTTCACCCATTCCTCGACAAAAATCTTTTCAGGAAAAAGCGGAGTTAAATCCGTAATTAATTCAATTGGCTTGATATTTTTTATTTTTTTCTCCAGATCCAAAAATGCCTGCCTTGTGGTACGGCTAACCTTTGCGTCTTTTAATAATTTTTCCTCTAAAGGTTTCGCCTGCTGCTGCATATACCAAACCAAATCAAAATAATCACGAGCCGCCCCCCGCTCAAGACAGGCAATCATTTTCCCGGCCATCAAAGTGGCTTTATCCCAATGGGTAATCACCATGCTTTTCCCATGACGCACCACCGGAGTTTTAACAATTATCGCTATCTGCTTCTGCGGGCTGACTTCTAATTTAACGTGCAATTTTTCCGACTGATTTGCCGATAAATCCAAATCATGTAAAATCGGCAATCTTACCGTCCACCTCTTAATTAACTCTCCTGCCTGGCAATAAACATCACCGGTTTTTAACTGCAGCTCGCCGCGGATATATGACCCTAAATCTTTTTTAAAATTGGCTAAATTTAAACCCAGACTGTTATCCAAATCAATATCTTCAGACATCCGATTTAAACCGTAAACCACCCGGGCGCATGATCCGCCGTAAAACGCCAGTTGCCGGTATATTTTATGGCCATAAATAAATTTTAAAAAATAGGGTATTAACGCATCTTTAACCACTATCCGCCTGGTTTCAGCGTCAGCCTGCCTTATTTCCGGTTCGGCTAACAGTTTTCTTAATCCTTCAACAATCGCTTCCATAGTGGTATTTTTTTGGACCGGCTGGCCCTGACCCAATAATTATAATCTTTAATATCACTGGCGGAAAATTCTTCCCAATTGAATCTTAAATCCCAATTAGGACCGTGACGAAAATAAAAATAATCAAACAAGGCTTTTCCTAAACCGGCTTTTTTCATCCCTACCCCCCAAACATTTTTTTCTTCATATCCGCCGAATAACTCCGGCTTGATATGCGAATAGCTAAAATTCCCAAACCGGTTGGTGACTGACTGGGTATTTTTGGTCGTCACTCCGGTAATCGGATAAGTCGTTTCGGTTAAAATACCGCCAAGCTGCAGCACGTAAACCGAAGACAAATAAGAAAAAGGCTGGATCACGCTGCTTAAAAAACCGGCAAAGTCCGGATCGGCCTGATGAGCCAAACAAAAATCGCGGGTAATGTATAAGTCTTTTTTTAAGCGGATAATCCGGCCGCTTTTGCTCCAGCGGGCTAAAGTCTGGCGGGCCGTCGCTTCCGAATAATCATAAAGCTGCCGCACCGCCATTAAATTGAAATACGGTAAACTCTCTAGCTTCTCTTTATTTTCATTCCGGTTAATATACATATTATGTATATTATCTAATATGAAATATCTTCTGTCAAGCGGGAAAATTATTCTTCAGGAACTACGAGATGATCCGTTCCTCCGCCTTGATTAATTGGATCTTCCTCATGTATATTTTCATATTCAGTTCCCGATTCCCCAATAACAATGGTTGTCGTATTACCAGGATCAATCTCTAACTCTAACATATTTTTCCTTTCTGTAAAATTTTTATTGCTTCGCTGGCCACTAAAGCGGCAGATTGTTCCATTTCGTCGGTCAACTCGAATTTATCCCGCACCCGGTCGGCCACCACCACACAGATTGCTCCGGCGCGGACATTAAACAACGAAGCTAGAGTCAACAAACAGCCGGCTTCCATTTCAAAATTTTTGACATTGGCCGCCTGCATATCCTCAAAAATCTTGGCTTTATGGCTGGGCAGGTAATCATTCAAGCTAGGCCTTCCCTGACCACAATAAAAAGTGTCGGTCGAAGCAGTAATGCCGACGTGATATTTCACTTTATGGATTTTGGCGGCTTCAATTAATGCTTCTACAATTTGATAGTGGGCTACGGCCGGATACTCGGGAATGACATAATCTTTGCTCGCCCCGTCCAAACGGACCGCGCCGGTGGTAATCACTAAATCGCCCACCTTCGTCTCTGATTGTAAACCACCACAAGTTCCCACCCGAATCAACGTCTTAACTCCGATTCTCACTAACTCTACCAACATCATCTCTATGGCTGGTGATCCCATACCGCTGGAGATACAGGCCAATTTCGCTCCCTGGTACTCGCCTTTCATGGTGTGGTACTGCCGGTAATCGGCCACTTCCTCGGCCTTATCCCACAACTGGGCAATCTTAGCCACCCGTTTGGGATCGCCGGGAACTAACACATAAGGTGGAATATCTCCCGGCTTCAACCGCGTGTGATACTGTAATCCTTGTACTTCCGGCTTCGTGGCCGAACTTGACTTAAAAGACATAAACTAAATTAACCTTTTTTGCTTTAATTTTAAATCTTTTTTTATTTTCTCAATCTGTTCTTTTAAAACAGGAATGTCTCTCTTTACCACTTCCCAAGCTAAATCCAATTCTATTTCAAAATAATCATGCACCAATTTATCCCTCATTCCCGCAATCTTTCTCCATTCAACCTCAGGATATTCACTCTTAATATTTTGAGGAATATTCTTCACCGCTTCGCCGATTATTTGAATTCTGTGGATTGCCGTATCCTGAATTGGAATCGTTTTTAAAAATTTATTCCGGTTAAATTTCTTAACATGCTTTTCAATAATCTCAATGCTCTCAAGAATATGATCCAGATAAACTAACGGATCTTTTGTCATAGTATCAAAATTTGCTCCTGTATTACCCTGTCTTTAATCAAATGATTAATAGATCCATAAGTTAATACATCAACTTCCCGCTCTAATTTATCGCTCAATTCCTGTTCTAATCCGACTAAGTCTAATAAACTTTTCCTGCCTTTAAATTTTATCAGTAAATCGAGATCACTCTTTTTTGTTGCCTCACCTCTGGCAAATGAACCAAAAACAGCCGCCTTAATCACCCCGTGTTTTTTGAAAACGGGTTTTATCTGTTCTTTTATCCTTTTTAATCCCGCCGAACTTGACTTAAAAGACATAAATAGAGTATAGTCTAAAAAATTATGCATCGCAACGAATCCGCAGAGTTTAATCCCTTTGCAATAAATCCGCAAATGTTCGGCGGAAAATTAAGAGCCTGCACCAACTCAATTTTTTGCGCCGGCGCCAGCCCTGAAGCTGAACACCATATTGCCCACCGCGCCCAAGTTTCCGTCGCGGTAGTGGAAAAACAAGCTTTACCGCTAAAAAAACCAGACGATGTTCAAATATTGAATCTTGGCAACTTTAACTTACAAGGCACCGGTGACGCCTATCGTGATTTAATTCATGACGGCACTCTGGAAGTTAAAAACAACCACGCCGATACGGTCATATCTTTTTGATTTCCATGTAACATATTACACTTTTACCCACGATCGTACTAAAAAGTGTCAAGGTGTTTCAACTGTTTCTTCAATCGTCTGAATATTTCTTCTGCTTTAATTCCAAACCATGGCTTCGGCAATAACTCTCTGGGTAAAAATGGGTCGAGCTCAACTACCGATAAATACTGGCTGATAATTTTCCGTGCCTCTTTTTGATTTAATTTTTTATCTTTGATTTCCCTCCACTGCTCTACAATATGACAGTAACGATTATTTAACTTCTCCAGCTTCCACATCTTTTCTGCTTTTTCCGCCTGGCCCGGGCCCAACTCTTTGGCTGTAAATACCGATACCTCTTCGGTCAAATGTTCTGATTCCAAAAATTCAATCATGTCTCGTGCCACATCGTGCGGGGAAACATAAACGCTTTTCTGCCACTGGCCAAAACCCAGTTCGACTAACTTATCTCTCAAACTATCCCTCATCTTCCTTTGTTTTTCTCCCACATCAAAAACCACAATCCGCCACCAGCCGTCCCATTGTTTTTCCTGCCATTTCAGCATCGGAAAACTGCGAACCAATTGTTTCTTGCCTGAACTTGTCAACTCCCAAAACACCTCGCCTTTTTTAATATTTTTACTAATCAAATCTGTTTTTAACATCCTGCTGACAGCCGTCTGCAGGGCATTTTTTGAATACCAAGACGGGGTGTAAAAACCAAGCTTTCTCGCATGATAGGCCCGTGAGCCGCCCCCAACCACCTCATCCAATAAATCCCCCAAAACTGCCAGTCCTAATAAAATTCTGTCCCGAGAGCGCAATAATTTAGCCATAAATTAACTATACACTTTTTACTACGATCGTACCAATAAGTGTCAAACAATACCAAGGGATTCCGGGCCGAAAGAATCAGGCAGTAACTTTTTCAAACTGGTAGTTTTTAAAATTTCCCCTTTTAAGTTTCCGGAAATAATTTTACAGTCATCGCAGTGTTCGCGGATGCGTTGCCGGCAGCGGCCGCAGAACATACCGCCGTTTTTGGTCACCACCGCAATCGCTTTAATAAACTTGCGTCCGTATTTTTTCACCATCCCCTCGCTGACTGCCTTGGAAACTAAAGAAGATTCGGCACAGTCGCACAAACCTAAAGACGCATTTTCCGCATTGCAGGATGAAAAAACTTCTCCGCCCACGGTTAACAAAGCCGCCCCGACTTTGTATTTTGAATACGGCGAATAAGAATTCTGAGCCGCCTCGACTGCCCGCTTAACTAAGTCTTGATCGGATTTGCTCATGAATCTCCTTCGCCGGTAATAACTTTCCTTTTTTAACGCAGTTAATTATCTGCCATTTTTTTCTTTTTGCCAACTGACAGTACAGTTGGTAGGTTTTCTGCTGGTAGTCAAAATCCTTTTCTGCCGCGTCTTTTTTCCGAGAAAGCATCAGCTTTCTGGTTATCGCCGACGGCACATTCAAAAAAATCACTTTATCCGCCTGCGGCAGTTTAAAAAATTTATTTTCCAACCAATCAATCCACTCAATAATTTCCCGCTGTTGTCTGCCGGAAAACTTCGCCCCCTGATGCGCCTGGCTGGAACCGGTGTAACGGTCCAACACCACAGTTTTGCCATCTTTTAACCAACTCTTGATCAACGGCTTGGCAAAAAAACGGTCGGTGGCAAACAAAAACGCCAGCACGTAAGGATTAATTTTCTGCCCGTATTTTAAATGCAATAAATATTTAATGATTTTCCCGAAAAACTGGTCATAGCGGGGAAAAGCCAGCCGGCAATCTGCTTTTAATAATTTTACCTGCGTCGACTTGCCTGATCCGTCAATCCCTTCAAAAACGATTAACATTAATATCTCCAACCTAATTCGGCTAATTTTTTCAGGACTTTTTTAGCTAATTTTTGTTTGGCTCCCTTGTTGGTGACAAAGTTAAAATTATCAGTGTTAATCGGCAAAACCACCACATCCAACAGATACTTGGTCCCGGCCAGCCAAGCTTGATTCACCCGCTTCATCACCAGAAAATAATTATCGTCAATCGTTTCAAACGGCCGCAAACTGGCATGCGCCCGTTTTAAGACAACATTATCACTGGCAGTTAAATAGACCAAAACGTCGGCCGCCGGCAAGTGGGCCCAATCCAAACTATAAAAATAGTCAACATATTTTTGAAAATGCTTCAGCTTCATCCGGCCTAAAATTAAGTTTGTCAGCGCGTAGCAAAAATCCATTTCCGGATGCACATCCTGAATGAAAATTTTATTTTCCGCTCCCAGCCTTAATTGATGATACTTTCTTTGAATAAACCATTTTTGCGATTGAAGCAGCGCCAGCGACGAATCCTGATAACTTTTCTTTAAATAAGGATTATTATGCCAATCTTCCAATGAAGCCATCACCGGCAGTTTCCTCTTTTTCAACTCTTCTGCCAAAACTTCGACTGCAGTCGTTTTCCCCACCCGCATCGTGTCCGCGCCGACTTCAATCCGGGGATAACGGTCTCGTGAAAAATTAAGCGGCCGTCTTAAATACGGCAGGCCAATGGCCTGTAAATAAGTCTTTAAATCCGGGTCCAATCCAATTTTTTTAGGCAACCGCAATCGCCTCAGCCAATCTTCGTTTTTTGTCTCGGTCACATGCAGCAAGTGATAATGTTCAGCACAGGCCGCGCCGTATAAATCGGCCGCGCCGACCACCAACTGCGACTCTTTTTTTCTTTTGGCAAAAGTGAACTTGGCCGGATTGGTACAATAACCGTTGGCAAACCTAAAGTCACAGCGCGCCCTCCCCTCAATCACTTCATCAGCCAAGCGGGTTAATTTTTTGGTCGGCCCGAACTCTTTCCGGTCAGAATCCAAAAGCAGACCGGCCGCGTAAACATCAATCCCTTTTTTAATAAACCGCTCAATTACTCTGATTAAAGACTGGTGGAAAAAATTAGTTTCATCAATCACAATCCTTTCCAGTCCGGCGATTTTCTCCGCCAGTTCCAGTAATTCTTTCGGCCGGTCTTTATTCACTAAAATCGCCCGGACTTCACTACCGTTATGGCTTTTTAAAACCGGCCGTCCGGTATAGCGGTCGTCAATGTTCGGTTTAAAAGCCAAAACTCTGCGTCCCTGACGATATTTCTCAATCAGCCAAGTGGTCTTATCTGACCACATCGGCCCGTGCCTGACAACTAGCTTTCCCCGCTTCTTTATCATAAGTATTTTATAAACTACAAACAGAAAAGGCGCAAGCCGGACAGATAGCACAGCCTTCGGCTTTGAACAATTTTGTGCCGCACTGCGGACAGTTATCTTTTTTTTGAATTTTAATCTTTGAATTTTGAATTTGTTTCGGATTTCGTGCTTCGAATTTAGTGTTTTTGTTGTACCCAATATTAAGCACTTGCACCCTCCGGCTGGTATCCCGATAAACCGTCAACCCCTTACAACCCAACTCCCAAGCCAGAATATAAGCCTTAATTACATCTTCAACGCGGGCATCGGCCGCCAAATTAATAGTTTTGCTGACCGCATTATCCGTATATTTCTGCCAGGCCGCCTGCATTTTAACATGATCCTGAAACTCAATTTCATGAGCCGTCACAAATATTTTTTTAATTCCATCAGGGATTTCTTTAATTAATTGAAGTGTGCCGTTGGCGACAATTTGATCAATTAAACCGTTGCTTGTGTCTAAACCAACCTGTCTTAATTTAACCAATAAATCTTTATTAATCTCCGGCAGCCTGATCCCCCCTAAAGCTTCCTTGTAAAAAGCATTGGCAAAGTGCGGTTCAATCCCGTAACTGCAATTGGCCAGCATGGAGATCGAGCCGGTCGGAGCAATTGTCGTTAAGGTGGCATTGCGGAAAAATTTATATTTTCTTTTTTGCCATAAGCTACCTTTAAAATTTTTAAAACTGCCCTTTTCTTTCCCCAGTGCTTCACTGGTATTCCAAGCCGTCTCCCGGATAAACTTCATCATCTTTTCTGCCAATCCTAACGCTTCCTTGGAGTCATAAGGAATTCCCATTTTTACCAACAAGTCTGCCCAACCCATCACCCCTAAGCCGATTTTCCGGTTAGCCTTAACCACTGCCTCTACTTTCTTAAGCGGATATTTACAAACACTCACCACGTTATCTAAAAACCTGACGCCGATCTTCACTGTCTCGGCTAATTTAGACCAATCCACCTGCCCGCCGGATATATGTTTTGCTAAGTTTATTGATCCTAAATTACAGGCTTCATAAGCTAAAAGCGGCTGTTCGCCGCAGAGGTTAACCGCCTCCAACACCCCCACCCGCGGCGTCGGATTGTCCTGATTAATCCGGTCTAAAAAAATCATGCCCGGGTCGCCGTTTTTCCAGGCATAAGAACAAGCCAACTCAAAAATCGACCGGCTGGAAACAGTATTCACTACGCTGCCGGTGTGCGGATTAATTAAATCCCAGGGCTTGTCTTTTTTCACCGCTCTCATAAATTTGTCTGTCAAGCCAATCGAAAAATTAATCTGGTTTAAACTCGCCTCATCTTCTTTACAGGTAATAAACTCCAGAATATCCGGATGCGTCACATGCAAAACCACCATATTACCGGACCTACGGCCGCCGGCCTGCTGGAGAATTTCCGATGCTTCGTTAATAATCTTCATAAAGGCCACCGGCCCGGCCGCCTTCCCGCTCGTTCCGGCCACGGCATCGCCTTTCGGCCTGATCCGGGAAAAACTAAATCCCACCCCGCCGCCGTTTTTCTTTAAAAGCGAGGACTCTTTAATGCTCTCAAAAATTCCCTCGACTGAATCCGGCATCGGCATCACAAAGCAGTTTGCCAGCTGTCCATTGGCTGTTCCGGCATTAGCCAAAGTCCGGCCGCCCGGCAAAAATCTTAAGGTTGACATAACCGTGAAGAACCGATCTTCCCAAAGAGAACGGTTCTTTTTATCTGTTTCCGCTTTCGCTACCGCTTTCGCTACCCGCTTAAAACACCCTTTCGGCGTCTCGCCTTTCTGCAGATATTTATTTTTCATCACCACAATCGAAGTATAGGACAGTCCAATATCATCAATCACTCCTAAGCCTTTTTCGGCCTTGGCTTCCTGGCGCTGGCGTTCTCTGGCAATGATAAACGCCCGGGCAATATCATACAGCTGTTGGTCAATTAGAACTCTTTCTACCACATCGCCGATCTCATCAGTGCCTAAAATCTTTTCTTGCTCAAATTGTGGTTTTAATTCCTCTGCCACCAGTTTGCCGATTTTATCCGCTAAAACCTTATCTTCTTTATTAATGTTCTGTTGCGCCCGCAAAATCGAGTGGGAAATTTTCCCCTCCTGATAAATCTGAACTTCACCGCTTCTTTTCTTAACCTGAAAATTAAAAACCATATGCTTGCTTTACTATACCCGCAAATTTCCCTCTCCTTCAACCAGCAATTACTATATCAAACTATTTTAATAAATGATTATTTTCTATTAGTTGTCTATTAACTGATTCTCCATATTTCCCTTTTGAAAATCGATTTAATATATCAACTATTGGTATAACTAACTCCTTTTCTCCTACCAACTCTAAATGGGCCAACCGATCCAACGTTAATATCAAATAAGCATTTTGAGCGGAATGTCTTTCTTCTATCGCTAACACTGAATATTCATCTTTAATATCTGGACAAAAGGTTTGCGTAGAAATATTTGATCCAGATATATTATATTTTCTACGAATCTGTTTTATTGCTCCTCTTAACCAATGTGTCCGACTTCGTATCATAAAGGGCTCTCCTTTAATTTGTGTGTATAACCAAACCGCTTTATCAGAAATTGTTAATTGTTCTTGACTACCCTGCCTTTTTTTATTACCAAGCTGCTCTAACCAGGGGAATATTTGCAAATAATCTCCCAATACTCTCACTATTTCTCCTTCACCATTTAAAAAAGACCTTGGTCCAATCTGAGCCTTAATCATTCCTAAACCACTATTCTCAATTAACTCTGCCTGAAATCCATTTAACAATCCTAAATAACTAGGCAGTTCATAAGGGAGAATTTTTGGATATAGAGAAAAACTAACCATTCCGATCAAACTATTAACCGGCTGCAGTTTACCCTTCAAACCTAACTCTTCCATTATGCTTCCGAATTGATCCATTCTTTCTTGATACGATGAACTACCAGTGCCGCTATCTGTTTTATCCGTCTTTAGAATTATTTCTTCTCTCATGCCCAATATTATATCTTATCTTATCAAGCTTTCGGTTTTTTCCAGCTCACCCAAAACTATGTTATGCTGGTATTTATGAAGCGAAAACTTGCCAAGAAAGATCGACTATCGTTATTAAAAACAGTCGCGGGGATTTGCGGCAACTTGTCTGCCGCTTGGTTTGGATTTATCCTAATCTCTCCAGGATTTGAACAACTAAGCACTTCCGAAGAATGGGTTGTTTTGACTCGATCACTAATTCTTGGTATATTATTTCTGCTAATCGCTTATAAACTCGAAAGGAGTACTTTATGAACGGACAAACTATTTGGGATATTATGACGAGCGCGCAAGTATCCACTGCTTTAGTTTTGATTGCCGTTTTCTTGAGTATTCTGGTTTTCCGGAAGACCGCTCGCTAAAGCCTTCGGCTTGTTCCAAGAAGCCCACTTACACTTTGGGTAATTGGCACAGCCGTAAAACTGCTTGCCCCGCCTGGTCCGCTTGATTACCACTTCCGCTCCGCAGTCACCGCAAACCACTCCTTTGACCACCTCCTTGAAAGTCGCCGTATACTTGCACTCCGGAAACTTCTCGCAGCTTAAAAATTTGCCGAACCGTCCGGTTCTGATAACCACTTCCCCCTCGTTGCACTCAGGGCACTTTTGCCCGGTCTTTTCCGTCTCAATCGCCACCCTATCCGCTTTTTCTTTAACTTCAATAAGCCTTTCAGAAAAGCCCGCATAGAAGTTTTTGAGTACAGTCACTGAACTTTGCTTGCCTTTGGCAATCTCATCCAAATCCCCTTCCATTTTCGCTGTAAACTCATAGTCCATTACTTTCGGAAAATTCTTCATTAAAAACTTCGTCACTGCTTCGCCGATCACCGTCGGCTTTAATTTTTTCTCTTCTTTTTCTACATAATGCCGGTCCTGGATTGTCGATAAAATCGGCGCGTAAGTCGACGGCCGGCCAATCTCTTTTTCTTCCAAAACTTTAATTAAACTGGCTTCAGTGTAGCGGCCGGGCGGCTGGGTGAATTTTTGCTCTGATAAAACCTTAATCAATTTTAATTGGTCATTTGTTTGTAAATTGGGCAATTGATTGAAAATTGAAAATTGGGATTTGAAAATTTTCCCCCATCCGTCAAATAACAACTTTTCACCCTCGGCAAATAACTCATATTTATTCGCCGCTACTGTTACTTTTGTTTTTTCCACCACCGCCGGGCTCATCTGGCAGGCAACAAACCGCTCCCAAATTAATTTGTATAATTTATTATCAGATTGAAAATTAACATCCGTCGGCCTGATCGCTTCGTGGGCGGCTTGAGCATTTTTGGCTTTAGTTTTATAAAACACTTGTCTTTCCGGCAAATAAGCGGCACCGAATTTCTGACTGATAAATTCTCTTGCCTGGCTGACTGCTTCACTCGCTAAGTTCAAACTGTCGGTCCGATGATAAGTAATTAAACCTTGTTCATATAAATTCTGGGCTTCATGCATGGTTTTTTTCGCACTCCAACCCAATCTGGCCCCGGCCGTTCTTTGTAAAGTCGAAGTCATCAGCGGCGGCCAAGGCCACTGCTTCACCTGTCTTATTTTCACTTCGGAAACCGAATACTCCGCTTGTTTTAAATCAGCCGCGGCCTGTTCAGCTTTAACTTGATCAGTGATCTTTTTTAAATAAGCCGCAAATTCTTCCTTGTCTTTTTTCAAACTGGCGCCGACCACCCAATAGGTTTCCGGCTTAAAAGCTTTAATCTCTTCTTCCCGCTCCACCACCAGCCTTACCGCCACGCTCTGCACCCGGCCGGCCGAAAGGCCCCGCCTCACTTTCCGCCACAAAATCGGGGACAGCTGATAACCCACCAGTCTGTCTAAAATCCGCCTGCCGGCTTGGGCATCCACTAATTTTAAATCCACTTGGCCCGGATGCTTTAACGCTTCCTCAATCGCTGTTTTGGTAATTTCATGAAACACAATCCGGCTGAATTTCTGTTTTTCGCTTTTCGCTTTTCGCTTTTCGCTTAATAAGTACTGGATATGGAAGGCGATCGCCTCGCCTTCGCGGTCCAAATCAGTCGCTAGAATCACGCTTGTTGCTTTTTTGGCTGACTGCTTTAACTGCCTGACAACTTTGGATTTTCCGGCAGAAATCACATACTCAGGTTTAAACTCATGCTCAAGATCCACCCCTAAACTCTTTTTCGGCAAATCCCGCACGTGCCCCATCGAGGCCTCGATTAAATACTCTTTGCCCAAAAACTTAGACAAAGTTCTGGCTTTGGTCGGCGATTCCACTACAATTAACTTCATAAACAAAACCTTAACACACTTGTCAAGCTTCTGGCAAATTTAGCTCTTCCCAAATATCCCCGACTTTGGTGACCAACTTCGCTCCCTGCTGAATCAGTTGCGCCGGGCCTTCGGATTGCAGACTAGTGATCGGCCCGGGGACGCAGAAAACTTCCC
>CAZYUF010000010.1:11421-16800 GCA_964650605.1 uncultured Pseudomonadales bacterium | reverse complement strand
AGAACCACCATTCGTTTTGGTAGATTACCCGCCGGACTTGTTTACCTTTGAAAATCGCAATTTTGGTTGATTCGGCCATTAAATTATCTTAGCAAAAACCAGACTGCCAAGCCAAATCAGGTTTCTAAGTAAGTAAACCGGCGGGTCCCAATGGCCGAAATATAGATAGGGGGCATAGCGTAAGACTGCACCAATGGTCAAAGCCGTAAAAATACTGATTAACCATTTGGGTTTAGCGAGAACCGCAAAACTAAAAGCCCAGATTAAATACCAGGAGTGCAACTGGCCCGGCCGGATAAACATCACTAATAACAGCGCCACAGAAAAAAGCGTTGGTAAATCAATCTTTTCAGCCTGCGAGGAGACTCCTCGTAGGCCTCGTAGGCTGAATAGCGGCAATAAGACGATCGTGACGTATTTAATTGAGGCGGAAAGCAATAAAAATAAGAGTGAGCGGAATTTTTTAGAGTTGATAAAAAACCAGTAACTCAGAAGTGCCAGGAACATCATCACCACATCGTTGTGGCCGTTGATCAAAGTTTCTATTAATACCAATGGGTTTAGAGCAAAGAGCCAAAAACGCCACGGTTCTTGAGGAAATAAACGCCGGACAAGCTTTTGTAAAATCCATAACTGACCCAGCCAGAAAGCGGCAATGAATAGCTTCATCGCCCAAAATGAGAGGGTAAAGTTTTCAGTCAGCCAAGTTAAGCCAGGCAGAAGAGACAGCCCGGTCCAGCCATAAGCATAAGGCGCCGGAGTGTGAACATTATGCATAAAACGCAACATCGGGTCGAAAGCAAAGTTAATCGCGGTTTGAAGATGAGGGTTGGCATGATAAATCAAGACCATCTTGGCATTAAAAAGATAGTTAAAAATGTCATAAGAAAATAACGGATAGGCCGGCAGGGAAATTAATACTAACAAGATTAACCACCGCCAAGAAAAACTGCGCTTTAATAATTTAAAGTACAACCAAAAGAAAGAGAAAACTAAAATTAAAAACAATCCGGTAGCTAAAGGGCGTTGGTAAAAGCCTAAATATTGCAACCAAGAAAAAATATTATTATAAAGAGTTAAATTTAAATCCTGCTGAGTGAAAGAAAATAAGCAAAGCAGTAGCCAGACAAAAATAAATTTAATCATACAGCCTGATTTTTAAGACATGCCAAAACATCCTAACTGAATCGCGGATCGGATTAACCCGGGTCGTGGGTTCGTGAGACCAGGAAATCGGTACTTCGGCAATTTTGATTTTTCGTTTACAGGCAATAAACAGCAGTTCCACATCAAAAGCGCCGGTAAAAGCGTGTTTTTCCGGCCGCGGACGGTAAACTTTTAAAGAGTTAAATAATTCCCTGCCGGTTTGCGTCTGAAAAATTTTAAAGCCGCACTGAGTATCATGAATTCCCCTAAAGGCGACCAGCTGAACTAAAAGATTAAAAACCTTACCCATTAAATGCCGGTACAGGGGTTCTTTTCGGCGCAGAGCGCCTTTGATTTCCCGGGAACCAATAACAATTTGGTAATCTTTGGTTAAAAAGGGCAGGAGTTTTTCCACCTCGCTGATTGGTGTGGCTTGGTCAAAGTCGGTAAAAAGAGTGAATTTATTTTTGGCAACAAAAATTCCGGTCATAATGGCGGCCGCTTTACCCTGATGCTGGTTTTGAATAAAGCGCCAATTAGGTTGCTGAGCGGCAAATTGTTTGATGGCCTGGTTAGAACCATCGGTCGAGCCGTCATCAACAATAATCACTTCCCAATCAAGGCGGTTTTGGCGTAAATAATCAACTATTTGCTGAAGCTTATTGGTTTTAAAGTTAGCCGATTCATTAAAACTGGGAATGACGATGCTTAAAGAAATTTTCATAGTCTGATTATTTTATAAATATTTTCACTGGTTGGGAACTGCCAAGATCCGACCAGTTCAGCCGGCTGTAAAGATTTAATCTCCCAAATCGGCTCATTTAAGACGTTAGGTTGAGAATAGGGGGAAATAACATAAAGCACCCGGGTTTGCGGATAATCGGCCTGGCTTAAAGGCCGGCCGCCGAAAACTTCTAAAAAATAGCGAAAACTGTGGGCCGGATAATCGCGGGTACCGTCCAAAAGCGCTAAGTTGTAATTTTGATAACCAAACTTATCGATATCGTTTTTAATAAATTGGGCAGTGGTTTTCACCGAGTTCAGGTTGCCGCTGGAAGTCAAAATTTGATAGATTTTTGGGTAGTTATAAAGGCCAAATAAAATGATAAAACCAAGATTTATCAGCCATAATTTACCCTTAAGCCGGGATAAAATCTCCCCGACCAGCATAAAGACAACCGGAAATAAAAAAGCCAAATAATAAGGAGGAATCCGGCCGCGGTAAAAGGCAATGGCAATAATGCTGACAAATAACCATAAAAAGACGGTTTGATAACCTAACTTTGGTTTCTTAAAAAGCAGATAAATGGCCGGAAGCAAAATCGCCCGGCTGACCCAGGCTCTGGTCTGACTGAAAGCTTCACCAAAACCGAGCAGCATACCGATGGCCTGTTCGCTTCTGCCGGTTAAATCTTTAAAAGTCTGCCCCAGATTAAACCGGGCATAATCATTTTTGCTTAAATATTCTATCAGGCCGCGGACGTTGATAAAATTATTTTTCAGTTCAAATAAAATCAAGGGAAACATCAGTAAAATAATGATTAAAAACCAATAAAACAAAGATGGCCGCAAAGATTTTTGCTTAAAAATCAGGATTAACTGCCACAAAATAAACGGACCTAAAAAAACGACCATGTAATGAAGCTGGAGGGCGACGCCTAAGGAAAAAGCCGAAAGCAAAAGCCAAGGAAAGCGCTTGGTTTTTAAAGCCCGGTAAAACCCAAAAACGATCCCTAAACTAGCCAAAGGCATGGGGTTAGGGTTCCAGGCGCTCCGGGTTTGTTCAAGCGGAATCGCGGCAAAAGTGTATAAAAAAGAAGTGATGGCGGCGGCAGGGGCGGATAACATCGACCGGGTAATCAGGTATAAAACCGGAATGGTGATGATGCCGATAAAGGCAGTGGCAATAGCCGGACCAACCGGATTGTAGTTGGCTAATAAAAGAAAGGGGGCCATTAAATAATAGTACAAAGGGCCGAGGAAAAAACTGCCGACTGAAGTAACCGGACCGATAAAAGGCAGATCATGTTTCACCCACAGGTTGCGTAAAATAAGCGCATCCCGGCCCTGATCGCCTAAAAACTGCAAAGAAGCTTCAATCCGGTAAAGCCTTAATACCGCTCCGATGGTAGTCAGCAGAATAATTAACCAATATTGGTGAATAAATTTCTTTATTTTTTCCACACGACTTTAGTGTACATGAGATAGTTCCAAATCAAGCCCAAAATAATTCCCAACAAAACCAGTCCGTTTTCAATGAGGAGTGTTTGGCCCAAAATTCTAATTCCGAAAAACAAAACAAGATTTTGAATCACAATAGAACCCAGGGACAAAATGTTAAATTTTACAAAACGCATGAAACTGAAGTTTTTCTCTTTAAATGTCCATAAGTTGTTCAAAACAAAATTAGACACTACGGCGGCTTCAATGGCTAAATTTTGGGCTAAACTTAAGCCGAGTTTCAAGCGAAAAAGGTTGAAAAAGAGCAGTTGAACGAGAGTGCCGATACCGCCGACAATCATCACTTTAATTAATTTTTCGCTTTGCTTTAATCTTAAGGTAAAAACAACCCGCAGCGAGTCGATAATATTATTCTTGGGAAATTTGCTTTTTCCTTTATTGCGGTCAATAAATTCGATCGGGTACTCAACAATTTTAGCCTTGAGAAGATGGAGGGCATAGTACAAATGAATTTTGTAGGCAAACTGCCGGGAGAGCAGGTTGTTCAGATCGACCTGTTTTAAAAACTTAGTCCTGGTCCCCCTAAACCCGGAAGTCATATCCTGATACTGCCAGGTCCATAAAACCGACCGGGCTAATAAATTACCAAAATAAGAAATAAGTTTGCGGTGCAATCCCCAATCAGCCGGCATGCTGCCGCCCTTAATGTAGCGGGAACCGACAACGACATCCGCACCTTTCTCTAAAACTTCTACCATGCCGGGAAGGTATTTGGGCTGGTGGGAACCGTCGGCATCGTACTCAAAAACCACGTCGCTGTTTAATTTTTCCAGGGCGTACTTAAAAGCTTTGATATAAGCCGCGCCCAAACCTTTTTTTTCCGGATTAGGGAGAAGAATAATGTTGTGATACTGATTTTTTTTCTGCTTAACAATCGCTTCGGTGCCATCAGGAGAGTTATCATCGATTACCAAAATTTCCATTTGGTGTTGGGCAGGAATTTTTTTAAATTCCAACTCCAAGTTGTCGAGAGTGCTGCCAATATTGGTACTTTCGTTATAAGTAGGAATAATAATGGTGATTTTCATGCTGCCTTTTCTGTTTTCAAATCAGCTTCAACCATAATTTTAATCATCTCCTGAAAACTGGTTTTTGGCTGCCAGCCTAAGATCTTTTTGGCTTTGGAAGCATCGCCGACCAAGACATCCACTTCTGCCGGACGCAGAAATTTTTGGTCGGCGACGACATAGTCCTGCCAGTTTAAACCAACAGTCTCAAAAGCAATCTGAACACAATCCTTAACCGACCAGGTTTTGCCGGTAGCAATGACATAATCATCGGGCTTATCCTGCTGGAGCATCAGCCACATGGCTTCCACATAATCAGGAGCATAGCCCCAATCCCGTTTTGATTCCAGATTGCCTAAGTGAAGCTTGTCCTGCTTACCAAGTTTAATCCTGGCCGCGGCATGAGAGATTTTGCGGGTAACAAATTCTAAACCCCTCCGGGGGGATTCATGATTAAAAAGAATGCCGGAGATAGCAAATAAATTAAACGACTCCCGATAATTCACGGTAATCCAGTGGCCATAAACTTTAGCCACGCCATAAGGACTGCGGGGATAAAAAGGAGTCGTTTCTGTCTGGGGAGTTTGTCTGACTTTACCGAACATTTCCGAACTGGAAGCCTGATAAAACTTAACGTCAGGTTTGGCATTTCTGATGGCTTCTAAAATCCGGGTCACCCCTAACGCGGTAAACTCACCCGTCAAAACAGGCTGGCTCCAGGAAGTCGGGACAAAAGATTGAGCGGCTAAATTATAGATTTCATCGGGCTGGATCTCTTTGATGGCATTGGTCATGGAGTGTTCGTCTAAAAGATCACCGGAAACTAAGGTAATCTCATCAACAATATCTTTTATCCGGTCATAGTTGGAAGTGCTGGTCCGCCGGGTCATGCCAAATACCTGGTAGTTTTTCTTGAGTAAAAACTCGGCTAGATAAGAGCCGTCTTGGCCGGTAATCCCGGTGATTAAAACTTTTTTTGACATAT
>CAZYUF010000010.1:0-11321 GCA_964650605.1 uncultured Pseudomonadales bacterium | reverse complement strand
TAATTTTAAATCATTTTCCACCATTTTGATAATCATAGTTTTAAAATCTACTTTGGGCTGCCAGCCGAAGATCTTTTTAGCTTTGGAAGCATCTCCTACCGGGGCTAAGGCCTCAGTTTTTCTGGTAAATTTTTTGTCGGTGGTAACAAATTTCCGGTAATCAAGCTGAAGATAAGAAAAAGCTGCCTGGCAAACGTCTTTGACCGAATGAAGTTGACCGGAGGCAATAATGTAATCATCGGGTTTAGCTTGCTGGAGCATCAACCACATGGCGGCAACATAATCAGGCGCATAACCCCAGTCCTGCCGGGAGTCTAAGCTGCCCAAGGTGAGTTTGTCGGCTAAACCAAGCTTAATTTTGGCGGCGGTTTGGGTGATTTTGCGGGTAACGAATTCTTCGCCGCGGCGCTCAGACTCGTGATTATAAAGAATTCCGGAAACAGCAAAGAGTTGAAAATGGGTCCGAAAGGCCTTGACTAAATAGTGGCCGGCGGCTTTGGAAATACTGTAGGGGTCAATGGGATTTAAAGGCGTGGTTTCGGTTTGCGGCGATTCTTGGGGCAGACCGAAGATTTTGGCAGAAGTGGCTTGGTAAAATTTTGTTTGCGGCGAATAATCCCTAATGGCCTCCAATAACCGGGAAGTGCCGAGGAGATTGACATCTAAAGCCAGCGTGGTTTTATCCCAGGCAGTGGGTACAAAAGTAACGCCGGCTAAGTTATAAATTTCAGAAGGTTTAAATTTCTTTATAATTTTTTCCAAAGAATTTTTATCCATTAAGTCGCCGGTTTCCAGAATCAGCTGATCTTTAAAAGAGGCAATATTTTGCCAGCCAATGTTATGCTGAGCACTGATCAAGCCGGCGACCTGATAATCTTTAGCCAGTAAGAATTCGGCTAAATAAGAGCCGTCCTGTCCGGTAATGCCGGTAATAAAAGCGGTTGGTTTCATTGTCTGCCAATTCCAAAATATTGGAATTTAAGTTTGGTTAATTTTCCCGGATTAAAAAAGTTACGGCCGTCAAAAATAATCGGTTGTTTCATCGATCTTTTGATTCTGGTAAAGTTTAAATCATTAAACTCCTGCCATTCAGTGACTAAGACTAAACCATCAGCATTAATTAAAGCCTGATAGGGATCGCTAAATTCGGTTTTAATCACCGGATCAAAGCTATGGATAATCACGCCCAGCTTTTTTAATTTATTAATTAATACGGTTGACCGGGCTTCGCGCAGATCATCGGTATTGGGTTTAAAGGCCAGGCCTAAAATAGTTAAAATTTTACCTTTTAGACCATCCGGATAAGCTGATTTAATTTTACTGATAAAGTAATCGATTTGATCGTTATTGACCTGGTCCACCTGCTTTAAAAAATTAAAGTCATAGCCTAAAGACTTGGCATAAGCAATTAACGCCCAGGTGTCTTTAGGAAAGCAAGAGCCGCCGTAGCCTAAACCGGCATTTAAGAAACTCTGACCGATGCGCGGATCCAAACCCAAACCTTGGGACACGGCGGCAATGTCCGCGCCGATTTTGTCACAGAGAATCGCCATGGCGTTAATAAAAGAAATTTTGGTAGCCAGCAGGGCATTGGAGGCATATTTAATCATCTGAGCAGAAGCCGGAGTCGTGACTAAAACCGGAGCGTTGAGTTTTTTATGGGCCAGCCGTAATATTTTTTCCGCTTTTAATGATTCCACCCCTAAGATAATCCGGGAAGGATGAAGGGCATCGTTGACAGCCGAACCTTCGCGCAAGAATTCCGGAGTGGAGGCAAGATCAAAAGAAACTTTCGTATTAGCTTGAATAATCTTTCTCACCTCATTAGTGGTTGAGGGCGGCACAGTGCTTTTAATCACAATCACCGCGTATGTTTTCAGATTTTGGGCGATTGATTTAGCGGCGGCGTAAACATACTTGGAATCATAACTGCCATCCGGTTTAGGCGGGGTGCCGACACAGATAAAAATCAGTTCGGCTGATTTAACCGCTTCGGCATAATCGGTGGTAAAGATTAACCGGCCGGAATTTAGATGTTTTTGCAGTAAAGTTTCCAAGCCCGGCTCATAGATAGGCGCCCGGCCTTTTTTGAGCTGGCTGATCTTTGATTCATCAATATCCAAACCCACTACCTGGTGGCCGATTTCGGCGAAAACCGCACTGGAAACCAAACCAACATAACCAGTCCCTAAAACAGCTATTTTCATGCCTTAAATATAGCAGAAGATAGCATTTTTTTCAGGATAAGTTTAAACCAGGGAGCATAATTAAGCGGAGCGGTTTTGAGCTGTTTAAGGCTTAAATATTGCCAAGCTTGTATTTCTTTGGGGTTAGGCTGAGGCCGGTGATCAGTGCGGCCGGAAAAAACCTGATCAATCTCTCTTTCCGAAGCCCGGCTGCCTGAAGGGGCGGTATAATAAAATTTAAATTGCGGCGTCAAGTCTGCCTGCAAACCGAATTCTTCTTTTAACCGCCTGTTAGCGGCTTGCAAATAATTTTCATAAGGACGGACGTCAGTGCAAACCGTGTTCGCCCAAAGAAGCGGAAAAAGCATTTTATCTTTTGACCGCTGTTGGATTAACAGTTCCTGTTTGGAATTGAAAATCTGAACCGAAACGGCCCGGTGGAGCTGAGCTGAGCCAAGATGAGCTTGAAGTTTGTTGGCTATGCCTAAAATTTGATCTTTTTTATTTACCAAAATAACCTGATCATTTAAACTAATTAAATCCTGCTGAATTAATTTTTTTAAAGCCAATAAGCCTCTAACTTTTTTGGGCGGCCGAAGAAAATGAGTCAGTTTAACCGAGAATTGCTGACCGTAAATGTCCCGGTTAAAAGCAAACAGATAAACTTCAAAGGTATGGCGGGGACTGTAATAGGCCAAGCCTAAATAAGAGTTTTTAGCTAGTTGGCAAACAGCCAAATACACTCCGGGCTTAATCGAAGGCAATATTTTTAAAGCTAAGTTGGCGGTGGGAAAGTTAATGGTCCGGCCGATTTTTTCACCAGGAATGACTTTTCCAATCAACTTAAGCGGCTTAGGTAGTTTTTTCATTAGAGAATAAGGAAAGGGTTAAGATATCCAGAATCAAAATAAAGGCGGCCAGAATTTGCACTCCGGTTAAACGTTCTCCAAGAATAAAAAAGCCGATTAAAGCGACGGTAAATATCGGCTGGATTTGCTGTAATAAAACCACCACTGAGTAACTAATATTATTGACTTTGGCTAAGGCGGCAGTGTAAAAAATCGAGCCTAAAGCGCCGCCGAATAAGGCAATGGCAAAAATTAATAACCAGTCTTTCTTGGTTAACTTTTTATATTCTTTGATAAAGCGGGGAAGAAGCGGCAATAAAATTAACACCCGGAGGCTGTGTTCGATGGTGACAATAATGGTTGAGGGAATCCCGCCTAAGGCCCGCCTTAATAAGCCATCAAAACCCCAGAGAATGCCGGCTAAAACAATCATTAAGGGATAGTATTTCTGCTTCATGTTCCATTAAGGTACACTAACTATGATAAAATTTCAAGACAATATGAAAATTGATATTTTAACAATTTTCCCGGAAATGTTTCCGGAAGTCTTAAACTCCAGCATCATCGGCAGGGCGCAGAAGAAAAATTTGGTAAAAATTAAGGTGCATAATCTGCGCGATTGGACCAAAGATAAACACAGAACCGTGGATGATAAACCGTTTGGCGGCGGGGCGGGAATGGTAATGAAGGTGGAGATAATTGACCGGGCTTTACAGTCATTACCAAGCGGCTACAAAATCTTACTCACCCCTCAAGGTAAAGTTTTTAACCAACCGTTGGCCCAAAAATTATCCCGGAAAAAACAGTTAATATTAATCTGCGGCCATTATGAAGGTTTTGATGAAAGAGTCCGCCAATTAGTGGATGAGGAAGTTTCGATTGGCGACTATGTTTTAACCGGGGGGGAAATTCCGGCAATGACGATCGTCGACGCGGTTGTCCGCCTGCTTCCCGGCGTCATTGAAGCCGAGTCTTTACATGAAGAGTCGTTTAGCTCTGGATTACTCGAATATCCTCAATACACCCGGCCGGAAGAATATAAAAAAATGCCAGTGCCGGCCGTGCTTTTATCCGGCAATCACGGAAAAATTAAACAATGGCGGCAAGAAGAAGCGGAAAAAAGAACTAAAAAAAGACGGCCAGATTTATTAAAATAGTTTAATGATTTGAATCATTGAACTACTAAAAACTAACTACTTTATCACTGGTTTTGATGATGGCGTATAAATCGGACATTGAAGATAAAGGGCAAATCTTAGAACCAGAAGAATGACGGATTTTAAGGCAGGTGCCGCAGGCTAAAATTTTCCCGCCGAAATCGACAAATTGCTTCATTTGTTCGGTGACTTTAAATTTATCGGTATCCAGCGACTCGCATTCAACCCCTTTGCCCAGTAAAAATACTTTGACTTCGTCGCCGGCTTTGACGACAAAATTGCCCAAACGGAAAGCATTCCACACCGTTTCCGAATCGTTGGAGTAAATGATAATTCCCAGTTTCATAGTTGAGATTTTAATACTTGTAAGGCTTCATCAATTGTTTTCATGGAAAAACCAAAATCATGCTTTAATTTGGCATTACTGATTTTTAAGAACTGCTGGCGAAGACGGGGGTCGGTTTTCAAAAAGTCTTTAAAACTCCCCAGTTTAATGTCAGCTTTAATGTCAAAAACCGCGGCGATTTTTAAAGCTAAATCGTAGGGAGTTAAAGATGTACTGCCGACCACATGGTAAATCCCTGATGGCTTTTTTTCGATAAAGATTTTCAAGGCTTGGCAAATATCATCGATAAAAGTCGGGGTGATAATTTGATCGGCAAACATGGGGTGAAGGGTATTGGTTTTAAGTTTAGCTAAAATTTTCCGAACAAGATCCTCCTTGGCAGGAAACTTCGCCCGAAAAGGAAAAGCCAGCCGGCAGGTGACATGTTGGCAGCCGGAATCAATCACTTTTTGTTCGGCCCAAAGCTTAGTTTGGCCATACCATTCGATCGGGTGCGGCTGATCTTCTTCGGTATATCCGCCAACTGGCGGAGGATTTTTGCCGTCAAAAACAAAGTCAGTGGAAATATGAATTAAATAGTGATGATATTTTTTACATGCGTTAGCGATATTTTCAGTCCCTAAAACATTAACCTTATAAACCATACCGTTTTTATTGCCAGTCTCGCTGTAAGCTTTGGAAACATCAGTAAAAGCGGCCAGGTGAATGACGCTGGTTGAGGATTGTTGACTTAAAGCCTGGTCGATTTGAACCGGATTAGTAATATCAATATGATTAGTTAAATCCAGATTAATAAAGTCAAAATCAGAGGCGAACATTTCCGCAAAGCGGGAGCCGACCATACCAGAGAGACCGGAGCCGATGATAGTGGTTTTAGGCATGTTTGATTGGCTGCCACCAAGATTGATTATTTTTATACCAATCGATAGTCTGAGCTAAATAGGTATCAAAATTATGTTCCGGCTGGTAACCTAGTTCGGTTTTAGCTTTAGTCCAGTCAAGGGCATAGCGGCGGTCATGGCCGGGCCGATCGGTAACGAATTCAATTGAGTCTTCAGACTTACCCATAATCTTGATAATTTTTTTAATAATTTCCAGGTTAGATAAATCTTCAGTCAGGCCGCCAAGACAGTAAGTTTCTCCAGGCCGGCCTTGCTTCAGCACCAGATCAATCCCCTGGCAGTGATCAGCAACATAAAGCCAGTCGCGGACATTTAAACCATCACCATAGAGCGGAACTTTTTTGCCTTGAATCAAGTTGGTAATGGCTAAAGGAATTAATTTTTCCGGGAACTGGAAGGGGCCGTAATTATTAGAAGTATTAGTGATGGTAACAGGCAGGCCATAGGTTTGATGATAGGCGCGGACTAAATGATCAGAGCCGGCTTTGGAAGCAGAATAAGGACTGTTTGGTTTAAAGGGAGTAGTCTCGGAAAATTTTTCTTGGGAATTTAGTGCCAATGAACCAAACACTTCATCGGTAGAAATATGATGAAAGCGCTTCACCTGATGCTTTAAGGCGGCATCTAGAAGCACTTGGGTGCCGACGACATTAGTCATCACAAAGACGGCCGGAGCGGTAATGGAGCGGTCGACATGGCTTTCGGCTGCAAAATGGACGACAACATTAATATCTTTCATCGCCTGATCGACAACTTCCGGATCACAGATATCCCCTTTGATAAAAGAGTAGTGGGGATTATTTTTAACCGAGTCAAGATTAGCTAAATTGCCAGCGTAAGTCAGTTTATCAAGATTAACGAGCTGATCATCAGGATGATTTTTCAGCCAATAATAAATAAAATTAGAGCCGATAAACCCGGCGCCGCCGGTAACTAAAAGTTTCATGTATGTTTATCTGCTACTTTTGAAGCTCCATAAGATTCAGGTTTTATTTTGGCGGTAAAACCATTACCAATCACCATGCCGACTACTTCTTTAATCATATCGCGAGTCTCACCGACCCTTCCCACATCGATATGAATTTCTAGGGCATAATTAGCGTGGCCGTTTAAACGCTTGTTTATTTTTGGTAAAAAACTTTGGGCCGTTTCCAAAGAAGCATAGGTTTCCGTATAGATTTTATCTCTGATAGAATGCGGCTTGGCTAAATGCTGGCTTTGCCAAAAATATTTACCGCCATGGCCGACTTTATGAATCACAATGGCTGTAACCAGTTTCAAATTACTCTCACCATTCGCGCCGTGGATATGAGAGTCGGAGCCGATTATCAGGTGATAGGTAGCCTGATTATCGGACTCAACAAATTCGGCAATATCCTCGATTAATTCCGCGGTTTTCCGTTTGCCGTACGTCGGACTGATAAACATATGGAGTAATTATATCACTGGTGGTAGATTACTTTGCCTAAACCCATTTTTAGATTCCTGCCTTTCATGACTTGGTGAATGATTCTTGCTAATTTTTTCCGATATTCTTCGGTATTAGACTGATCGAATTCTGAAATTAGTTCGGGTGCTTCGGCTCGAAGAAAGTTATAAAGCCTAGTTTTGATTTTGGGGCTTAAATTTATGTGTTCAAACCAAACTTCGGTAACACCCACTTCCTGAAGTTTATCTAAAAGTTCATTGATTTTAGCCTTGTCGCTGGTAAAGTGAGGCAGAATTGGGCCAATAAAGGCATAAGTATTGATTCCGGCATCATGTAATTCTTTCAAGGCTTTTAATCTTAAACTAACCGCTGGGGCTTTGGTTTCCAAAAATCTAGAGACTTTATCATCCAAAGTGGTCACAGTAAAACCCACCGTTACTTTTTTTAATCTTTTAAGAATATCAATGTCTTTGGTGACTAAAGGCGATTTTGTCTGAATGGCAAGGCTACCGGAATAAACAAAATCTGCCAAAACTTCTAAACATTTTCGCGTCAGCTGATATTTAGCTTCCAAACCAACATAGGGATCGGTCACCGAACTAAAAAAGATTGAACCAAAATCTTTACTGTTAAACCTTTTCTCTAATTTTTTCAATTCTATTTTTAAAAGTTGCGGGGCGTTGATTTTAACATCCAAATAGGTTCCCCAGACTTCATCAGGATGTTTCCAACGGGCAATTTGGGCGGCATAGCAATACATGCAGGCAAATAAACAACCATTATAAGGGTTAATTACCCAGTCCGACCCAGGTAAACCGGATTTAGTTAAAATTGTTTTGGCTTCAAGGAGATTAATTTTGGAAACCATAATTTAGATTAAAAGTTCAATGATTTAAATCATTGAACTTTTCTGTAATTGTTTCTTTCTTTTTAATTCCTGCCAGAAACTGCTACCTTTACCGCGGCCAATTGAAAGCTGGTTTAAGATAACTGTTTCGATTTTGTCAAAAATGGCATTAATCTTTTGTTGGCGTAAAATTCTATCTAAAACTTGGTGGTAGCCTTTACCGGTATATTTTAACTTCAGATTGACGCTGGCGATGGTCGCCTGACTGACTTTTAAAATATCTTTTATAATCTCGTAGTTGTAGCCTTTTTTAAGCATCATGGCTATGGCGATTCTTTTGGACAGCATAATTCTTTCTGTTGGGCTTAAAAAATCGTCAGTAAAAGCAAAGATGTCTTCTTTATTGGAGAGCAATGATAAGGTTTCGGCAAAGACAGATTTTATTTCTTCTTCTACCTGTTTTGATAATTGATATTTTGAAACCTGCGGCATACTTATAATAGTTCAATGATTTAAATCATTGAACTATTTTATTGTAATACTTTTTTGCTTTTAATTTGTCGGGGAGAAGGCTGGTTTTAGGATATTTTTCGTAGCCGGCGCCGTAACCTAAATTTTTCATCAGTTTGGTGACCGGGTTACGGATTTCCAGGGGAATGGCCAGATTACCGTATTGTTTAACGTCAGCCAGGGCTTTCATGTAGGCATCATAGGCGGAACGGTTTTTTTTAGCCAAAGACAAATAAACGACACCATGGGCGAGATTTTCCTGGCATTCAGGCAGGCCGATAGTCTCGCAGGCGCGGAAAACATCATTAGCGACGACTAAGGCGGTTGGCTGGGCCATGCCGATATCTTCCGAAGCAAAGACGACCATTCTTCTGGCAATAAACAACGGGTCTTCGCCGCTATCCACCATCCGGGCAAGATAATACAAGGCGGCGTCAACATCAGAAGCCCGCAGGGATTTAATAAAAGCGGAAATCGTGTTGAAATGTTCTTCGCCGGCCCGATCATAACGCAAGAACTTACTTTGAAGAGCGTTTTTTAGATTGACCACAGTAATTCGGTGATAAAGTTTGTGAGTGGCTTCCAAAAGATTTAAGAGCTGGCGGCAGTCGCCGTTGGCAAATTCCAGAAGAAACTCCTCGGCCTTTTTGTCTATCACATACCGGGTGTGTGATAAGGTTTTTAATCCCCGACGCAAGACTTTTTTTAAATCGGCTTTAGTTAATGACTCCAAAACAAATACCTGGCAGCGGGATAAAAGCGGACTGATAACCGTAAAACTGGGGTTTTCCGTGGTGGCGCCGATAAGAGTCAAAGTGCCGGTTTCGACAAAAGGAAGCAAATAATCCTGTTGGAGTTTGTTAAAGCGATGGATTTCATCTAAAAATAAAATCGTCTGCTGTTGAAATAAAGTCGCCTTAGCCTCAGCCACCACTTTTTTGATATCGGCTTTACCGCAGGAAACAGCCGATAGGCCGACAAAATTTGCCTCCATCTCCTGGGCGATTAAACGGGCTAAAGTCGTTTTGCCGCAACCGGGCGGACCCCAGAAAATCATTGAGTGAAGGGTTTTCTTTTGAATGGTTAATAAAAGAGGCTTATCCAAGCCGACCAAATGCTTTTGACCAACAAAGTCTTTTAAAGTTTTCGGCCGCAAGCGATCAGCCAATGGAGCTTCAATCATAATGTCAAGTTAAATCTGTTTACCTTTGATCACTGCCTGGTACTGACTGCCCAGTTTTTTCTTGGCCCAATAGCGGTTGGACCGGAAAAGACTATGGAAAGTCCCGGCATCAGACCAATAACCGGTTAATTCCTGCCACTTCAGGCTGCCTTCTTTAATATAGGCATTATTTATATCGGTAATTTCCAGCTCTCCCCTGCCGGAAGGTTTTAAGGTTTTAATTTTGGAAAAAACCGTGTTATCAAAGATATAAAGGCCGGTGACCGCGTAGGGCGAGCGGGGTTTCTGGGGTTTTTCAATAATTGTGGCTATCTGTTGAGGATTATCCGGGGAAAAAACCGGGTTGCCAAATCGTTCCGGATCAATAACTTTTTTAAGAAAAATAACAGCGCCTTGTTTAAAGTTTTTTACCGGTTGGGAGATATTGGCATCAGTGGTGTTATCGCCTAAAATCACCGCAATCGGGCCGTTGTCGGCAAAATCCTCAGCATACTTTAAAGCATCGGCAATCCCTTTGGAGCCGCCTTCCTGGTAAGCATATTCCAAATGACGAATGCCAAACTCTTTCCCGTTTCTTAACATATTGATAAATTGGCCGGCATGAATATCTCCGGAAACTATTAAAATATCCTTAATGCCGGCATTAACCAAAGTTTTAATCGGGTAATAAATCATCGGCTGGTCGTAAACCGGCAGCAAGTGTTTGTTGGTAGCCAGAGTTAACGGGTGAAGCCTGGTGCCTTTGCCGCCGGCGAGAATAATTCCCTTCATAGTCTCCTTTTAAGCCCGTAGGCTGATAAATATTAAAACAGTGGTGGCTAATAAGCCGATGGTTAAATATTCCAAGACAACCGGTAGAAATAAAGTTTTGTCTTTAAGATGGGTGATGATGCCCCAAAGAAAGTAGCTTAAGCCGAGAGCGATGGAGGTGAGCAAACGGTAATCAGGCAGTTGGAAAAAAACCAGACTTAACGCACCTAACCAGACGATTAAAATTAAATAAGCCATATTAAAGTACCAGTCCCGGCCGGATGCCCAGGAGCAAGACTAATAGTATACCTAAAAATATCAAATGAGCCAAGCCTTTGCCGGAAAGGCGGACAATTTTCTTTTTGGTAATAATAAGGCTGTCAATAATAACAACAGATAATAAAATAATCGTTAAGCTTATTGAGATAGATTTAGTTAAGTGAAAAGAGCTGATTAAGGGCGTGGTTTTCATTTCCGCCAGCACGGCTTCGGCGGCTTGACTGATTTCACCGGTTGGTTCAGGTAAAAAATTGGCGGCTTGGGTGCCGAATAACTGCACCACCAAGGTTGTTTCCTGCCCCTGGAACATATCCTGGACCACGGCAATGCCGGTTTCCCGGTAACGGGAAGAGAGGATATTGTCCTTATGAGTCGGCGAATTCATCCAAGCGGTGAGCACGGCATGGGAATCAAAAAAGTCCCGGGCTAAATTTTCCCCGGCGTAAAGATAGCGGTAGTTAACATTTTTAAAAAAAGTCCAGGGGGTCAACCCTGCCGGCGAAGTATGGGCCCAATAATTATGGGCAATCATGTCCGCGGCTTTTTGTTGAGCGGCCTGGTTTAAGGCCGGGTTGATGGTTAATAAATTCAGGCCATTGGCTTCACGTTCTTGGTTGGTTAAACTGACTAATTCTTCCGCAGTAACAGTGGAATTGATGCCTAAAACCCCGGGGAGTTTTTGACCTAAAAAAGTAAAAAGAATCTGGCTGACCATGATAATCAGCATGAAAACACTTAAAGAAGACAGATGGAGGGTTTTGGCTTTATAGTTATTCGAGGCCTGAGGAATAAACAGATGGGCCAAGATATTGGTCATGGAAACATTCTACCTGAGCCGGCGGCGTTTGTACAAGAAGCGGCCAAACCAACCCAGAGGAATCAAG
>CAZYUF010000009.1:8270-17640 GCA_964650605.1 uncultured Pseudomonadales bacterium | reverse complement strand
TTGTTGGACCGGATCGGAGAGGTAGATATGGCCGTCCTCCTTTTTTAAATTAGGTTCGAGCAACGGTTCCCGGCCTTTAATAAAGTATTCAAAGCGGGTGGCACAGGGAATTTCCGGGTTGGGGCGAAGGCCGGATAAGTTGCAGACTTGCAGTCCGACGATGTTTTCCGGTTTTTTGGGCCATTCGTCCGGTTGGTCAGCCAGAACCTGGGCCATGATTTGATGCCAGATCGGGGCGGCGCCGGAAACACCGGAGACGAGCCAGGGAGACATCGGGGAGTTGTCATTATTGCCGGTCCAGGCAGCGACCAGAAAGGAAGGGGTAAAGCCAATGGTCCAGTTGTCCCGCAGGTCATCAGTGGTGCCGGTTTTCACGGAGACCGCATGGCCGGGAATCACCAGTTGAGAGTTAGGGCCAAAAGCCTGGGAGCGGGCATTATTGTCCAGCAGGATATGGGAGATAAGGTAAGTGACTTCCGGAGGAAGAACTTTTTTACCAACCGGCAGCTGGTTTTCCAGATCAATTTGTTCCAGAACTTTGCCGGTATAGGTGGTCACTTTTAAGATCGGGGTGAGATCGACTTTTAAGCCGGCATTGGCAAAGACGCCAAAAGCCACAGCCATGTCCACCATTTTCACTTCACCGCCGCCTAAAGTCAGGGAAAGGCCGTAGCGGCTGGGGTCTTGAAAAGTGGTAATGCCCATGGCCGAAGCAGTGGCCACCATTGATTCGACGGAATTGGCAGCGAGCATTTTGACCGCCGGGATATTAAAAGAGTTGCCCAGGGCAAAGCGCATTTGGACGACGCCATGAAATTGGCCGTCGTAGTTTCTGGGGCAGTAAGTTGGTTGGCCGGGAACATTAAAACAAACCGGCACATCTAAAAACATAGTGGAAGGAGTAAAGCCTTTAAGGAGGCCAACCGCATAGTTAATCGGTTTAATCGAGGAACCGGGCTGGCGCAGGCGGGTGGTAACGTTGACATTGCCGTCGATAGTTTCATCAAAGTAGTTTTTGGAGCCGACCATGGCCAGAATTTCACCGGTGCGGGGAACGGTGACTAAGGCGGCGGCATTAGAAACATTGGCTTTTTGGAGCCGGGCGACCTCGGTGGCGATAACGGCTTCGGCATATTCCTGGAGAGCTAAATCCAGAGAGGTGGTGACTCTTAAGCCGCCTTTTTCCACGAGGGGCTCCCCGTATTTATCAACGAGCAGTTCTTTAATATAAAGAGAAAAGTGAGGCGCTTTAATATTCTGAGTTTGGGGAGCGTAGTCCAAAGGACTATTAATAGCTTGATCAAATTGTTCCGGGGAAATGTAACCATCCTGAAGCATACGGCTGAGGACTTGGTGTTGACGATCTTGGGCTAAGGCAGGGTTGGCGCCGAAGGGAGAGAAGCGGGTGGGGGCTTGAGGCAAGCCGGCCAAGAGAGCGGCTTCAGCCAAGCTTAAATTAAGGGCGCTTTTGTTAAAGTAGGTTTGGGCGGCCTGCTCAATGCCATAACTGGTGCCGCCATAAGGAACATGATTCAAGTACATTTCCAAGATTTCGTCTTTTGAGTAGCGGATTTCCGTAGCCAAAGACAGAATGGCTTCACGCAGTTTGCGCTTGAGGGTGCGGTCCGGGGTCAAAAGGGTGGTTTTAACCAATTGCTGAGTGATGGTCGAGCCGCCCTGAAGATTTTTCTTAAAAATAGTGTTTAAAACCGCCCGGGTAATTCCTTCCCAGGCAAACCCGTGATGCTTATAAAAGTTTTTATCTTCAATGGCAATGGTGGCCTGTTTGACATAATCGGGGAGGTCAGCCAGTTGGATGGGGGTGCGGTTTTGCTCAGCATAGATTTCATATAATAATTTTCCATGGCGGTCTAAAATTTGAGTGGAAACAGGGAATTCATCAGAGCCGAGTTTTTTGGGGGAAGGCAGGCCGCGGAAGATTAAAAATAAGATAATCAGTCCGGACAAAATAACGAGAGCCAATTTTTGCTTTTTGGTCATGGAATAATTGTAGCAAATGTGTAAAAATAGCGATTACATGAAATATAAAAATGTGACGATTTCCGGTTTGCCCGGTTCCGGTTCTTCAACTTTGGGCAGAAGTTTGGCCCAAAAGCTAGGATGGGAATATTTTTCCGGCGGGGATTTTATGCGCTCGTACGCGATCGAAAAAGGCTTGTTTGACAAAAACAATAAAATGCATCATCCGGCGACAGTATATTCCGACGATTTTGACCGGGAGGTGGATTACAGCATCCGGGAGAGATTAACTAAAGACAGCGGTTTGATTGTTGATTCCTGGCTGTCCGGATTTTTGGCCCAAAGAGTTGGGGGAGTGCTAAAGGTGTTAATGGTTTGCAGTGCCGGCGCGGTCCGGGTGGACCGGATTGTTAACCGCGACGGTGTTTCGGTGGCGGCCGCTAAAAACCACATTTTTGAGCGGGAGCAGAAAAATTTAGGCAAGTGGACAAGAATGTATCGGGAAGAGTGGCAGAAATGGGTCAATAAAGACAAGATTGATTTTTACTCGCCGGAACTTTATGATTTGGTTATTGATACTTATTCTCACGACCGCGAGGCAACTTTAAATTTAGTTTTGAAAAAATTAGGGAGGCAATATGCTTAAAAAAATCCTGGTTAGTTTAGGGATAGCGTTGTTGATTGGTTTATCAGGGGTTCAAGCACAAACAATAACTTCGGAAACAAAAGTGGATTATTATTTGCCTTATCCGGGTATCCTGCCGGACCATCCGCTGTATTGGCTGAAAATGGTTAGAGATAGGGTGCAGTTATGGCTGACAACAGATAGTTGGCAAAGAGGAGAAAAATTATTACTGTATGCGGATAAACGGTTAGGGGCAGGCTGGGCTTTGGTAGAGGGGAATAAACCGGATTTGGGAATAACGACGATCACCAAGGCGGAAAAATATTTAGAGCAGGCAGTTAATTTAGCGCAAAAACTAGGCGAGGGAGAAAAAGAAGTTAAGTTTAAAGCCAAGCTAGCCAAAGCAGTGAAGAAACATGAAGAAGTACTAAGCTTGATTAAGGGTAAAACAGAAGGAGGCGAAAAAGAAGCCAGCCAGTTGTTAGAAGAAGTGGAGGTAAGGGTTGATTTTGGGGATGAAGAGGCGGCAGTAGAATTGGTGCAAGCCAAAACCGCTTACGAAGCGCTGCAGGCGGCGGCGAAAAACAGAGGTTGGCTGCTTCAAGTTAAAAACTATGATTTTGGCCAGTTAGTAGAGGCGATTAACGGTCAGAAAAATACCACGGGAAAAGCCTGGATTTATTTTATTAATGGCCAGCCGGCGACGCAGGCGGCGGATAAACAGGAGTTGAAAGCCGGGGACGCGGTGGAGTGGCGTTATGAAAAACCTATTTATTAGTTTAGTTTTAATTACGATAGCAATTGGGGAAAGGCTGTGGTTTGATCTAGGGCCGAATATTGAATTGGTCATGACGAGTTCTGTTTTAGCCAGTATGTATTTAGGCCGGCGTTTTGGCATAGCCGTAGCTTTATTGAGCTTAATGATTTCAGACTTTTTCTTAGGCAATACTTTAATTATGATATTTACCTGGAGCGGGTTTGCTCTGATTGCTTGGGGCGGGAGATGGTTAAAAGGGAAAAATGGTTTATTTGGGGCAGGCTATGGGTTGGTCGGCGCTTTATTTTTCTACTTTTATACTAACTTCGGCGTGTGGTTAATCGGCAATTTATACCCGCACACTTTTAGCGGTTTAATTAATTGCTACATGATGGGTTTGCCGTTTTTAAGATTACACGCGGTGGGGAGTGTTTTATTATTAAGCGGGAGTATGGTATTAATAGAGATTGTTAACAAATTAATAAGCTTAAAGAGCTCAGGAACCCGGTGTGATTCCGGGACTGTGCCGCAACTGTGAGTCTGACGTAACGCCGGACAAGCCAGGAACTGACCTTTAAGACTAGAATGGTTCCTTCCGAGCAGGAGGAGGCGGGCAAACCTTCCCTCGGGAAGGTTTTTTAATGGGAAAAGACACGTTGAATTTTTTTCCGGAAATAAATCTTTATAGTTTAAATAACCCGGGAATTCCTTTTTTGACAAAAGGAGAAAAACCCGTCATTAGCGATTTGGCCATGAAGAAATTGGCGGGAGAAGCAGGCGCGGTGGAGAGAATTCGGTTTTCAAACCTACCGATCAGCAACATGGCTTATCATTTAATTGACGGCAATTGGGTCAACGCCAGCTGGATTATGGATATTAAGAATTTTGATACCGGGGTTTTTGATTTGCTCCGGCAGCCTCAATCGACATTGGTGCGTTTGTTTGAACTGGACGAGAGACTGGCCCAAATGAGCGGCTGCCGGCAAATGGCGGAGATTGGTTTTAATGTTGGCGGCGGCGAGATAGTTTTTAAGCGGATTTTATTGCCGGAGAATTACCGCCAACCCGAAGACTGGCCTGTCGAGACAGTAGTTTATCAGGGCACAAAAATGCCGGATGTGTTTGTGGAGGCTTGGAATAAATTAAAAGTCGATGACTATGACCCGGCTTGGGATTTAAGGGTTAGGGAACAGTTGGCAGGCAACTGTCGGGATATGAACAAGCAGATTGTTTATCAAATGATTAACGGCGAAAAATTGGTAGAGTGGAACGGGGTAAAAATGTGGGCGGGACTGCTCTCGGACAGGAGAGACATTGACCGTTATTTGGCCGAGGAAGCAGCCTTGGCAACTCTAAAACCGGGAGAGTTTTTGGCGGCTAAATACAGCCACGGCGGCGGCGGGGCGATCAGCGCCGCCACTTCCCAAGAGCGAGATATGGAGAAACCGGTCATCGTTGGAGACGTACAGATGATGGGCGAGAACGGAGAAATCTACCAGGCTGCCGTAGAAGGGGAGGCTCATCAAATTGATGCCATGATTGACGGTTTAGTTTCCCAGTTGCATCTCGACCACAATTTATCAATGCCGGGAACAGGGCTATCTCTGCGGCCGTGGCTAAAAAGCCTGCCGGTTTTGCCGCTGGCAATGTACCCGATGAAGTTTTTGCTTGAGGAGCAACTAACAGCAGGGGTAGAGCCGGTGAAGACGGTCACGGAAAACCCGATTAGACAGGGATTTGAAGCGGTAACCACTACCGTTTTTGCCGGAGAGATTATTCAGCCAGCCAGATTATTAATTGATGATGATTACCAAATAGCAGGCGGTACTGTCTTTGAAGCAAATAGTGATTTGGCTGGCTGGTGGGTTAGTGACGCCGATTCTGATGGGGATGATGGCGGTGGCGGCTCGGACCGGCCGGAAGTGCCTGTTCCGGGTGGCGGCTTAACTATAAAACCAGTAACGCTTTTGTATAGCGATCGCCATACAAAAGGATTACCTTTGCTAACTTCAGGGTCTGACTTTGAAATACCTACAAGGTTGGACCTTGTAGGTATTAAAGGCATTGACCATGTAGAACCAATTGCCGAGCAGGAACCGGAATCAATACCTTCAAAGACGAAACTATCAGCAGAACAAAAAGTCGTTTTTAATGATACGACTACAAGGACAGTCCTTGTAGGTCAGGAAGCAGAACCGCTAGAAAAATTTACAAAACCAACCATAGAAGGAAGTACGATTCAAGAAGAGATTGTGTTTAAAAATTCCTTCACTTTATTAGACGATCGTACTAAAAAGCGTGAGACATTAATAACAACTCCGGTTGAGACGGTCGTTAAACCAAAGCCAGAAAAACAAGGGGTGGTGGAAATTCCGATTTATCAGCCAACTTGGCAGCCAGTGGCAATCAAAGAGATTCCGGAGTGGGTTTGGCAGGGGACAGCGGCGATCCCTGATGAAATAATTGACTGGCCGTGGTTTTTAGTAACAATGTTTTACGCACTATTGAACACAAAAGTATTACTAAAAGAAGAAGCAAGGGAAAATTTTTCTTTAAATCAGGGGAGTGGTTTCAGCTTTCTTGAGGAAAAAGTAAACTGATATAGTTTGAGGCGGAAATTGGTAGTTGACGACACTAGGAGTAGTGTTTAGAGTTTTGTTTACCGCTATATGCAGTGTCCTTTTTGTGAAAATGAACAATCGTCGGTCTTAGAATCGCGTGACAGCGAAGATAATCAGGTGACCAGAAGGCGGAGAGAGTGCGAGGGGTGCAAGAAGAGATTTACTACTTATGAAAGGGTGGAAGGGCCGCAGTTAATTGTGATTAAGAAAGACGGCGGCCGGGAGAATTTTGACAGAGAAAAGATCAGAAGAGGAATTAACAAAGCTTGTGAAAAAAGACCGGTGAGCACGGATTTGGTGGAAGAGATAGTGGATCAAGTGGAGCAGGAAATGCTGAAGAAGAAAAACAGCGAGGTGTCCAGCCGGCTGGTCGGCAATGCGGTATTGCGGCAGTTGAAGAAGATGGACAAAGTGGCTTATGTGCGCTTTGCCAGCGTTTATTTGGATTTTGACGATCTGGAAGATTTTAATGAACTAATTAAGGAGATTAAATAGTTATGGCTCGGCAGACGAAATTTTGGAGTGCTCACAGCTATCTGGCTAGCTAAAGCTACCAGAGGAGACGCTGCGCGCTGAAAATTTATCTGCCTGCGCCAAGCAATTAATATGGCAAAAATAAAATTATCAGATAATGCTTTAACCGTGTTAACCCGAAGAGATTATTTGAAGCGGGATAAAGACGGCCGGGTAGTGGAAACAGCGGAGCAAATGTTCATGCGGGTGGCGAAAGCGATCGCCCAAGCAGAGAAAAAATACGGCGGGGCGAAGGCAGTAAACAATTACGAACAGCAGTTTTATCAGGTAATGTCCGGTTTGGAGTTTTTACCTAACTCGCCGACACTGATGCATGCCGGGACGAAGTTCAACCAGCTTTCGGCCTGTTTTGTTTTGCCTTTGGAAGATAACCTGGAAAGTATTTTTAAAGCGATGGAACAGACGGCGACGATTGCCAGGACCGGTGGCGGAGTGGGTATTCCTTTATCTAATTTGCGGCCAAGGGGGTCAACCATCCGTTCAACCGGAGGGGTTACTTCCGGGCCGATCTCCTTTTTACAACTATTTAACCAGGTGGCCAATGTGATCAATGAAGGTTCCAGCAGGAGGGTGGCTTTGATGGCGGTGATGAATGTTCATCATCCGGACATTATGGACTTTATTTTTGCCAAAGGAGTGGAAGAGGAGATTACTAATTTTAATATTTCTGTGGGAGTGACGGATGAATTTATGAAAGCGGCCAGGGCCAATAAAGAGTATGAGCTGAGAGTGCCCGAGCATGCGCCGGGCAAGCCTTATGAAGTGATTAAGAAAACTTCAGCCCGGAGAGCCTTGGACATGATTACTTTTCAAGCTTGGAAAACAGCCGATCCGGGGATGGTATTTTTGGACAGAATGAATGAGGCCAGCCCGGTAAATCATTTAGGGGAAATTCAAACCACTAATCCTTGCGGAGAACAACCGTTATTGCCATATGAAAGTTGTAATTTAGGCAGTATTAATTTAAATAAGTGTTTAAAGAAATCGGCTAAAGGCCGGGATGAAGTGGATTGGGACCGGTTGGAAAAACTGACGAGGCTGGCAGTGAGATTTTTAGATGATGTGATTGATGTCTGCAAGTATCCGATTGCCGAGATTGAGGCGATGACTTACAAGACCAGAAAGATCGGCTTGGGGGTGATGGGGTTTGCGGATATGCTGATTCAACTGGGGATGGCTTATGCTTCAAATGAGGGGTTGAGAATGGGACAGAGGTTATCCAAATTTATTCATGACGCGGCGGTGAGCGAGTCAAAAGCATTGGGCAGAGAACGAGATTCATTTCCGGCTTTTAAGGGCAGCCGCTGGGAAAAGCAGGGGTTTAAGTATATGCGCAACAGCACGGTGAACACGGTGGCGCCGACCGGAACGATTTCTATTATTGCCAATTGTTCGTCCGGAATTGAGCCGTTGTTCGCCTTGTCCTATATCAGAAAAAATATTTTAGACCTGAACAATACTGAATTAATTGAGAGCAATAGTTTGTTTGAAAAGACAGCCAGGCAGAGAAAATTTTTTTCCAAAGAGCTGATCAGGCAGATTAGCGAGAGCGGGGGAATTGATGGTTTAGCGGGCGTGCCCAATGACGTCAAACAGGTATTTAAAGTGAGCCATGAAATTGACTGGGAGTGGCATGTAAAGATGCAGGCGGCCTGGCAGAAACATATTGACGCGGCGGTATCGAAAACCATTAATATGGGTGCCGGCGCCACTCCGGACGACGTGCGAGAGGCTTATGAATTGGCCTACGAGTTGGGCTGTAAAGGGATTACGGTTTACCGGGACGGGAGCAAGTCGAGGCAAGTGTTGAATGCGGGGATAAATAAGGCGGCCAGCCAGCCAATTGTGGATGATAAAAGAAAGTGGGTGGGCAATGGGCATCGGGAAGAGGAGTTGTGTCCGGAATGCGGGGGAGAGTTAACATTTAAAGAAGGCTGCGCGACTTGTTTAGCCTGCGGCTATTCAAGATGCTCAGTTAGTTAATTTATGCTAAAAACCAGTCAACCATTTTTGACCGTTTTTTTTATTAGATGAATGATTTATGAAAATAATTCAACCGAGGCAGTCGCCGATTGCTTTAGAAATAACCAGAAAAAGATATTTGATGGCTGATTCCAAAGGCAGGATTATGGAAACAGTCGGGGAAATGTTGTGGCGAGTGGCGAAACATATAGCAAAATTTGAAGAAGATAAAAAAGTTGCCGAAGCCTTCTATGAACGAATGGTGACGAAAAAGTTTGTTTGTTCAGGCAAAGCAATGTTTGAAGCCGGCAGCCCCGGCGGCTGCGGCCAGTTGGCAGCCTGTTTTGTGCTGCCGATTGAAGACTCAATTGATTCGATTTTTAAAACTTTAGGCGAGGCGGCGGTAATTCATAAAAATAACGGGGGAACGGGGTTTAATTTTTCTAAGATCCGGCCGCACGGCGACAAGGTAAAAAACGTGCCTCATGCGGCTTCCGGTCCGGTGGATTTTATCAAGGCCTTCAGTGCCGCTTTATCCAAGATTTTGCAGGGAGCCAAAAGACAGGGGGCGAATATCGCGATTTTAAATGCCGACCATCCGGATATTGAAGAATTTATCAGGATGAAAACCGAGGATGGGACGATTAAGAACTTTAATATTTCTGTGGGCGCGAGCGATGAGTTCATGAAAGCGGTGAGGCTTAAGAAAATATGGCAGTTGGTTAATCCCAGAAATAAGGAAGCAGTGAAGAAAATCAGGGCGGACAAATTATTTGATTTGATTTGCGAATATGCCTGGAAGACTGCGGATCCGGGGATGGCGTTTTTGGACAGGCTTGATCGTGATAATCCCACGCCGACTTTAGGAAAAATCGAGGCAACTAATCCGTG
>CAZYUF010000009.1:0-8170 GCA_964650605.1 uncultured Pseudomonadales bacterium | reverse complement strand
TTGATCGTGATAATCCCACGCCGACTTTAGGAAAAATCGAGGCAACTAATCCGTGCGGCGAGATCGGACTTTTGCCATACGAGAGCTGTAATTTAGGCTCGATTAATTTAAGTGAGCATGTTAAAAACGAAAAAAGAAAAACGAAAAACGAAAAACTAGAAATAGATTGGGAAGAATTAAGAAAGACAATAAGAATTGGGGTAAGATTTTTGGACAATATGATTGAAGTGAATAATTATCCTTTGGAACAGGTAAAAAGAATAGTAAAGGACGGCAACCGGAGAATTGGGTTGGGGGTGATGGGTTTAGCCCACCTTTTCTATAAATTACAGATTCCTTATAATAGTGAAAAAGCCGTGAAGTTATCGGAAAAACTGGCTCAATTTATCAGGATAGAGGCAGATAAAGAATCGGAAAGATTGGGCCGGGAGCGGGGGAATTTCGGCAATTATGATGTGAGCATTTATGCTAAGAGCGGAAAAGCAAGACGCAATTGTGCCACGACGATGATTGCACCAACCGGAACGATTTCTATGTTTGCCGACTGCTCATCCGGGATTGAGCCGGTGTTTGCCTTAACGACAACCAGGAGAACTTTTTTTGAAGACAGCCGGAAGAACAGCTCTACCAAAGAGGTGATCGTGAACGACCCGGTTTATCAAGAATACAAGGATAGGTATGAGCAAAAAGTATTTGTGACGGCCCACGAGATTGGCTGGCGCTGGCATGTTAAAATTCAGGCGGCGTGGCAGAAATATTTTGATAACTCGGTTTCGAAAACAATTAATTTTCCCAAAGAAGCCACAGTGGAAGAAGTAAAACAAGCCTATTTATTGGCTTGGAAGCTGGGCTGTAAGGGGATGACAATTTACCGGGACGGGAGTAAGCAGGACCAGGTTTTGAATAATCCGGCATCCGCCGGACAAGTTTGTCCGGAATGCGGGTATGAATTAATTATTAAAGAGGGCTGCAGTAGTTGTCTTAACTGCGGCTACAGCAAGTGTAGTTTATGACAGATTTAACCAAAATTATTAAAAGAGACGGCCGGGTGGCGGCCTTTGACGAGAATAAAATTATCGAGGCCATCCGGGCGGTAGTCAGTTATAAGCACGAACCGGAACGGTTGACTAAAATCGCGATTACGATTCTTAAAAAAGGAGTTAACGGCGAGATACCCACAGTGGAACAGGTACAGGATGTGGTGGAACAGGTGTTGATGGCCGCCGGCCATTACGAGGCGGCGAAGGCCTATATTTTATACAGACAAAAACACCAAAAAGTGAGGGAAGTTAAAGAAATTTTGGGGGTGAAAGATGACGTGGGTTTAAACACTAATCAATTGAAAGTTTTGGAAAACAGATTCTTGCGGCATGACGAGTCCGGCAGGGTGATGGAAACGCCGGGGCAGTTGTTTAGACGGGTAGCTAAATTTATCAGCGAGCAGGAGAAACCCGCCTCGCGTCGACAAAGCAACGCGAGTCGAGGCGGGAATCCCAAACAATGGGAAGAAAAATTTTATTCCATAATCAGCCGAATGGAGTTTGTGCCGGCCGGTTGTTACTTCCGGGGGGCAGGAACGAAATCAGCGGTTTTGGCCAACTGTTTTGTGCTGCCGGTGGAAGACAACATGGCGGCAATTTTTAACAGTGTTAAATGGCTGGCTTTAATTCAGCAGGCCGGCGGGGGAACAGGTTTTAATTTTTCTAAATTGCGGCCAAAAGGCGATTATGTCAAAAGTTCGGGCGGGTTTGCCACCGGTCCGGTCAGTTTTATGAAAGTATTTGACGCGGCGACCGGCCAGGTGATGCAGGGCGGTTACCGGATGGGCGCCAATATGGGGATTTTGGATGTGGACCATCCGGACATAGGCGAGTTTATTATTTGTAAAACCGAAGAAGGGGAGATTGCTAATTTTAATATTTCAGTGGGGGCGAGTGATGAGTTTATGAGGGCAGTTAAGGAAAATAAAAACTTTAAATTAAGAAACCCCCGGAATAAAGAAGTAGTGCAGACTATTAAAGCCAGACAGCTGTTTTCGCAAATAGTTAACCTGGCGTGGCGGACAGGCGACCCGGGGATGATTTTTTTAGACACGATTAATAAACATAACCCGGTCTTAAAAACTTTAGGACTATTAAAAGCGACTAATCCCTGCGGCGAGCAGCCGCTGCATCCGTTTGATGTTTGCAACCTAGGTTCGATAAATTTAAGTAAATTTATCGAACAAGCACGAAATTCGAAGCACGAAATTCGAAGCAAAGTTAATTGGAAAAGATTAGAAGAAGTGGTAAAAATTGCGGTGAGGTTTTTGGATAATGGGGTGGATGCCAGCCGTTATCCTTTGGAACAAGTGGCGAAGATGGCCCAGGCTAACAGGCGGATTGGTTTAGGAGTGATGGGATTTGCGGACATGCTGTATCAATTGGGGGTGGGATATAACACTGATGAGGGAGTAAGTTGGGCAGAAAAAATAATGAAGTTTGTTAATAGGGCGGCGGTGGAGGAATCGATTTTACTAGCTAAAGAAAAAGGCGTGTTTGTTAATTGGCAGGGAAGCGATTATGAAAGAAAAGGGATTAGGCGGAGAAATTTAGCAGTAACGACAATTGCGCCGACCGGAACGATTTCCATGGTGGCTGATTGTTCGTCCGGAATCGAGCCGAACTTTGCCCTTTCTTATGTTAAAAATGTGATTGACGAGCAGGGTTTGAGTTATGTGAACCCCTATTTTAAGCAGGCGGTGGAAGCGAGTAATTTAAGTAATGAGCAAAAAATAGACGTATATAGAAGGGTTGCTAATACAGGCCGATGTACTGATATTGAGTATTTACATCAAAAAATTAAGCAAGTTTTTGTAACGGCTTATGATGTTTGTCCGGAGTGGCATGTTAAGATGCAGGCGGCCTTTCAAAAGTACACGGAAAACGCGGTATCCAAAACGATTAACTTTTCTGCCAACGCCACGATGACGGACGTGGAAAAAGCTTACATGTTGGCTTGGGAATTAAAGTGCAAAGGAATCACCATTTACCGCTCGGGCAGTAAAGAAGACCAGGTGCTTTCGACTCAACCTAAGAAATCCAAGCAGCTGATCCAGAGCAAAATAAAGATAAAACCCTTAAAAGATCGTTGTCCGGAGTGCGGCAGCTTAATGGAGATGGTGGAAGGTTGCGCTACCTGCAGAAAGTGCGGATTTTCCAAATGCAGTGTGTAGAATTGGCTCATCTTGCGTTCCTGAAATTTGCGTGATTGCGCCAATCTTGTATTGCCTGCGTCATTAAATTATGAAAGTAGTTTTAGCATCTGATTCACCGCGAAGAAAACATTTATTGTCAATGATGGGTTTGGAGTTTAAGACAGTCAGCCATGATGCCGATGAAGCCGGTGTGACTATTGATAATCCGAAAGATTTAGTTGGCCAGCTGGCGATTGATAAAGCCACGTCTGTCCCGGGAGAATTAATTATAGGTTCAGATTTAGTCGTTGCTCAGCAAAACAGAGTTATGGGTAAGCCCAAAGATTTACAACAAGCCAGAGAATTTTTGAAAGCTTTAAGCGGAAAAACCCATACGGTTTATTGCGGGGTCTCCGTGGCCAGTAAAGAGAAAACTGTAATGAGCGTAGCGAAAAGCAAAGTTGTTATGAAACCATACGATGACAAAATTATTGCTGCATATATTAAGAAATTCCACGTTTTGGATAAGGGCGGCGCCTATGCAATCCAGTTTGAGTTGCCTATGTTTGGCAGTTTAGTGAAAAGTTTTAAAGGCGGGATAACCACGATTATCGGTTTGCCTTTGGATTATTTGGAAAATTTATTAAAAGAGTTTGGGGTAAAACCAAAGGTCAACTGGCGGAAGCAGTGTAAAATAGAGACAGGCTATGAGTATTAAAATTTGCTACAATAGAATATAGATGAAATTACGGTCGGCGCAGAAAAATAAATTGTCTGATTTTTCCAACATGATTGCGGCGGCGTGGTTTACTGCCGGGGTAATCGCCCCCATATTTACAAAGGTTGATAATTTATCTAAGTTGTTATTATTGACAATAATTGCCTTATTAATAACCACGGGGTTAGTTTACTGGTCGTTAACTTTAGTGGGGAGGGTAAAATTATGACTTGGACAGTAGAAGACTCTTATTATTTTGCGGCGATTATCAGCTCAATTTATTTAATAGTTGTTTATCTATTATTTTTAAGAAAGGAGAAATAATGACTAATGTGTTAATGATTTTGGCAGTTATTTCTGTTTCAATTGTGACTATTATTAGTATTTCGATGATGCGGCGCGCTAAATGAAACAAGGTTTAGTGTATGTTTTTACCGGCGAGGGAAAGGGTAAAACCTCGGCGGCGCTGGGAGTGGCGGTCAGGGCGGTTTGTAGCGGGATGAAGGTTGGCTGGGTGAGCTGGTATAAAGAGAAAGTTTTACCTGCAAGGATGTTCCTTGCAGGTAAATTGGAGATGTATGCGATCGGGAAAGGTTTTTATAATCTGCCGGGAGATAATGCTTCGTTGCCTCAGCACAAGAGCGCCGCCAATAAAGCATTGGAACAAGCAAAGAAATTAATGAAAACAGTGGATGTATTAATTTTGGATGAAGTCAATAATGCGGTTCACGATAAATTAATTAAAGTAAAGCAAGTAATAGATTTAATTAATAAAAGAGGTAAAACCCATTTGGTTTTAACCGGCAGGGGCGCTTGCCCTGAGCTGGTTGAACGGGCGGACCTGGTGACGGAAATGAGAAAAATCAAGCACCCGTTTGATAAGGGGATAAAAGCCGTTAAGGGTTTGGATTATTGACTATTTTAATTATTTTGTGTAAAATGATTAAAATATGAACTTATTACGCTTAACAGCGACTGAATTAAAAAGAAATACCGCCGAAGTGATTAATGCGGTGGTTTATGCTGAAAAAGAAGCGATTATCGAACGTTATGGTTATCCGGTAGTCAGAATTGTGCCGATTATCAAAATTTCTGATAGGCCCGGAAAAGAGATGTTATTGAAAAAATATTTTGGATTGATTAAAGATTTTCCTAATCTTAAATCCTTGAGAAAGTTTAAACGACGGCCAGTTGACTTATGAAATATCTTTTAGATACAAATGTAATTGTTGCTTATCTTCGGGGAAAACAAGCGATAGATACTAAAATCATTCAAGCCGGGGCGGGAATCAGCGTAATCACCAAAGCGGAGTTGGTTTACGGATCATATAAATCAAATAGGCCAAGCCAAAATCTTAAGCTGATTTTGTCCATGCTGACTGATTTGGAGATTCAGACAATAAATTTAAGTGATGAGATAATTGACGTTTATGGTCAAACTAAAGCCTATTTGGAAAATAAAGGCAATAAACTGGATGAATTTGATTTACTGATTGCCGCGACGGTTATAGCGAAAAAATTAATTTTGGTTACTGACAATCATAGGCATTTTCGGAGAATCAAAGGGTTAAAATTGTGTTAAGATTAACTTATGGCAGTCTTGTCTGATGATAAGCAAACAGTTTATTTGCAATTAAAAGAATTGGAAAAGGAATTGGTGGAGGCTTTTGCGCATTTTCGGGCAGTGTTTAATAAATGGGTAGATCCGAGTAAACAATTATCTAATCAGGAAATTTATAACAAAATTCATGATAACTATGAAGAATATCATGAAGAGGTGGAGGAGATTAAAAAAAAGACACTGGAGATTATGAAACGGATTCAACGGGACCATGATGAAGAAAACTATAAAAAAATATTAGCAAATTTAGGAGTGAGGCCAAAAAATGCCGAACCAAGCACCAGCGCCAGCGGTGGCGGCGGAAGCATCGCTTGAAAAATCAGTAGCTCCAGAGATATCCCGGCCGCCGGAAAAGCCAGTTGCTCCTGAACCGATGCAAGTGGCCAAAGAAGCAGTGGCAGATTATGGAAAAGCAGAAAAATTGATTGAAAAAACAGCGGAAACAGCCGGTATGCCAATCGACGTGCCGGAGGCGGAAAAAGTGGAAGCGGAAAAGGGGGGAGAAAAAGACGAACTATACAAACGATACAAAGAAGCTGCGCAAACAGTTGAAGGCGGAGGAAATGTTTCAGAGGAAGAAACTAAGTTTTTTGAAACACTTGAGCCTGATCTTTTACAGAAACTTAGGGATAGGCGGCAAAAGGAAGAAGATTTGAAATCAGCGGAAAAAGAACGACAGAAGATTTCTCCAGCAGAAATTGCTCATGATAGACAAACTATTTTACAGGTGGTAGAAGGTGTGAAAAAATTAGCGGAAACAGAAGACTTTGTTTATCAGGGAAATTTTAAGGTTGAAGGCACTCCCGATGGAGTAAATATTCATGGTTATTCAACGAAATTTGATCAAGGAAAAGGCGGCCACTATTCGCTTTTAGCAGTTAATGGCGAAAATATAGTTGTAGGTTTTTACGATTTTAATATTGGTAAATGGCCTGATGGCGGACATTCTGCAAGCGGAAAAATATTAGTTGATGTGGAAGCGAGAAATAAAGGATTGGGGGGAGCATTAAAGCGTTCAATGGACACTGTTTGTCAAAGTGAAGCGAATAAACAAGGGGTAACGATTGTGTCAGAGGCGGCTAATCAAAATTCCGCCCTGGGAAGATTTCAGGAGCAGAAGCGATGGCAGAAACTATTTCTTAAGAGAGATATTTTTGAACCTAAAACCGATGGTTTGCAATTAGAAGGTGAAACTGTTGTATTAAAAAAAGACGGGACGATTTCTGAGGTGGCTTCAAAAAATGATGAGTCGACGGAGAAACAACAACTAGAAGAGATAGAAAAACAGACACAGGAACTTTATAAACCTAAGTAATTTTAATTTATCTGTTTTTCAAGAAGGACGGGGAAATGATGTATTTTTGTATGTATATAATTCATTTCTAATTTCTCCGGACGGTTTAGATGAAAAGACAATATATCCATATTTTTCCATATGTATTTTTTGTAACTGCGATTTTTCTATTTTCGGAAGATATTTAGATATAAGATTTTGTTCAGCAACTGATAAACTACCAATTAAAAAAGTCTCGATATTACCAAAAACAGCGTTTCGTAATTCTTCTGACAACAGGGTTAGACTAGGAATATTTATAATTACACTTGCGTTTAATGGTCTTGACTCACTAATCAGACCAATCACAGATTCGGGATTAACTTTACTTAAATCTTCAATAAAAATCATTCGTTTTCTTTTTTCCCGTTCTTCGGTTTTTTTATCGTATATGCTTTGTACAAGCTTGGAGTAGTTATTTGGTTGGAGATTTTGATCCTTTAAACTTTCAGTAAACCGAGTGTCCACGATATATTTATCGGAAAAATGTAGCGATCTAATTGAATTTTTCCAAAATGTAAAAATATTGGTGTAATCAATTATTTTGTTCAACTTTAATTCTCCAAATATGACTACGCCTCTATTAAAATCATCATAGTTAAAACATATAGGTTCGAATATCTCTTGATATTCCAGGTTTTGGATGTCTTTCTCAGAAAGATATGATATGTTGTCGATGTCAAATTTCTTATTATTATGTAGGGTTATTGTTAACTTTGAAATAGTGCTAAGTTGTGAAGCTTTCGATTTACCAAGTCCTTTATCCAACATTACCTTTTTTCCTGAGGACTGAAGATCGTTGATAATAAAATATTCCAGAATGTCTTTGACATTAAACCCAAACCCACCATTAGCATAGACATATCTCTTTTTACCATCGGCCTCCACAATTTCATACTTGATTGTTGAGCCGAATACATCAGGGACAGGCACCTTTAATTCATCAAGATGGAAACCTCGATCAACATTTACATACGCGTTAATGAAACCAGACGGAGCTGATAGATAGAGTTGTTCCAGTAGCACGTTAAGAACCTGACTTTTATCTTTAATACTATCGATTGCTGGAATTTGAATGTTAATAGTTGATGAATCCATAGATATCAAATTTGAAATCATTTTATCAATATATTTTCAGTAAGTAAACAATAAAGTGTTTTTCAAATGAGATTTAAGATCAGTATTTCTGTGTGAAAACTGAGAGCATAGCACAAATGTTTTGAGTTAAAATTGGCGTTTCCGAAGGTGCTTTCGGGCTTTTTGAAGCGTTGTGCTATTATTAAGGAATGACAGACCTGCCCGATGATTCACAGCAAAAACCGC
>CAZYUF010000008.1:0-18001 GCA_964650605.1 uncultured Pseudomonadales bacterium | reverse complement strand
ATGGGCGCTTTATTTTTAAGTTTTGCGACTAAGGCTTTAGCGGCACCGCTTATTGTGATCAATTCATATCCTTCAAGTTCAATCGCAGGCTATGAGATGGAAATTGGATATACATCAACTCAGTTAGATCCTAATACAAATTACTATATTAAATCGCTTGGGGGGTTTAACGACTATGAAGTCCAAACATTCAACAGTGGTTTATCGATTTGGCTAGCTTGGAATAACGCATGGTCTGATATGCCACAGATTACTTCAAGCACTGAAGGTACAATTTCAGTAACACTAAAGGCCAGATTTAAAGAAGATGCAACATCAGGAACTAAAAACTTGAGAATCCGAATCAGAAAAGTTGGAACTGATACAAATTACGATTCACCCCCTGTGGTTATCGATGTTTCTACTCCACCCCCGTCGCCATCACCAAGTCCGTCGTCGAATCTTAATCCTTCACCGTCGCCAAGTTCTTCATCGAAGACTTCTTCTAAAAATGGTATTTATAAAATAAATGAAGTAAAAGATGAAAATGGTGAAGGGCTTTCGAGTGTTTTAATCTATGTTGATAATATTTATATTCATCACTATACTCCTGAGATATTAACTTTCTGTGATGGTTGTAGGTGTAATGATTATGTTGATTGTGGTTTTGGTATTCATACTATAAGGTTAGAGAAAAATAATTTTAATAATTGGAGTGAAACAAAAACAATTAATCTAGAAGATTATTATGAAGTTAACCCAATAATGCAACCAATTGATTTATCATCGCCGAGTCCTTCGCCAACACCGACGCCAATAATACCGTCAAAATCCCCCAGCCCAATTCCTACAAGGTTGGACCTTGTAGGTGAATCAGCTACATCATCTCCAGATGAAACTACAAGGTTGGACCTTGTAGGTGCTGAAAGTCAAACTACAGAGTCAGGTGAAGTATTAGGAGAAAAAAAGAAAAATTCATTCACCCTGTCTCTTGTTTTAATCGGCTTGGGTTTAGGCCTTTTAGCCGCGACCGGGGTGGTGTTTGTCAAAGGCAATAAGTATAATAAAAGCTTATGACGTTGAAGGAAAAATTAATATTATGGCTGCCGGTAATCTTGTGGGGCGGAGTGATTTTTTTCTTTTCCAGTATGGCAATTAATCGGCCGGCGCCGTTTAGCTGGCTTGATTTTATCTTTAAAAAATCCTGCCATGTGGGCGAATATGCCATTTTTTATTGGCTGGTATGGCGAACAAATAAGTCATTTAAACTTAGTTTGTTGGCGGTGGTTTTATTTGCCTTATCGGACGAATGGCATCAGACATTTGTGCCCGGACGGGAAGGCACTTTAAGGGATGTCGGTTTTGATACTATCGGCGGCTTATTTGGCTGGCTGCAAATTAAGAAAAATTTATGAAAATATTAGTCACCGGAGGTAAAGGCTACATTGGGGCAATTACTGCCCAAGAGTTGATTAAGAATAATCACCAGGTGGTAATTTACGATAAAAAAAGCGGGCAGGAAATTCAAGACACCAAGTTGTTAGAAAAAGTAATTAAAGAGGAAAAAATTGAGGCGGTGATGCACTTTGCCGCTTTTATTGAAATGGGCGAATCAATGGAACAACCGGCCAAGTATTTTGACAATAATCTGGTTGGATCCCAGCATTTGATTCACACAATGGTTAACACGGGAGTAAAATATTTGATCTTTTCTTCTTCAGCGGGTGTTTACGGCAATCCTCTTAGAATTCCGATTAAAGAAGACGACCGAAAGCTGCCGGAAAATCCGTATGGGCAAAGCAAGTGGATGACCGAACAGCTGTTGGAATTTTATGACCGGACTGACGATATTAAATCAATTAGTTTAAGATACTTTAATGCCTGCGGCGCGACCGAACATTCAGGCGAAAACCATCAGCCGGAAAGCCATCTGATCCCGAATGTCATTAAGGCAATCCTGGAGAATAAAGAATTTATTCTTTTTGGTAATGACTATCCGACCAAAGACGGCACCTGCATCAGAGATTATATCCATGTTTTGGACTTGACTAAGGCTCACATTTTAGCTTTAGAAGCGCTGGTTTCCGGCCATAAAAGCGATGTTTACAATGTGGGCACCGGCAGGGGTTATTCTAATCTGGAAGTGATCAAAATGGCAGAAAAAGTCAGCGGTAAAAAACTTAAAGTTAAAGTGGCACCGCGCCGGCCGGGAGATGCCAATGAGTTGGTAGCCGACTCTACTAAAATCCAGAAAGATTTAGGCTGGCGGCCAAAGTATTCTGATCTGGAAACAATTATCAGCACCGCCTGGCAGTGGCATAGTCAACACCAAAATCCTTGACTAATAAGATAATAATCAGGTGAAAGTGAATAGGATTTAATCCCGACCAGGTTCCGCGAGTCCGCCAAAACCTGAGACATTTTTACCGAAACGTTCATCTAGACTGCCGATCGGCAAAGTAGATGATAGGTGGGAGAGATAAAAATTAAGGCGATGATGATAATCGCGCGGGTTGTTTTGCTTTAAGTGAGAACCCTGGGTATCGGCTAAGCCAAAAATCATTAAGTCGTTAAAAATTTCCGGATAACGGCGGCGCAAATTTTCCGCCTGATTTAAATCGGTAGTTAAACCATGAAGCTTGACGATGGTCACAATATAATCACGATCTTTAGAGGAAAATTTCAGGCGGGTTAAGATTTTTTCCGCCTTGCGGGCGCCGATTAAAACATGGTCAGGGATACTGTCTTTTTTGCCAATATCGTGCAGTAATCCTGCCCATAATAATAAATTGTTTTGGGAATATTTTTTAAGGAAAGAAAAAACATTTAAAGTATGAGTAAAAACCTGTTGGTGGTTATGCCAAGCATTGGTTTCGTAAACCTTCTGCAGTTCATATAATTCCGGTAAATCTGATTTTAAGGCGTCTGTTTTTATCTCTTCGGCGGTTAAATGAAGAATTGATTTCATCTTAACCATTATAATTGATACAATAATAACATGGGGATTTTTACGCAATTTATTTATCAGCCGTTTTTTAACTTGTTGGTAGGGATTTACTGGCTTTTGGGGCAAACAGTGCCGCAATACACGGACATGGGCAACGCAGTGATCATTTTTACGATTGTGTTCCGGATTTTATGGATACCCATCAGTATTTCTTCTTCACGGGGCGCCAAGGAACGGCATGATATCTCCGAAAAAATCAATGAAATTCAAAAAATCTATGCCAAAGAACCGTTAAAAGAAAAAGAAGAGATGAAAAAGTTGATGAGAAGAAACCGGCGGATTGTCTTGATGTCGACATTTAATATCTTGTTCCAAGTAATGGTGATGCTGATGCTTTACCGGATCTTTACTACCGGCTTGGAAGGAGCGGACTTTCATCTGATTTATAAATGGATGCCGCCGCATCCGGAACATTTTAACTTAACCTGGTTAAACGGCCGGTTTGACTTAACTCACCCCAGTTGGCAATTAAATATCGTTAACTCCGTGGTGATTTTCACCGCTGAGGCTTTATCCGGTTTACTCTCCCCGTTCCCGACCGGCAGGGCGGATTTGCTCACCTTGTTTATCCTGCCGATCGCCGCCTTTACCTTTTTTGCCTTTATGCCGGCCGGGAAAAAACTGTTTGTGATTACCACTTTGCTGTTTAGTATTGGTATAATGCTTGCTAAGGCAATAAAAATTCTTTATTATGAATCCAGAAGCAGGCTAAGAAAGGTTGCTTACAGCCTGATTCTGGATAAAGAAAAGAAGGAAGAATAAATGGAATTTGATAAATTGGTAGTGTCTTTTTTAGCCGATGAGGTAGTGGGCGGATTTTTTGTGAATGTACCGCCGGGACATGTGGCCTGTATTCATGATTTAGGCAGGGGCGTACTAAAAAAAGTCAGGGGGCCGGGACTGCATTTGAAAATTCCCTTTTGGCAAAGAGCCAAACTATTTAATGCGCAAATTCTGGAATATTTAATCCGGCACGATTTTGATTTAACCATCACTAAAGAAGCCATGGGAGACGAGGCGGTTACCGGCAAAACTTCTGACGGAAAAAACATTCAGATTGAAGGCTCGATTTTATTTAAAATCGATAAAAGCCGGGCCAATGAACTCTGGGAAACCATCGGCGAAAATTTTATTTCAAAAATTGTCCGTCCGGTCTCCCGAAGCCGGTTAAGAAGCGTTCTCTCTGAAATCAGTTTGGCCCAGTTAACCGCTTACCGGACTCAAGTCGAAGAAAAGATTAAAAAAGAGCTGAATAATATTTTTGCCAAATCGGGCATTATCTGCGATGGCTTTTTGTTATCCGAGGTCAAAGATCTGGGTAATGTACAAAATAAGCAAGACGATAAAATAATTTTTGAGGAATCAGACAAAAGCAAGGGGTAAGACTTCGTCGAGATGAGAAACAAAGTGAAAGTGAATGTCTTTTTGGACATTGGCCGGAATTTTTTCCAGATACTTTTTGTCAGCCAAAGGCAGGATAAGGGTGGTAATGCCGGCCCGGTGGGCGGCAATCACTTTTTCCTTAACACCGCCGATTTCCAGGACCCGGCCGCGCAGAGTTATTTCCCCGGTCATGGCGACAGTTTTTTTAACTTTTTTCTTGGTTAAAGCGGAAATAATGGCCGTAGCAATAGTGATGCCGGCCGAAGGACCGTCTTTGGGCACGGCCCCTTCAGGCACATGAACGTGAATGTCAATTGATTGGTAAAAATCTTTTTTTAAACCCAATTCCTGCCAGCGGGAGCGGACATAGGAAAAGGCCGCTTGGGCAGACTCTTTCATCACTTCACCCAGCTGACCGGTTAAAGTAATCCTGCCTTTGCCGGGAATGGCGACGACCTCGATAAATAAAACATCGCCGCCGGCTTCAGTCCAAGCCAGGCCGGTGGCCACCCCAACATCATCTTTTTTCTCTTTTAAGACAGGAGTGACCTTTTCCGGACCAAGATATTCGCCTAAATTTTTCAGAGTTAACTTAAAAGGACCGCGTTTACCGGTGGCAATTTTTTTGGCAATTTTTCTCATAACTTTACTGATTTCTCTTTCTAAATTCCGGACGCCGGCTTCCCGGGTATACCGGTCAATAATTTTTTTGATGACCGCAACCGGAAAAGAAACTAACGATTTGGGCAAGCCGTTGGCGGCAAGAGTTTTATTGATCAAATATTTGACGGCAATCTTTTCTTTTTCAGCGGCGGTATAGCCGGAAAAATGAATGACTTCCAAACGGTCTCTTAAAGCCGGCGGGATGGTATCTAAAATATTAGCAGTGGTGATAAACATTACTTGAGATAAATCAAAAGGAACTTCCAGGTAGTGATCGGAAAAATCTTTGTTTTGTTCCGGGTCCAAAGCTTCCAGCAGGGCGGCAGAGGGGTCACCGCGAAAATCAGCACCGACTTTATCAATTTCATCCAGCATAAACACCGGGTTATTGGTTTTGGCAGTTTTAATCCCCTGAATAATCCGGCCCGGCAGGGCACCGACGTAAGTGCGGCGGTGGCCGCGGATTTCGGCTTCATCCCGAATGCCGCCTAAAGAAACTTTAATGAATTGGCGCTTTAAGGCTTTGGCAATCGACCGGCCAATAGAGGTTTTACCCACTCCGGGAGGACCAACAAAACAAAGAATGGTCGCAGTGACCGCATCAGCGTATTTTTTGTCAGCGCTCTGATATTTTTTCTTTAACTGCATGACCGCTAAATATTCGGTGATGCGCTCTTTAACCTCTTCCAAACCATAATGGTCAGCTTCCAGAATTTCCTCTGCCTTTAACATCTGAACATTGTTGGGAGAAGAACAACTCCAGGGCAGTTCGCAAAGCCAATCCAGATAAGCGCGGATGTAGCCGGCTTCGGGATTAAAACTGCCCATACCGGCGAGACGCTTTAATTCCTTTAAAGCCTTGGTTTTTACTTCAGCCGGCATCTTCGCTTGGTTAATCTTATCTTTATACTCGGTAACTTCTTTATTGTCTTCTTCTTCGCCTTCTCCTAATTCTTTTTGAATGGTTCTAATTCTTTCCCTTAAAACGGTTTCGCGCATGGACTTGTCGAATTTTTTCTGAGTTTTGGAATCAATTGAACGTTCAATTTCTAAAATTTTCAACTCCCGGGATAAATGTTGAGAAACCAACTCCAGGCGTTTTTTAACTTCTAAAACTTCCAGCAAGAGCTGTCTTTTTTCGGTGGAGATGTCCAGGCTGGCGGCGACCTGATCGGCCATTTCCGAAGACGAAACGCCGCTCATTGTCCGCATAAACATTAAAAAATCAACGGATTTGCCGATGTTCACCGCATGTTTGAAATTATTGGCGATATGCTTGGTTAAAGCGGTCACTTCGTCAGATTCTTCAATGATTTCGCTTAGTTCTTCCACCGTGGCGACTAAAAAGGGGTGGCTGGCAGTCAGGTCTTTAATCCGCACGCGGGTCAGACCTTTAACTAAGGCATTAATTTCACCATCGGTTTTTAAGATTCTTTCAAGGCTGCATAAAGTACCGACGGAATAGATATCCTGCAAGCGAGGTTCGACCACATTGGGATTTTTCTGCGTGACAAAAACAATCAAGCGGTCAGCCCGAAAGCTGGCTTCAATGCCGGCATTGGATTGAGGCCGGCCAAAGGTTAAAACGGCTTCGGTATGAGGAAAAACTACCCCTTCGCGCAAAGTAACTAAAGGCAAGGTTTTTTCTAAGAAAATAGCCATAGTTTAGCAGTATAAATGCTTGAGTGCTAATGGTCAAGTCCCAGTATTAATTCCTGCAGGGTTTGCCGGGGATGAGAGCTTTTAGCAAATTCCGAGGCGACTAAAACTCCTTTCCCACCGGCAAGCAATGATTTTCTTACATTGTCAGTAGTCCTAATTCCCCCGCCGACAATTAAAGGCGCTTGGGCCGCAGCCGCCGCCTGCTTGACTAAATCAAAGCGGGCATCGATCATGGCGATTGGCCCGCCGATTAACTGCGGGTCTTCAAAACCGATATAGTCCGGCTTTAATAAATTGAATTGATTAATTTGTTCTAAACTTGCCGCTAACAGCAAAATTTTTAAGCCCGCCTGGCGGCAACAAACAAGCGTGGTTTTAATTGTTTCTAAATTTAACTGATTTTCGGCATGATTTAACAAGACTCCGCCGGCACCGCTCATTTTTAAACTGATTGGCGCCTGGTAGCCGGTAAACTTGCCGTAGCCGACCGGGTCGGCGTGCTGGGCCCAAACTTCCAAATCCGGCAGCTGCTGTTTAATTTTATAAATATCCACTGCCTGCAGACAAGGAATGACTCTCTTATCTTTAAACAAATGGCACAATTTAAGCGTGTTTCCGCCGCTGGTTTCCTGATAAATTTTAAAATTAAGAAAAATCATAGGTTAATTTTAGGGGCATTGCAGTTGTTTAGCAATTGAGCAAATGTCTTCCTCGAGCAGGTTTTCGCAAGCGCCGATTTTAATTTTTTTAACCTGGCTGGCGGGGAACTGTTTAATCTCGGTGGTGGTGGACTCTAAAATTTTGGTGATTTCGGCTTTGATCAATTGAGAAATTATCTGGCTGGATTGCTGGGGGTCCAGCTTGGTCAGTTCTTTTAAATTAAGCGGCTGCGGGGTTGATTGGCTGGAAAAATCAGCGGTTTGATTTTGAACCAAACCGGACTGAACCCCTTTGATAAAGCTGGAGTTTTTTAAGTTAGGCAAAAATTCGGGGAAATATTGTTTAACAATAATAATTAAACCAAAAAGGCCGAAAGCAAACCAAACCAGCTTAAGAAGAAATTTTGGTTTTAAAAAGGTAAGCATTGAGATTATTGTAACATTAAATATTGATAGAGTTCGCCATCAATAAAACCGCGGCGGCGATAATACTCCCGGGTGCCGACGGCCGAGATAACTGACAGCTGCCGATAACCGGCCGCCAGCCGAATTGCTTCTTTAATTAACCGGCCGCCTAAACCAGAATGTTGGATTTTTCCGTGACTGCCTAAAGCCAACGCCGGGCCGTAGACATGGAGTTCGCGGATTATGGCAGTAGATTTTTTATCGGGCAGGCTTAAGCGCAAAAAAGCGCAGATTTGATTGCTGTCAGTTACCCACTGCAGGAATTTTTCCTTACCAATACCGGTCTTATAAGTAATTATTTTAAATTTTAATTTTCCGGTAGGCTGATTCCTGATTTCCCGGAAGCGGATTTCCTGAATGTTATTGTTAACTTTTTGCTCTACCAACTGGCGTAAATTACTTTGTTTGTTGCCGCTAACAATGTCTGCCGAAGAAAAATCACGGATCATCCGGGAAACGCGGCAGTATTGAGGCACTAGAGGTAAAATTTTGACCAATAAAGCGGTTAATTCTGTCTGAGAATACGGCTGCCATAAGCCTTTTTGGTAATATTTAATAAGCGGGGCAGTTTTAATTAAGCTGCAGGGGTAAATTTTCAGTTCGTCCGGGCGAAAGTTTTTATCGGAAAATAATTTTTTAAAATCAGTAAAATCTTGTTTGGGGCTAGAACCATAAAGATTGGCCATCCAGTGAGCTTGGATTTTAAAGCCAAACAGGCGCAATAATTTAATTGCCTTTTTAGTCGCTGTTACAGTATGGCCGCGCTGATTTAATCTTAAAATTCGATTATTTAAACTCTGGATGCCGATCTGGACTTTAGTACAACCCAGGCGGCGAAAACGGACTAATTCTTCTTTGGTAATCCAATCCGGCCGGGTTTCTAAACTTAAACCAATGCAGCGGGTTTTGGCAGTTTCGTTAATTGTCTGCGCGGCTTTAAGTGAAGGCGATGGTTGGTTGTTTAAAGCCTCAAAACAGCGTTTAATAAACCAAGTTTGGTAAGTTTTGGGGTAAGCCGACCAAGTACCGCCTAAAATAATCAGTTCGATTTTGTCGGTCGGATGGTTATTGGCCCGGTAGGTTTTCAGGCGGGAAACTACCTGGCGAAAAGGATCAAACTGGTTGGCGACTGCCCGCTGGCCGCCCGGTTCGCTTCTTAAATAGCTTTTGGGCATTCCAGGCTCATTAGGACAATAAAGACAGTGACCAGGACAGGGATAAGACTTGGTGAGCACGGTGACCGGGACAACGCCGGATAAGGTCCGGATGGGTTTGGCCACCAAAGAGGGCGGGTAACCAAAATGCTTTAAGCCGGCAATTACTTCGGCTTTGGTAAACAGCCGGGTTTTGCTTTTCGGGTAGCAACGCAAAACTTTATCATAAGTTTTCCCAAGCGCCAACTCCTTAATTAAAGGCTGAAGTTTTTTCTGATAAGGTTTTGGGTTAAAATCAAATTTAGCCATATGGATTTACTTAAATTAAACAAAAAGTTTTACTTAAAAACACAGGAGTATTTTAACACTTCCCGCCAATCCCCTTGGCCCGGCTGGAAAAAAATACTTCCCTACCTGCCTCGCCGAGTCAAGGCGGGCCTGCAAGGACAGTCCCTGCAGGTCCTCGACCTGGGCTGCGGGAATGGCCGGTTTGGGAAATTCTTGGCCGAGCACAAAACGATTGATTATACCGGCATGGATAATAACCAGTATTTATTAGATCGCTGCCGCGAAACGCTACCCCAAGCCAAACTAATCAACCAGGATATCATCAAACCCTGGCCGCTGAAAGAAAAATTTGATCTGGTCGTTTTATTCGCCGTCCTCCACCATATTCCTACGGCCGCCAATCGTCTGAAAGTGTTAAAACAAGCGAAAAAATTCTTAAGGCCAGGCGGCTTACTGGTTTTTACCACCTGGCAGTTTGATCAATCCAAGATCGTCAAAAAAATTGCCAAAAATGATTATTTGCTTTATTGGAAAAAGGGCATCACGGCTTTACGCTACTGTCATTGTTTTACTAAAAAAGAGGTTCAGGGCTTAATTAAGGCTTTAAAATTAAAGTTACTCGCTGACTTTATCGCTGACACCTCCAACCGCTATTTAATATTGCAAAAGTAGACGATTAATAGACGATTTATAGTCGATTCGCCACCACTACCTAATTTTGCAAAAAACAAATTGTATAATGATGATTATGAAAAACACACTGATTGTTCATGGAACAAACGCTAATCATACAAGCAATTGGTTTCCTTGGCTGGAAAAAAATCAGAGGACATGTTAAAGAATTTGTCTTATTTCACTCTGACAACGATTCTTATATGTCACGAGAGCATGGAATGGTATCAAGCCGCCGCCTAAGAGCAAAACTTAGAATTTTTCCCGGCTGCGGACACTTTAATCTGGAAACTGATAAAAAATTTAAACAGTTTCCTGAACTTCTCGAAGAGATCTTACACGATTAAATTGTTTTTTGGTCATATCTATTTATACGCTCCCTGGCGATGCTCGATTTGGTTAATACTGAGTAATTTTTCTCTTGGGAACCAACGATAAACTAAACGGTATGGCCAAATTCTTAATGAATAAAAGTCTTTAAATTTACCGGTTAACTTTTTTCCTGCCAATGGATTTAACTTAAGTTTCTCAATTTGTTGCAATGCTTTTAATTTTTTGCCTGACGGTAATTTTTTTAATTGTTTTCTGGCATCCCTAGAATATTCGACTATCATTGTTTTAAGCTTATTGGAGAAATTCCCAACTCTTTTAGTAAGGCTTTCTCGGAAATCATTTTGCCTTGTTTTCTCTCTTTTTCACTTCTTAAAATTGCCGCAGATAGTTTTTTATTACTCATAATCTCCAAGGTCTCTTCCCACGCCTCTACCTGATCTGCAGGCATTACTACTGCTTTCACTTTGCCACGCAAGGTAATGGTAAATCGGCGTAACTTATCACTGACTTCATCCAGTAAGTCATAAAAGTTTGCCCTCGCCTGACTGGCCGGTAAAACGCTAGAAATTGTATCCATATAATTGAATAGTACCAATAATGGTACTAGTTGTCAAGGCCGATTTTATATTGCTCAATCGTTTCCAGATGGTCAAAAGCCATATCTTTGGCTGGCGGCAGTTTGTTCAAGTCAAACCATTTTACTTCGCTGATTTCTTCGTCATGGCCGCTGACTTTTTTAATCGGCTTAATTAAGTAAACTAGAGACACGTTTTGGCGATTTAATTCGCGGGGACGGCTCGGATTGTCATTAACCTGAAAAAGTTTAATCACTTTGGCTTCGTAACCGGTTTCTTCGCGGGTTTCGCGCACTGCCGCTTGAGCGCCGGTTTCATCCCTATCCAAAAATCCGCCCGGCAAGGCCCACTTGCCTACTTCCAAATACCGTTTTGGGCCGGCACGCTTAACCAGCAATATTTTATTCCCCTTAATTACCAGCATATCCACAACCGCGTGGCGCAAATAAACTTTTTTATCTGATTTTTCAAAATAACAAGTAATCATAGACTTAGAGCTTAGCCGCCAAGTCATTAGCTAATTTTTCCGGACCGATGACCAGAGAATATTGGTAATTTTTTAAGTCGTCGCTGCTGATGCTGGGCGGAGCACTGACGTATTTAACTGCCAAAGCGGCTTCCTTGGCCAATAAAACAATGGCGGCAATGTCCCATAAACCTTGATTGACAAAGACGCCGCCGTCGATCCGGCCGAGGGCAATTTCAACGCCATGGAAAACGCAGCTGCCATAAAAACGAGGTGAAGAAGTAAACTGCAAAATTATTTGAAACACCCGGCTTTGCAGTTGACTGTCGCCGACGCAGGAAAAAGTTAAAAATATTTTAGGAGAGGGTTGCCTGATTGGTTTAACTTGCCGGCCATTAAGCCAAATGCCTTGACCGCTAAAAGCGTGAAGCGTTTCCCGGATTAAAGGCAAGGAGACAAAAGCATAAACAGGCTCATTTTGATGCCATAAGGCGATGGAACAGGCGAACACCGGCACCTGGTTGGCAAAGTTTAAAGTGCCGTCAATCGGGTCAACAATCCAGTTATATTCTTTAACGGAAACGCCGGTTTCTTCGCCGATAAAACCGCTTCCCGGTAAAATTTGCAGTAATTTTTTCTTAAGAAGTTCTTCTACCTGTTGGTCAACCTCGGTGACGACTGATGTACCTAAATGATTGATGCCGCTAGGTTTATAAGAAACTTTTTTCGGCAAACTGAATTTTCTAACCAGCAGTTGGTTAATTTCCGGCATGAAGTTGTTGACCTGCCGGTGAAGTTTAGAGAGAGATAACTGTGACATTTTTGACAATTTCTTTAGTAATGTTGTCTATTTTAATCTTTTTTTCCAGAATTTGTATTTTAGCTAAATCCGCCCTTGTGGCCGGGTGGGTAGAAATTAAGGAACAGCAATCTTTGTAAGGCTGATTGGTTTCGTTTTCCAGGCCGATTTGCCTAACCAGATTAATAATGTCTTTTTTATCCATACCGATTAAGGGCCGGAAAATCGGAATGCTTACCGCCTGATCAACCGCGCAAATATTTTCCATAGTTTGCGAGGCTACCTGGCCGAGTGAATCACCTAAAACTAAAGCCTGGTAGTGACATTTTTCAGCCAAGGCGGCGGCGACACTGACCATTAAACGGCGGTAAACAACTAATTCCTGTTTTTCGTCGCGCCTATCTAAATCCAAAACTGCCATTTGAAACGGAAGATATGAGGCCAGGTAAAGTTTTTGGGGAAGGGTTAAGAATTTTAATTTTTTAATGATGGCCATGATTTTTGAAGCGAGAACTTTTTTCTTGTCAGGAAAAACATGAAAGTGCAAAAAATCTACCTGGGCTCCCCGCTTGGCTAATAAATAGGCGGCGGCAATGGAGTCAAAGCCGCCGGATAAAAGACAAAGAACTTTACCGCTGGTATCGACCGGCAGACCGCCGGGGCCGGGAATTTTTTGATTAAAAATCAGCGCCTGATTATTAAATTCAGTAATATAAATCGTTTGCTGGGGATTAGACAAATCCACCTTAATTTTTTTCTTGATCCGGATAATGTCACCAAGAGCTACTTCCAAATCGTGATGAGCCCGGACAGCGAAAGACAGCCCAGGCTTAACGAGCTTTAACGCCGCCGCGGCAATCGCTGACTGATTGTTGCCCACAACGGTGACGGGAGCAAACCAGGCAATGCCGAAAACAGTTTTTAATGGTTCAATATTAATATTCTCACCGGAAATAACTATCTGTTTTTGCGCTTTAATTATTTGAAGTGACGGGTTTTTTAAGGCAATTTTGATATTTTTAATGAGTTGGTTCTCAAAAATACCCCGATTGCCGCCCTTTAGGCCGATTTCCGCATAGCGGACTAAGATATCCATGTCTAGCGCAACCTCTTTGGCTGTTTTACTTGACCCAGAAAATTAGCCCGGGTAACTACCCGTTTACCCGTTTTTTGCTCGAGTTCCAGACGGGCGTGCTTGGCAATCCGGCCGCCTTTATGAGCGGGAGGTTTGTTCTCTGTCAAACCTTTAGCTTTAACCGTTTCGGCCAAAGCAGTAAAGATTAACTCCGCTTCGGTCATGTGATCGCGTAAATTTTGTTGATTTAATCCTTTATATTTTTTATGCCCCTTAACGGAAAGACCACTCCACTCGTGATGGATAATATTGGTCAGGATCGCATACTCGTCCGTCTCTTTAACTTGATGTTTCTGCCAGTAAGCCCGGGCGCGGTTTAATGACCGCTCCGGATCGGAAATATCCTGCACCCGCTCGTAACCAACCCTGGCCAGCCAGCGTTTAAACGGTTCGGCTTTAGGCGATGGAATCGACTGGATTAATCGAAATAGAGTTTCTACATCTGCCGCATCTGTTGGTCTTAACTTTCCGTCTTGGGCACGTAATTTCAACTGGTGACAATTTGTCACCACTTCACTTCCCTCCTGACGTAATCTCTCGGCCAATTTATTCCAGTACTTTCTGGCTTTGGAAAAATCAGGCTGATCAATTAAAGCCTGAATAATATCCACCACCGAAAAATACCATTTCTCCTGTTTGGCATCCCACTGGCGGCGGATTTGCCTGCCTTTATATACTGCGATCTTCATAAGCTAATTGTACGCTAAAATAGAGATAATGAATAAAATTCCCTTTACCAAAGCCGGCTTAGATAAAGTTATCGCCGAAAGAGACAAACTCGCCGGCGAACGGCCGGAAGTGGTTTCCAATTTGCAAAAGGCCCGGGAAATGGGCGATCTGTCCGAAAACGGCTACTACAAAGAGTCAAAAGCGCGTTTAGGCTGGCTGGACAGCCGGTTAAGATATTTAAACCGGTTAATTAAACAGGCAGAAATCATGAAAAGCGGCCAAGTGACCCTATCTGACGGGGAAAAGACCTATGAGTATAAAATTGTCGGCGGCTATGAATCCAATCCGGCAGAAAAAACTATCTCTTATCAATCACCTCTCGGCCGGGCGATTAGCGGCAAAAAAGCCGGAGATGTAGTCAAAGTGGAAACTCCGAACGGAACCAAAGAATATAAAATCTTAAAAATCAGCTCCTAATTAATTTTACCGGAAGAACTTCCACAGAAAGTTTGGTATCTTTGCCTAGATCAAAATATTGATCGGCTGATTGGCTGTTTTTGTACATCAACTGATAGAGGCGCAGTTTTAATTTAGGAAGAAACTTTGTTTCCGGTGAAATAAAAAATCTCATGGTGGAAACGTGAACAAGCCATTGTTTTTTATCCTGATCAATGTGGATATCACTTCTATCGGCTAATTTTAATAACTCTCTTTCCACCTGCGGATTTTCCATAAAACCATAGTTGATTCTGATTGAAGTAATACTGCCCTTTTCCGGATGATCATAGAAACGAATTATTTTAAAGCGGTTGTTTTGATAATAGGGAACCTTATGGACAACAACGGTGACAAAGGTTAAATGCTTAGGAATCAGACCATAGCGGTCCAGAAGAATTTGTTCAAGCAAGACGATTTTATGATTTAATTTTTTTGGCCCATAGGGAGTCATGACAATAAAAGATTTGGGGATTTGGACAACAGAGTGCTGTTTGAAATCAATTAACTGTTTCATCGTTACAGACGAATATTTATGATATTTACTATGAGTAATCTGCTTTCCCCAATGCCAAATTTTCATAATCAGTAAAATACTGACGCCGATAATTAAAGGAATATAACCGCCGGAAAAAAACTTGAAAGAATTAGAGATTAATAAGGAAAAATCAATGAGTAAAAGCGGAGAAAAGACTAAGAGTGTTTTAAGCAGCGACCATTGCCAGAGATGCCGGGCCACTAAAAGAATTGATAAGGTAGTGACAAACATCACATAGGCAACAGCCAAACCATAGGCAGAGGCCAAATTGGAGCTGGTTTGAAACATAATTACCAAAAAAATACAGCCGGCCAGCAAACTCAAATTGACAAAGGGAACGTAAATCTGCCCGGCATGTTCCTGATGCGTATGAATTACTTTCAGGTGGGGTAGGTAGCCTAAATGAATTCCTTGGGTAATAAGAGAAAAAGCGCCGGTGATCAAAGCCTGCGAAGCAATAATGGTCGCCAGGGTGGCTAAGATTACCATCGGCATTAATCCCCAAGCCGGGACCATGCTGTAAAAAATATTATGATTAATCAGCGGTTGGTTGCTTAATAAAAAAGCGCCTTGGCCAAGATAGTTGATAACTAAAGCCGGAAAAACCAAGCCAAACCAGCTAAGGCGGATGGAGTTCTTACCAAAATGGCCCATATCGGCATATAAAGCTTCGCCGCCGGTAATAACTAAGATAACTGAACCAAGAACCAGCAAAAGCAGACGGAAATCATTATTTAAAATAAAGCGGATTGCCGGAACCGGACTCAGGGCCAGAAAAATCTCCGGCTGGTTAATAATTTGCGTGATGCCTAATAAAGTTAAACTAAAAAACCAAATAGCAATAATCGGCCCAAAGATAATGCCGATTTTGGCTGTACCCTTTTTTTGAATTAAAAATAACATTAATAAAATACCCACCGTGATTGGCACAATAAAGGAACTAAAGGCAGTAGTAATAATTCCTAAACCTTCAATGGCGGAAATAACGCTGATTGCCGGGGTAATCATGCCGTCGCCGAGTAAAAAACCGACTGATAATAAGAGTAAAAAGGAAGCGAAAACTATTTTTTTTATTTTTAAGCGGGACAGTAAGGCAAATAAGGCAAAAACTCCGCCTTCGCCCTCATTATCAGCCCGCAGGACCAGAATAATATATTTTATGGTGATAATAATGATTAAAGTCCAAATAACCAGGCTAATATAACCGAGAACATTGGCCGGGTTGCGGCCGCCGGCGCCTAAATGATTATTGATTTCTTTAATAGCATAAAGCGGCGAGGTGCCAATATCACCATAGACTACCCCTAAGGTGGCAATAGATATGACGATAGACTTTTCCAATTACTAAAGGACATTTTATTAGCGTTTAAAGTTTAAGTCTTTTTTGCGCAAACGTAAATAATGGGGCGTGACTTCTAAGAGTTCATCCGGGCCGATAAAAGTTAAGTATTGTTCCAAAGACATTTTTAGGGCCGGGGCAATTTGAATCGTGGCGTCGGCGGTAGCGGCGCGCATATTGGTTAATTGTTTGCCTTTACAAATATTAAAATACATATCTCCGGAGCGGTTGTTTAAACCGATAATCATCCCTTTATAAACCACCTCACCGGGATTAACAAAAGAAGTTGCCCGCTCCTGCAAATGAGAAATGGCATAGGCTAAGGCTTTACCGGGTTCGGCGGCCACGATTGCCCCGTTTCTTTGCCACACGATGGCTTCTTTTTCCGGTTCATAATCCCAGAAAACCGAGTTGACCACACTCATGCCCGAGGTTTTGGTTAATAATTCACCCCTTAAACCGATTAAATTTTTGGTGCTGATCCGGTATTCAAACCTAACGCCGCTTTTAACGTTTTGCATGTTAAGCATCCGGGCTTTTCTTTGCCCCAGACTATTGATGACCACGCCGGCGAAACGTTCCGGCACTTCCAGGTACAGTTTTTCAAACGGCTCAAAAGTTTTATTGTCAATCTTTTTATAAATCACCTGCGGCTGGGAGACGGAAAACTCGTAGCCTTCCCGGCGCATGGTCTCGATTAAAATCGATAAATGCAGTTCGCCCCGGCCGGCAACGACAAAGCTGTTGCCCAGAACCCCGGATTCGATTTTTAAGCTGATATTGGTCTCGATTTCTTTTTTTAACCGGGCCTGGATCTGCCGGGAAGTGGTCAGTTTGCCGTCTTTGCCGACCAAAGGCGAGGTGGAAACACTGATTTCCACTTTTAAAATCGGCTGGGTGATTTCCAATTTGGGCAGTGGGTCTAAATGCTCCGGGTCGGTTAAGGTGTCCCCGATCTTAACTTCAGAAAACCCGGCGATAGCGACAATTTCTCCGGTCCCGACAGTAGTCGTGGACTGTTTTTTTAAACCCTGAAAGGTAAATAAATATTCTACTTGGTGGGCAGCAACTTTAATGTCGTTTCTTAAAATCGCCAAACTCTGGCCGACTTTAATCGTCCCCCGGTTGATTCTGCCGATGGCGTAACGACCTTTGTGCTGATCATAATCCAAGGTGGTAATCTGCATCTGGGCCGGACCGTGCGGATCGCCCGGCGGCGCGGGAATGGCGGTAATAATCGTCTCAAACAGCAAGGATAAATCTTTGGCATCTTTTAAGGTAACATCGCGGCCTACTTTCCCTTGGCGGCCGACAGCGTATAAAACCGGAAAGTCCAGCTGGTCTTCATTCTCGACCAAGTCTAAAAATAAATTATTAATCTCGTTTAAGACTTCGGCAGAACGCTGGTCTTTGCGGTCAACTTTATTGATGATGACAATCGGCTTTAATTTAAGTTTTAAAGCTAACGAAAGCACATAGCGGGTTTGGGATAAGACCCCTTCGGCGGCATCGACCAACAATAAACAGCCCTCGGCCATATTGAGCACCCGTTCGACTTCGCCGGAAAAATCGGCGTGGCCGGGCGTGTCGATGATATTAATTTTGTAATCATGCCACACAATGGCCGTGTTTTTGGCTAAAATCGTCACCCCGCGCTCCCGCTCCAAATCCTGGGAATCCATGATAGTATCCTGATTCATCTCGCTTTCATAAGCAGCAA
>CAZYUF010000007.1:12939-19827 GCA_964650605.1 uncultured Pseudomonadales bacterium | reverse complement strand
GAAGCTAAGGTGATTGATGCCCAGCGGGGGTATATTTCCGTGTCTTCGTTTAATTTGCGGATGAAGCCGGAGGTGTTGGCGGCGGCGGCAAAATTAATCGCTGACTTTTTCAAAAATGACAAAATCGATACGGTCCACGGCATTCCTCATTCAGGCAATTATTTGGCGACGGCGGTAGCTTTGGCTTTGGACGGCCAGGTCCGCCTGCATAGTTCCCGCAAAGACCAGAATATTCCTACTTCCTGGAAAGACGTTTACCGCCAGGAAGTCCGTTCATTTACCACTTCGACTGCCGGCATGGATGTGTTTTCCGGCATTAATTTATCGTTTGTAAAAAAAGGCGACCGGGTGCTGTTGCTGGACGATGTTTGTGCCAGAGGCGAGACCGGTTATAAAATCATTAAAGGTTTACAGGAGCGCGGAGTAATGGTGGTCGGTTTTGCGGTTTTGTTCGATAAAGTTTTTCAGGGCGGATTGGATTACGTCGCCAATTTAGGAGTTAAAGTTTTTTCCTGTATCAGGGTAAATAAAATCGGCAGTAATGACAAGGTTGAGTTGCTATGATTGCCGTGGTGGACTTCGGCGGCCAAACCTGCCATTTAATTAACCGGAGAATCGGGGAATTGGGAGCGGATAGCTTGGTAGTGGGTTATAAAACAAATATTGAAAAGCTTAAAAATCTTGAAGGAATTATTTTTTCCGGCGGGCCAAGTTTTGTGAATTTACCGGATTCACCGACAATCGATAAAGCAGTTTTTAATTTAGGCGTGCCGGTTTTGGGGATTTGCTACGGTATGCAGTTAATGGGCAAGTTATTAGGCGGTAAAGTCGGCAGAGGCAAGGTCAAAGAGTTTGGTATTGTGCCGGTTAATTTAAAAAAATCGGTTTTGTTTGAAGGTTGCGCCGGCCGGCAAAAAGTGCTCATGAGCCATGGCGATCAGGTGATAAAACTGCCGAGTGGGTTTATTAATTTAGGTTCTTCCAAAGATGTACTAAATGCCGCCATGAGCAAAGATAATCTTTTGGCGATCCAGTTCCATCCGGAAGTAGTCCATACTTTGGCAGGCAAAAAAATCTTAGAAAATTTTATTTTTAAAATTTGTCATGCCAGAAGAGTAAAAAATAAAGATTTGTGGTTGAAAAACAAAGTTCAATTAATTAAAGAGAGAGTCGGGAAGGATAAAGTAATTTGCGGTTTGTCCGGCGGGGTAGATTCGGCCACGGCGGCGGCGATAGTTTATAAGGCCGTAGGCAAGCAGATTCAGTGTGTTTATGTGGATACAGGTTTGATGCGCGAGGGTGAAACAGAAGAAATAAAAAAATATTTTGGGAAAAGTTTAATTGTGGTTCAGGCTCAAAAATTGTTTTTAGCGGCGTTGAAAGGGGTGGTCGATCCGGAGAAGAAAAGAAAAATAATTGGCAGGGTTTTCATTGACATTTTTGAGAAAAAAGCCGCCGGCGCCAAGTTTTTAGTCCAGGGAACAATTTATCCAGACGTGATTGAAAGTGCTGGGAGTAGTAACAAAACTGCCAGTAAGATTAAAACTCACCATAACGTGGCTGGCCTGCCGGAAAAGATGAACCTGAAATTAATTGAACCACTAAGGGAATTATATAAAGATGAAGTTCGGGTATTAGCTAAAAAATTAGATTTGGCAAAAAACATTATTGAGCGTCAGCCTTTTCCCGGTCCGGGGTTGGCGATTCGGATTCGGGGAGAAGTAACCCGTGAACGACTAACGCGTTTACGGCAAGCAGATAAGATTTTACAGGAAGAAATCAAGCAGCCTACCTGGCAAACGTTTTGCATTTATGTTCCTCTAAAAACCACCGGCGTTAAGGGCGATGGCCGCAGTTTTGACGAAATGATTGCTATCCGCTCCCTGACTAGTGTAGACGCCATGACTGCCGATTGGACACGGTTGCCCTACGCTTTATTAGCCAAAGTTTCGAGTCGGATTGTTAACGAAGTTCCGGGCATCAACCGGGTGGTGTATGATATTACCACCAAGCCTCCGGCAACCATGGAGTGGGAGTAAGTTTATGAAGAAATCACAAATGATTACCGTCATCGGCAACATTGGATCGGGAAAAACCACCGTGACTCCGGCGATTGCCAAGGCCCTAAAAGCGAAAGTGGTGTTTGCGGATAATTTATTCCAGACAGTTGATCCGTTCCGCGAGCTGTACTTAAACGATATTAAACGCTGGGCGCTGGCGAATGAATTATGGCTGACTTTGGAACGGGTGATTTTGGTTAAAAAATATTTGAAAAAATATAAAGGAGAGAAATTAGTGGTGGATTCCGGTTTATTAATGAGTTGGGCCTATACTCATGGCCATTTTTTATCGGGCATAATGATGAAAGATGAGTGGCAGTTGTACCGGAGATTATTTGACCGAGTGGCAATCGGTTTGTTCACCAGTTCGGTAGTGATTGCTCTTGATTGTTCGATTCCTACGCTGATGAAGCGGATTAAAAAGCGCGGCCGGAAGTTTGAGTTAGAGTACTATAATCCGGTGTATTTAAGCAGAATTGATAAAGGGCTGGAAAAATTAAAAGAAAAATTGAAACGCAAGAGAATAAAAGTGGTCAGCTTGACAGAAGATGAGGTAAAGTTGGATAATTCCGGCAAAGTGGAGATGGCTGAGGCAATAGAGAAAATTAGAGATGGTTTGAGGGGCTGAATGGAAAATCCTGAGTTAGGAGTTGATTTGTTTCGGGAAGGTGAAGTACAAAGACTGAAAAAAGATATTTTTTGGCAGAGTTTTCTGGCTCCGTTAACCGAAAGAGTTTGTAAAGGCAGTTACCAGCGAGCGTGGGATAAAAGAACCCATGCAGAGTATCAGAGAATTCAGGCTAATAAAATAGAACTGCTGATGAATATTATTCCTGAAAGTTGGTTGTATGGAGATTTGGCTATGCGCAGATATACTTCAGCGAGACTACAGCAGAAAATTGATGATTCGGGTAACATTGACCATGGTTTTTTCCACTTGGACCGGTATGGCAACAATGGCCGGGCCAGCGATGTCTATGTGCCTCAACTAATTGGTTTGCCGGTCAGCCAATTGAGAGATGTGGTAATGGCCAGGGAGATGGGGGTTTTACATGATCACGTGGAGATTGACGCGGAAGGTTTTGTGCCTAACTTAAAGGCGGTTCATGCTCATCTGGGAGCGGTTAATGACGTTGGAGTGATGCAGGCGATGCAGTTAGACGGAGTTCCGTTTACTCAAAGACAATTGGCTTTAGATTTTCATGGAATTTTAAATCATCCATATCCTTTATTGTTTAATCCGGAAGCAGTAAATACATTATCTCCGGTGGGAATTCTCAGGCAAAATCGAGAAATTTTACATCATTTCCCGGTTTTGGCGGAAACTGAGAAATTGTTAAAAGAGAGAGGCTCCGGCTGGAATAAAATTGATGTTTCAGTCAGGCCGGAAGAGTTAGTATTAGTAAGATTAGCCATCAGCCGAATTTACGGTCCGGACAAACGCGATTCAATAACGCCGCCATTATTAACTTTAGTGCGGACAATGAACACTGACGAAAATCGTCTTTTTGCCGAGGCTGATGTTGCTAAGCATCTGGAAAGATTGACTAAATTTTTAGAATCAAACTATCAACCTCAAGAGAAAGATTTTGTTACAGACTTAGACAGAGTTGTTTTTGAGTTGGTAAGAGATTATCGGGCCGAGGGTTTGTCAGAATATGAAGTAGAATGGTTAGGCCCGGCAATGGCCAGAAAGATGACCTATGCTAAAGAAATGGCTAAGGCATTATTATCAGAAGATTTTAGTTTGGTTGAGAAAAAATTCAGTCAATATTTACGTGAACTTGACGAAGAATTTGAACGAGAGAAAGAACATAGTCTCAATATTACAGTTAAAGCCGAAAGATTAGTGAAAGTTCAAGAAGGAGTAGAAAGCCAAAAACAGGCAGTTTTAAAAATGGTAAGAAAAAAATCAGATAAATTCAGGCAACAATTTACTTCCTCAGAGGGACAAAAGGTATTTTTTAAGAATTTAGAAATTTTATTTGAGCGAATTGTTAGTGCTAACAGATTACCTTTACTGGAAAAACATTTGCCTTTCCCGGATGACCTGTTGCATGTTTTTAGTCTTGATTATCTGCCAATTTAGTTCATATTTATAGTTATGGATCAAATTTTTAAGATTATCGCCAAAGAAAAAAAGCGGCAGAGAGAACAGCTGGAGATGATTCCGTCGGAAAACTATGCTTCGGCGGCGGTGATGAAAGCGGTCGGGTCGTGTCTGATGAATAAGTATGCCGAGGGGTATCCGCGCAAGCGCTATTACCAAGGTAATCGAAACATGGATCAGGTTGAGGATTTATGCCGGGAACGCTGCTTGCAGGCCTTTGGCCTGGACCCGGGAAAATGGGGCGTTAATGTCCAGCCGCATTCAGGCTGTGAAGCCAACTTGGCGGTTTACAACGGGTTGTTAAATCCCGGGGACAAAATTATGAGCATGTACTTACCTGACGGCGGCCATTTGTCCCATGGTTGGCAGATGCCCGGTAAAAAAATTACCCTGGTGTCGAAGATTTTTAAAGTGGAGTTTTACCATGTGGATAAGAAAACCTTGGTGTTTGACTATGACCGGATTGAAAGACAGGCGTTAAAATTCAAACCAAAATTAATTATTTCCGGCGGGACGGCTTATCCAAGAGAGATTAAGCATCAGCGGATGGCCCAGATTGCCAAAAAAGCTGAAGCCTATTATATGGCGGATATTGCTCATGAGGCCGGGTTGATTGCGGCCGGGGCCAACCAATCGCCGCTGCCATATGCCGATGTAGCTACTTTTACCACCCATAAAACTTTTCGGGGTCCGAGGGGAGCAGTGATTATTGCTAAAAAAGAGTTGATCGACAAAATTAATTTTTCAGTTTTTCCCGGCCTGCAGGGAGGGCCGCATTTGCACTCGATTGCCGGGGTGGCGGTCGCCGCCGCCGAGATGATGACCCCGGTTTATAAAAAATACGCTTTTCAAGTGGTGAAAAATGCTAAAGTTTTAGCAGAAGAATTAAAAAAAGGCGGGTTAAAGATTGTTTCCGGCGGCACAGATAAGCACTTGGTTTTGGTGGATCTAAGGCCGCAAAACTTATCGGGCTGGACAGTGGCGTGGGCGCTGGAGGAGGCAGGGATTATTGCCAACCGCAATACTGTGCCTTATGATACGGCCTCGCCATTTTATCCCTCGGGCTTACGCCTCGGGACGCCGGCTTTAACCAGCCGGGGGATGAAAGAGAAAGAGATGAAGCAGATTGCTAAATGGATTCTTCAAGTTTTGGAGCAGATTAAAGATGAAGATCAATCGATCAAAACTTTTCGTAAAAGATTAGATAAAAATCCGTGGTTTAAGGTGCAAAGACAAACCGTGGCGAGTTTTGCTAAAAAATTTCCTGTGCCCGGCTTATGATCATCGACGGAGCTAAATTGGCTGCGGAGCGGGAAACGGCTCTGGCTGAAAAAGTCAGACAGTTAAAACAAAAAGGGATGATACCGCAGCTGGCGGTTCTGGTTCTACCCGGCGATCCGGCCGGGGAGACGTATGCCGCTTTAAAGCAGGCGGCGGCGGCCAGATTGGGAATTAAATTTAAAAAAATTTCTTCGGCTGAAGAAATTGGAAAGTTAAATCAAGACCAGACGGTCCACGGGATTATGGTCCAGCGGCCGGGATATAAGAGGGCGGAATTTGAAAAAGAATGGGCACAATTGGTTAACACAATTGTCCCCGGTAAAGATGTTGATGGATTGCGGGATGACTCGCCTTTTACCCAGGCAACGGTTAGGGCAGTGGGGGTAATTTTGGCAACGTTACCACCCCGGGGTGGTAACGTTTTAATTGTCGGGAGGGGGATGGTGGGAAAAAAATTAAGCCAGCGATTGAATGCAGAAAATATCAGTTCAAGAGATAAAGATTTAATTAAGAAAACGAAAGAGGCGGATATTTTAGTTGCTTGCAGCGGTCATCCAGGGTTGATTAAAACCGTCAAGCTAGGGGCTACGGTGATCGATGTGGGCTGGCCCAAAGGCGATGTGGATTTTGAAACCGTGATTAAGGTTGCCGGAGCGATTACGCCGGTCCCGGGAGGCGTCGGGCCGGTAACCGTGATTTGTTTGTTTGAAAATCTGGTGAAAGCAGTTTACAATCAAGCCTTATGACTAAAGTAAAAAAAGAAACTAAAAAAAAGATTGACTATAAGATTAAACTCAAGGAATTATTAGAAGCCGGCTGTCATTTTGGCCATCAGGCCAGACGATGGAATCCCAAGATGAATGAATATATCTATACCAAACGGGGCGGGGTGCACATTTTTGATTTAGGTTTGAGTGCGAAAAAATTAAAGGAAGCAATGGAATTTGTGCAAAACTTAACCGCTGAAGGGAAAAAGATTGTTTTTGTGGGGACGAAGCGCCAAGCGACGGCAGTAATTAAAGAACAAGCGGAAAAGTGCGGCATGCCCTATGTGGCCGTCCGCTGGCTGGGCGGGATTATCACCAACTGGGAACAGATAAAAAAGAGCCTGGATAAAATGATGGATTTGGAAGAGAAAAAGTCCAAAGGCGAGTTTGAGAAATATACCAAAAGAGAAAATGTTTTAATCGACAAGCAGATTGAAAAACTGGACCGGTTTTTGGGAGGATTAAGGAGTTTAAAAAGCGAGCCGGCGGCTGTTTTTGTGGTGGACGTAAAGAAAGAAATTGCCGCGGTGAAGGAAGCCAGAATGAAAGGTATTCCGGTAATAGCGATAATCGATACCAACACTGATCCGGATTTAATTGATTATCCGATCCCGGCCAATGATGATGCAGTCAGTTCGATTAAGCTGATCGTTTCCAAAATTGCCGAGGC
>CAZYUF010000007.1:1620-12839 GCA_964650605.1 uncultured Pseudomonadales bacterium | reverse complement strand
GGCACTGGAAAGATTTGCGGTTAAGTAATACTTGACATTGAAGGTAATACTTTGTATAGTAGTATTACTATGACTTTAATGACGACGGTAACTACCAAGGGGCAGGTAACGATTCCCAGTTATTTCCGGGAGAAACTTAAATTGCGCTCCGGGAGCCTGATCGCTTTTAAGTCTGCGCCCGACACACAAACATTAATTTTACGGCCAATTCCTGATTTTGCCGACCTGCGCGGCATCTTTAAGACTAAAAAACGCTTTAGCAAACGGTTGGCGAGAGCCGCCTATATTAAGGATTTAATTGCCGGAAAGATTTGATGCTTGTCGACACCGATATTTTAATCAGGTTTTTTACTAATGATGATCCGGTGAAGGCATTGAGGTTTGAGCGATTTTTAAGATCAGAAAGAAAAATGGCAGTGTCTGCGGTTACCGTGGCTGAAGTCTACTGGGTGTTATCATCATTTTACCGTTTTCCCAGGAAAAAGATTCTTGATTGTTTAGAAGCATTAGTGAGTAAACCAAATATTCTTTGTCCGAAACTGTTGCTTTTAGAGACCGTAACGATTTTACGTCACCACAGACTTAGCTTTGTGGATGCTTTTATTGCCGCTTACAGCCTGTTTAAATACGAAGGCCGGGTTTTGTCTTACGATAAAGGGTTTGATAAGATTAAATTAATTAAACGGATTGAACCATAAAAAATATGTTAGAATGGTTTAATTATGGATGAGAGTATGTTGGTAACCGGCAGACGGCGGATGGAGGAAGTGATCGGGTTGGTGAAGCAGGATTTATTAGGCGTACAGACAGGCAGGGCGAAACCGGCATTAGTCGAGTCGGTCAAGGTGGAAGCTTACGAAGGCAGTTTCATGGAGATTAAGGAGCTGGCAAGCATTACGGCGCCGGACCCGCACAGTTTAGTAATTAAGCCCTGGGACAGTAGTGTTTTGGCGAAGATCGAGAAGGGGTTAAATGAAGCGAATTTAGGTCTTAATCCGGTAGCAGACAAGGAGATTATTCGAATCGTTATTCCCAGTTTAACGGAAGAAAGAAGGACGGAGTTGGTGAAACTTACCCGGCAGAAGATTGAAGCCGGTAAGGCATTTTTGCGGCAGATCAGGGTGGAGGTGAAGCAAAAAATCGATGATCAGAAAGATGAGGCCGGGGTATCGGAAGACGATATTCACCGCCTGTATGATGAGCTGCAAAAAATGATAGACGAATTCAATGCCAAGTTAGAGGAGATGGAAAAAAATAAAGAGCAAGAATTGATGGCGCTGTGATGGCAATTTTTAACTTTTTAATTATTTTGTCGGTTTTGATTTTGGTCCATGAACTGGGCCATTTTTTGATGGCGAAAAGATTTAGGATTAAGGTGGAGGAGTTTGGTTTTGGTTATCCGCCCAGATTATTAGGATTTAAGAAACAGGGAACAGTCTATAGCCTTAATTTACTGCCGTTCGGCGGTTTTCTCCGACTGAAGGGAGAAGATTTAGCCGCGGGTAAAAACTCGTTTGCCGGCAAGCCGAAGCGGGTGCGGCTGCTGGTGCTTTTAGCCGGAGCGGTGATGAATTTTTTATTGGGAGTAGTTTTGTTTGCGGCGATCTATACTCGCTTAGGAATTCCGGAAAAGGTGGATTATTTAGTGGTGACCGCCGTGGCCAAAGATTCGCCGGCAGAGGAAGCAGGGATTAAATTAGAAGATAAGCTGATTGATTTTAGCGCCACCGATAAATTTATCGCTTTTATCAATGAACATCGGGGCCAAGAAGTGAGGTTAAGATTAAAAGACGGCCGGGAAGTCTTAGTGACGCCGAGATTGGCGGAAGCTACCCCTCAGGGAGAGGGAGCTTTGGGAGTAGCAATTACTAATGTGGATGTGGTGCTTTACCCGTTTTGGCAAAGGCCGTTTCGGGGAATGTGGTTTGGCCTCAAAGAGGCGGTCGGCTGGGGCAAGGAGATTTTATGGTCTTTGACTAAAATCAACGCCAAAGATGTGGCCGGGCCGGTCGGAATTTATAAGATTAGTAAAGACGTGACTAAACAAGGATGGATAGCGATTTTACGGTTTGTGGCGATTTTGTCGGTTAACTTGTCAATATTAAACTTGCTGCCTTTGCCGGCGTTAGACGGAGGCCGATTGATATTTATCGGGATTGAGGCGGTGAGGGGAAAACGGATTAAGCCGGAGTGGGAGCAGGCCGTCCATTTGGCCGGGATAGTCTTGCTGATTGGTTTAATGGTTTTGGTAACGATTAATGATGTAAGACGGTTAATTGATTCTTGACCTTTCTTTACTTTTGTATTATTCTTTACATTATATGAATTCTTTACAAACATATTTATTACCGGTTAGTGAAAAAGGCCAAGTGACCATTCCGATTGATATCCGCCGGTTGTTGGACGTGGTTAATACTAATCGAGTGGTCGCGGTAGTTTATGGGCAAAAAGTACTGTTAAAATCTCCGGGACTGTCGTTAAAACAGGTTTACGGTTCGGTTAAGCCGATAAAAAAATCTTTTGCTCAGATGAGATTAATCGCCAAACAGGAACGGTTAAGAAAATACAAACAATGAAGCCGAGATTTGTTGACGCTAATATTTTTATCAGATTTCTGACAAAAGACGATCCGGTGAAAGCGGAAAAATGTTTCCGCCTTTTCCAAGAAGCGGAGAGAAAAAAGATTTTGCTGATTACCACTAAATCAATTTTGGCGGAAGTGGTGCATATTTTATCATCAAAAGCCCTGTATGCTTTACCGCCGAAGAAAATCAAAGAATTATTGGAGCCGGTAATCACTCTCAAGGGTTGGCAGATTAAATGGAAAAAGGAATTTCTGCTGGCTTTGGAAATTTATGCGGAAAAAAATATTGATTTTGAGGATGCGCTGGCCGCGGCGGCGATGAAGGCGCAGAATATAGAGACAATTTATTCTTACGACCGGCATTTTGACAGATTAAATTGGGTAAAAAGAATCGAACCGTAGCTGAAAGAAGTTTTTTCTGGTAAATTAGAGTCATGCGTTATTCAAAGTTGTTTCCCAAAACCAGAAAAGAAGTGAAGGCGGAAAGCGTGAACCATCAGTTATTAGTTCAGGCCGGATTTATTGATCAGTTGATGTCCGGTTCATGGACTTTGCTGCCTTTAGGATGGCGGGTAGTGCAAAAGATTAACCAGATCATCAGGGAGGAAATGAATGCCGTGGGTGGACAGGAAATGTTGATGCCTTTGCTTCATCCTAAAGAAATTTGGAATGAAACCGGCCGCTGGGAAAAAGCGGACGAGATTATGTACAAGTTGACTGACAAGCGGGAAAAAGAATTTGTTTTATCTTTTACCCACGAAGAAATCGTGATGGATTTATTAAGGAAAAATATTAAAAGCTACAAGGATTTGCCGGTAGCAGTGTATCATTTCTCGACCAAATTCAGAAACGAGCCCAGGGCCAGAGCGGGAATTTTAAGAGGCCGGGAATTTATGATGAAGGATTTATACAGCGCTCATACGGGTGAAAAAGATTTATTGGCTTATTACGAGAAAGTAAAAAAGGCTTATGTTAAAGTCTTTAGAAGACTGGGATTTAACTTTAAAGTGACGGAGGCGGCCGGCGGGGTGTTTACCGACAAAAATACCCATGAATTTCAGGTGTTAAGCGAGGGCGGTGAGGATACGATTTTTTATTGTGATGCCTGTGATTGGTCAGAAAATCAGGAAATTTATAAAGGCAAAGAGGGAGACAAATGCCCGGTGTGCCAAAAGGGCAAAACAGTTAGAGCTAAAGCGATTGAAGTGGGGAATATTTTTCCGTTAGGGACCTTTTATGCGGAAAAGATGAAGGTATATTTTACTGATAAAGATGGAAAACAAAAACCGGTCTGGTTCGGCAGTTACGGGATTGGGCCGACGCGGGTGATGGGGGCGTTAGTGGAAGTTAATCATGATGACAAAGGAATTATTTGGCCAAAGAACGTAGCGCCGTATGAGGTGCACCTGATAAAATTAAAAACGAAAAACGAAAAACGAAAAACAGGGGAAGAAATTTATAAGAAATTGACCGAAGCGGGAGTGGAAGTTTTATGGGATGATCGGGAGGAGGTTTCGGCCGGGGTCAAGTTCGCGGATGCGGATTTAATCGGCATTCCGGTGCGGTTAGTGGTATCAGAGAAAACCAAGAATAAAATTGAGTGGAAAGAAAGAGACAGTCAAAAGAGCGAGTTATTAAGTTTGGAAGCGGTGAAAACCCGCCTTCGCTAAAGCTATGGCGGGCAAGGTAATCGTCACCCATATTTTTCCGGATTTAGACGCGATTTGTTCGATATGGTTACTGCAAAGGTTTGAAGCGGATTTTAAGCAAGCTACATTAAAGTTTGTACCGGCGGGAAAAACTTATCAAGGTCAAATTGTGGACAGCGATCCGACGATAATTCACGTCGATACAGGCTGGGGCAGGTTTGACCACCATCAGTTGAAAGAGCGCACTTGCGCTGCAGCGCAAGTGTTTAATTATTTAAAGAGCAAAAAAAATATCAGTTTAAAATATCAAAGCGCCTTGGAAAGAATGATTGAAGTGGTGATTCAAGCCGATCAATTTGAAGATTTTTTCTGGGAAGATCCGGTTAACGACCGCTATGAATTTTTTCTGCAGTACCTGCTTGATAATTTAAAGCTGTCCGGAAATTTAAATGATAAAGAGTTGGTTTACCAGGGAATGGCGCTTTTGGACGGGGTGCTGTTTGGCTTCAGGCAAAGAATCCTTTCGGAAGAGGAAATTAAAAAAGGCGTGGAGTTTGAGACGAAATGGGGGAAAAGCTTAGCGGTGGAAACCCAGATGATGTTTGATCTGAAACTGGCCCATAAAATGGGCTATCGCTTGGTAGTCAGAAAAGAACCGGAAGCCGGTTTTGTCTCGATTAAATCCCAGCCGAAAAAAGAACTGGATTTAACCCCAGCTTATGCGGCTTTAAAAAAAGCCGATCCGCAGGCTGACTGGTTTTTCCATCAAAGTAAGCATATAATTTCTAATGGCTCGCGGCATAATCCGCAAGTTAAACCATCAAAGTTAAGTTTAGCGGAAATTAAGGAGGTGCTGACAAATTTAAAATGACTATTATAATCAAGGCACAGCCGGGAGATTCGACTGACCAAATGATAAAAAACTTTAAAAAAAGAGTTTTGCAGGAGCAATTATTAACCGAACTTAAAGAAAAAGAATTTTTTAAAAAACCATCGATGATTAAAAAAGAAAAATTAAACGAGTTTAAGCGGTTAAAGAAGCGCAGAAAGAAGATGAAATGGCTCAAACTAAGACAATAGAGCAGGATTTAACCACCGCCATGAAGCAGCGCGATAGCTTAAGGGTATCGACCCTGAGAATGGTTTTGGCGGCTTTGAAAAATGAGCAGATTGCCAAGAGAAGGCTACTCTCTTCTCAGGAAGAAATTCAGGTACTGCAAAAAGAAGTTAAAAAAAGGCAGGACGCGATTGAGTGGTACAAGCGCGGCGGCAGGCAGGAACTGGTGGATAAGGAAACTAAGGAAGCGGAGATAGTGAAGGAATATTTGCCGCTAATATGAAAATAGTGGCCGAAGTTTCTTTTGTGGATGAAAAAACGATCAGAAGTTTGAACCGGCGCTGGCGGAAAATTGACAAAGCCACCGATGTTTTATCGTTTCCTTTAGACCGGGAAGTTGGTCCTGATAAAGTGATGCGCTTAGGCGATATTGTAATTTGTAAAACTATAGCTTTAAAAAAAAGGCACTCGGTGCCTTTTTTAATTAACCACGCTATGTTACATTTATTAGGCAAGCATCATAAATAATATGGCATTTTATTTAACTTACCGGCCGAAAAGAATTAAAGATTTAGATTTAGCTCAGGTGAGGGAAAGCTTAACGGAAATTCTGGGGGCGAAAGAAATTCCTCACGCATTTTTATTTTCCGGACCGAAGGGGACGGGAAAGACTTCCGGCGCCAGGATTTTAGCGAAAGCGGTTAATTGTTTAAAAAATCCGCCGGCCGGCGGAGAGCCGTGCAATCAGTGTGACAGTTGCCGGATGATTGAGTCCGGCAGATCGATGGATTTAATTGAGATTGATGCGGCTTCCAACCGGGGAATTGATGATATTCGGGAGTTAAGAGACAAGATTAAGCTGGCTCCGAGCCAGGCTAAATTTAAAGTTTATATTATTGATGAAGTTCATATGTTAACCAATGAGGCTTTTAACGCCTTGTTAAAAACTTTGGAAGAGCCGCCCAAGCACGCCAAGTTTGTTTTATGTACCACTCGAGCCGAAAAGTTGCCGGGAACGATTATGTCCCGCTGCTGGCAGGTAAATTTTAACAAAGCCAGCCACGAGGAGATTAAGCGGTCTTTGATGCGGGTGGTTAAGGGAGAGAAATTAAAAATCAACGAGGAGGATTTGGTGAGAATTGCCCAAGTGGCTGACGGCAGTTTTCGGGATGCGGTAAAAATCTTAGAACAACTGGCAATCGGCGGCAAGGTGATTAGTAAGAAAAAAGTCGACCAAGTTCTGAATCGGGGGTTTCTTACCGGCAACTTGGATGAGTGGCTGGTGATGGTGTATTCCGGAGAAACAGTTAAGGCCTTGCAGTGGTTGAGCGAGGCGATGAACCAGGGATTAAATCTCAACCAGTTTATCACTCAGGCGGTAGAAAGATTGCGGCAGATATTGTTAGCCCGCTTAGGGGTGGAAACAGAAACAGAAGATATTAAAGCGATTGAAGATTTAAGCAAGCTGAAAAAGTTAATTTGGCGATTATTGCAAGCCGGCAGGGAGCTTAAAGGAGCAGTGATTGAAAGTTTGCCGATAGAGCTGGCAGTGGTTGAGTGGGATTCAGGCGATGAAGCTAAAAATTCCATCCCGGAATTGCCTAAACTGGCGAGCCGGGGCGGCAAGATAAAGTTAGAGCAGGTAATTGACAGGTGGAAAGAAATTTTAGAAGCGATGAGGCCGCAAAATCACAGCTTAGAAGCATTATTGAAAGCGACTAGGCCGGCCGGGTTTGACGGCAAGTGCCTGGTTATGGAAGTGTTTTATAAATTCCATAAAGAGAGATTAGAGGAGGAGCGTTACCGGGTGATGGTGGAAGAGGTGATTTCTAAGGTTTTATCCCAGCCAATTACCATTAAATATTATTTAGGAGAGAAAAATAATCAGCCAAATATTATTAAAGATGCCGAAGAGGTTTTTGGAGTGTCGGCCAAAGGCCGATCAGCCTTTGGCTGAGAGGGGGTGAGATTTATGTTTGATAAAGTAAAACAACTAGCTAACTTAAAAAAAATGCGCGATCAGGCAATGGCGATCCAGAAACAGTTGGCCCAGGAAGAAATTGTGATTGAAGAAGACAATATTAAAATCGTGATCACCGGCGACCAGAAATTAAAACTTTTAGAAATTGACGGCCTGACTAATGAGCGGGTGTTGGAATTGATTAACAAAGCGATTAAAAAATCCCAGGAAGTGGCCGCCAGAAAGTTGGCGGAAATGAGCGGCGGTTTAAGCGGATTATTAAAAGGCCAGGGCCCGATGGGAGAATAATGATTAAATATGATGTTAAAGATTTAACACTGGCGCGAGCCGGTAGTTTAAAAATTGAGTGGGCCGGTCAGCAAATGCCGGTACTTCAATTAATTAAACAAAGATTTTTAAAAGAAAAACCACTAAGAGGGGTTCGTTTGGGCGCTTGCCTGCACGTCACCAGTGAAACCGCCAACTTGATGCTGGCCTTAAAAGCCGGAGGCGCCCAATTGGCGTTGTGCGCTTCTAATCCTTTATCCACCCAAGATAGTGTTGCCGCTAGTTTAGCCAAAGACTTCGGGATAACAACTTTGGCGATCAAAGGCGAAGACGAAAAAACTTATTACCGTCATTTAGCCCGTGTTTTGACAATCAAGCCCCAGATTACCATGGACGATGGCGCTGATTTAATCAGTTTGCTCCACCAAAAAAAACCGGAACAAATCAGAGGCATGTTGGGTTCGTCCGAAGAAACCACGACCGGCGTGATTAGATTGCGGGCGATGGCTAAAGACGGGGCCTTAAAATTGCCGGTGATTGCCGTTAATGACAGTAATACCAAACATTTGTTCGATAACCGATACGGTACCGGACAATCGACCATTGACGGAATTTTGCGCTCGACCAACATTTTGTTTGCCGGCAAGGTATTTGTGGTCGTCGGCTACGGTAATTGCGGTAAAGGCGTAGCCCGCCGGGCCAGCGGCATGGGCAGTAATGTTATTATTGTGGAAACTGATCCGGTGAGGGCATTGGCAGCCGGGATGGATGGGTTTAAGGTAATGACTATGCCGGAGGCGGCAAAAGTCGGTGATATTTTCGTGACCGTGACCGGAAATAAAAACGCGATTGATTTAGTCCATCTTAAGAAGATGAAAAACGGGGCGATTTTAGCCAATAGCGGCCATTTTGATTGCGAGATTAATGTGGCCGGACTGAAAAAATTGAGTCTTAAACCAAGGGCTATCCGGCCGTTTTTAGACGAATATCGGTTAGGCAAGAAAAAGCTATATTTGCTGGGCGAAGGAAGATTGGTAAATCTTGCTGCTGCCGAGGGCCATCCGGCCGAAGTGATGGATTTGTCTTTTGCCAACCAAGCGCTGGCGGCTGAGTATTTAGTGAAAAATAAAGGTAAGTTAAAGGCGCAGGTGTATACTTTGCCGCAATCACTTGATCAGCAAGTGGCCCGGTTAAAACTTAAGAGCATGGGTTGGGGTTTAGAAAAATTAACCAGCCAACAGAAAAAATACTTGAATTCTTGGCAAAAAGGTACTTAGGCCATAGGCCTATGGCCTAGATTTTTTCAATCTTGATTTTGGTTTCTACCGGCGGGTAATTGAAGTGACGGGCGGCATTGCCTGAGCGCAGAAAAATTTCCATAAAAGCGTTGTCGCCGCCGGAAGAGCCGGGAGCAAAAGCGAAATCGCCGGATTTTACGGAAAAATTACCGTTGGCATAAATGCCGGTTTGGTAAAGGTGGTTAATGACGACGCGAATTTTTTGGCCGGAAGTGAATTTTATTGCCGATTTCCTGATAGTGGTTTTAATGTTGCCGTACGGGTCAATGTGCATAATTCTGTTTTGCGGCACGCGGGGGATATCAGTAAGAGGAATTTTTTTGCCTAAATATCTGGTGGTTTTTCCCCGGATAATACCGGCGGCGGCGGCGGGGAAAAAATCACGGGAGCGGAATTGGGAGCCTTTATTAGCCACGTTAATCAGCCGGAATTCTTGGATATGCGGCTTAATAAAACTGAAACACCAGCCGGCATCAACGCCGCAAACCTGCACGCCGTTATCTAAAAGAGCAAATTTAAATTTTTCGCCTTCGTTGTCGGTGCGCTGCTGAGTATCATCTTTCCGGGGAGCGGTATTACTGAAAATAAACAGGCGGCGGCTGGGGTTGTATAAGCTTAGTTGACTGATAATAAAACCGGTGTTTAAAGTAGAGAAAGGAGGGGTAGAAATGGTTTGGATATCGGCGCCTGGCAACAGCTGTTTGAATCTTTGAATCACTTCAGCAAAGGCCAGATCGCCGGTGCCGTAATCGGCCACAATCTGGATTAAAGGCAAGGGTTTCATGACATAAGTATGATATACTCATTTTATGAAAATTGCCAGAGCGGTAAGCCGGTTAATTGAAGCTTTAGAAAAACTTCCGGGGATCGGGCCTAAATCAGCCCAAAGACTGACTTTTTATTTACTGCATAATCCTCAAAGCGAACTGGACAAATTCAGTTTAGCTTTAAGCCGCTTAAAAAAGGACACCCGGGAGTGCGCTATTTGTTTTAATGTGGGAGAAAAAAGCCCTTGCGATATTTGCACGGATAAAGGGAGAGATCAAACCCAGATTTGCGCGGTGGAACAGCCTTTGGATATTTTAGCAGTGGAAAAGGGGGGATTTTACCATGGGCTTTACCATGTTTTAGGGGGAGCGATTTCGCCGCTTAACAACATTGGTCCGGAAGAATTGCACATTCGTGATTTATTGGCAAGGTTTAAAAATGGTAAAATAACAGAGTTGATTATCGCTACTAATCCCAATATGGAAGGAGAGGCAACGGCAATGTATATCCGGAAAATTTTAATTGACAAGGGTTTGAATAATAAGATTAAAATTACCAGGATCGGCCGGGGCTTGCCGGTAGGAGCGGATTTGGAATATGCCGATGAAGTGACTTTAAACCGGGCCTTTGAAGGCCGGAGGGAGTTTTAAATAAATATATCATAACTATTCTATTTCCGATCGTAAATTTATTTGTTATGATATTGCTATGAGTAAGAAATTTGTTCCAGCGGAACAATTACTTTTAGGAATTTATTTTATTGATGAATTTTTAGATTCGATTGTAGGTGCCGGGAGTCGGGCATATCATTCTCGACGGCTAGGATTATGGACCCCAAAAAATTATAAAGGAACATTATTAAGACAGAATATTTATCGTTTACTGAAAACAGGTGACTTGGAAAAGAAAATGGTAAAGGGGGAGCCGACGTTAATAATTTCCCGCGGAGGAAAACGAAGATTGTCAAGAAATTTTTCCTATTTTAAACTGCAAAATCAGCACTGGGATGGTTATTGGCGGTTGGTGGTATTTGATATTAGTGAAAAGAATCGGATAAAACGTGATGCTTTGCGCTATAAACTTCAAGAATTGGGTTTTGGTATGTGGCAAAAAAGTATTTATATTTCCCCGTTTAGCATTGAAGAGGATATGAATGAATATTTAAAAGAGAAAAATTTATCCGGGGAGGCATTTGTTTTGACCGCCAAACATCAATTAATCGGCGATGCTCGGGAATTAGCGGACAGAGTTTGGCATTTAGATTCAATTTCTGAGCGCTATAAAAATTTGTTAGAAAAATTGGAAAGCGGAGAAAAATTAAAAAAAAGTTGTAAAAAATATATAAATATATTATTAATCGATCCGTGTTTACCGCGGGAATTATTACCCAATGATTGGGTTGCCGATAAAGTCAAAAAGATTTTAGGACGAAGAGTTAAAGATTTTACATAACTTATTTTTTTACGATCGTGAAGAAAAATGTTATGTTGGAAAATAGAGATAATTTTTGTTAAGATGAAAGATATATGCCTAAAGGAAATAGTGTAGTCAGAGATGTTTTCGGCGAGTTGCTGGAAACCGGCAAAGCGACGGTGAAAGCCGGAGCCAAAGCGGT
>CAZYUF010000007.1:0-1520 GCA_964650605.1 uncultured Pseudomonadales bacterium | reverse complement strand
CCGGATTGGATTGGCTGGAAAAGATGGCGCCGAGTCAAAAACCGACGACAGTAGCCGGTGATGAGGACAAACAGCAAAAAGAGCAGATCAAAAGATTGTCAGAAATGGATAAGCGGAGATCTCAGCAAGCTTACGAGGAAGTTCAAAGGCAGATTCAGCTCGTGCAAAGAGAGAAAGCCAGCCAACCGCGCAAGTATGTTACCGGAGCAGCCGGTTTTGATCAGGAGCAAGTGAAGTCGCCGGAAACTTTTTTTGAAAAAGTGAAAAAGAAAAAAGAAGAGATGTCGAAAAAACTGCCTTGGACTTCCAAGCAGGGCATGGGAACAGGCGAAATTACCAGAGGGGTAAGCGGATGAAATTATATAATACTTTGTCCAGAAAAATTGAAGAGTTTGTGCCGATAAATCCACCGAAGGTAGGAATGTATATCTGCGGACCGACGGTTTATGACTATGCGCACATCGGCCACTCCCGGACCTATATTAATAGCGATGTTTTAATCAGGGTTTTGCGCTGGTTGGGTTTTAAGGTTAAATCGGTGATGAATATTACCGATGTGGGGCATTTAACCAGCGACGCGGATGAGGGAGAAGACAAAATGGAAAAAAAAGCCAAAACAGAAAACAAAAATATTTTAGAAATTGCCAAGTTTTATACTGATGATTTTTGGCAGATGGAGCAACAACTAAATATAATCAGGCCGGATATTATCACGCCGGCCACCCAATACATTGAAGCGATGATTGAGCTTATCAAAAAACTGGAGAAAAAAGGCTTTACCTACAAAACTGCTGATGGTATTTATTTTGATAGCAGCAAGTTTCCTGATTACGGCCGGCTGGCGCGGCTGGACATTGAGGGATTAAAAGCCGGCTGGCGGGTGGAGAAAAGAGCCAAGAAAAATCCAACCGACTTTGCTTTATGGAAGTTGTCTCCGCCGGCCGGCGGAGAGAAGCGTCAAATGGAATGGCCGAGTCCCTGGGGTGTCGGTTTTCCCGGCTGGCACATTGAATGCAGCACAATGAGTATGAAACATTTAGGCGAATCTTTGGATATCCATACCGGCGGGGTGGACCATATTCCGGTCCACCATACTAATGAGATCGCTCAAAGCGAGGCGGCGACCGGCAAGCAATTTGTCAAATACTGGTTTCATTCCGGGTTTTTAATGGTAGAGGGTGAAAAAATGAGCAAGAGTTTGGGCAATTTTATCAGACTGCAGGATTTAATTGATCAAGGCTATGAGCCAATGAGTTTAAGATATTTATTTTTAACCAGCCATTACCGGACAACCGTGAACTTTACCTGGGAAGCTTTAAAGGCGAGTCAAGAAGCCTATCGAAAGTTGAAAGCAATCGTGGCCGGTTGGCAGGGGGAAAAAGAAAGAACTATTTTATCAGAGGAGAAGTTAGCCAAACTTCAAGGACTGTCCTTGAAGTTCAGGGAGGCAGTGGAGAATGATTTAAACTTACCTCAAGCTTTGGCCGTGGTTTGGGAGATGGCTAAATCCAATATCCCCG
>CAZYUF010000006.1:9742-19999 GCA_964650605.1 uncultured Pseudomonadales bacterium | reverse complement strand
ACCGGAATTACTTTAGATCCTACCGGAACAACAGTCACTGCCAAAGAAAAAAGAAAGTTAACTTCTCAGTTAACCGGCGGTTCAGGCACATATACGCACGCTTGGACAGTCACCACCAATAAAACCAACAAAGGCACCCTGTCCTCCACGACAACTAATCCGACGAACTGGACAGCACCAGACAGTTTAACCGAGTCCCAGGAGTGGACGATTAAAGATACGGTGACGGACACTTCCACTACGCCGCAAACTGCTTCTTGTGAGAAAACATTAAGTTTTACCGGTCTAACTGCCTGCTTTGATACCTGTGACAATAAGGCTGAATGCGAAACCGATTTAGATTGTATAACTGTCGGCGGAGACAAACGCTGTGTTAATCCCAACTGTACCAGCGAGACTGACTGTGCTTGTCCGGGAATTAAAAAGGCTTGTTTTGACAAATGTGAAAGTGACAATGACTGCGAGTCCAGCCGGCGCTGTATGACCATACCGAATACTAATGACAGACGCTGTGTTAATCCCAGCTGTATCAGCGAAAGCGATTGTAGTTGTGAACAAGCCCAGGTTTCGCCGTCGCCATCGCCCAGCGCAACAGTCATTACTTATGCTTCACCCAGTCCAAAGTTGGTTGCCCAGACTAAGGGCGGACAACCGGAATTGCCGGAAGCCGGCATAGCCGGACCGGCAGTATTGGGAGTATCGGCCGGATTATTGATGATACTTTTGGGATTGTTGTTTTAACCAAAGCCTAATTGCTTCTTTCGCTCCTTTAATAACCACTGAGAGTTTTCCACCGGTCTGCTGCCCGCCGGAGCGGCTATGATGGCTGACACCAACCTCTTTAACTCGATATCCTAATCGAACGGCCCTGGTGATAAACTCGGTAACGGTAATGGCACTATTGGTAGCCAGGGGACCCACCGCAGTAATCACTTCTTTTTTAAACAACTTAAATCCGCAATCAATATCTTTAAAATTTATTTTAAACAAGATCAGATTAACCATTCTAAGAATAAAGGCCATTAAGCGACGATAGCGGCTGTCGCTTCTTTTTAAACGATAGCCAATAATTAAATCGTAGTCGGTTATAAAGGGAGTAAATTTTTTTATTTCGCTTAAATTAAATTGGCCGTCAGAATCACAAGCAATTACCCACGGATAACGTACAGCCGCCAGTCCAGATTTTATGGCCGCGCCGTAGCCCTGATTGGTAGGGTGAGAAATTAACTTTATTCGGGGATTGGCACTGATTATATCTTCAACAATCTCCCTAGTTCTGTCAGTCGAACCGTCGTTAATCACGATAATTTCATAAGTTTCGGCAATTCCCGGCGCGACTTTGGCTGCAGCAGCAAGCGTTTTTTTAATTACAGATTCTTCGTTGTAAGCGGGGAAAAAAAGTGACAATTGTTTAAATGGCCTTATGTTATTCATTACTCACTTCCAGGTTGGCAGCCAAAACCAATATTTTACTAAATTAGCGGGTAAAGGAATCGCGGTGTTAAGGGGATAAAAGAAGAGAAAGAGTATTACTGTCAAGCAAAGGAAAATAAGAGTTAGTCTTTTATGTTGATAAATTACGCTGGCGATTATTAAGCATAAAAATGGCAAGGCAGGCAGGTAGTGGTGAAGAAACATAATCCGGGGAGAAAACACGAAGGGGAAAAAGAGAAAGAGGTAGCAGATTAATAAATACCAATTACGGCTGAAAAATACCGCTGCCAGCCCGCCCCAGAAAACCGCCGGGTTGCCGAGGTTATAAATATTGGCTACAGAATTTTTAAAATACTCAACATAAAACCAGACGGGGCGGATAAGAAGCGGCCACTGCCAGGCCATTGATTGGTATTGATGAGTCGCGTTTAAGTGAGAATGATAATAATACATTTGTCTTTGCAGTTCCCACCACTGAGCCAAAGTATGACCGGTTACAAAGAAAGGAATAAAGGTTAAAAAATAAATTTCCAGCGGAATAATTAAAAAACTATAAACCAGCCGCAATAAAAATTTAATTTTTTGGGGATTTTTAATTAATTGTGGCAATAAAAACAGGCCAAAGATCGGATACAGCAAAACAGCTGACCATTTGGTAGCCAAGGCTAATCCCAGAAAAATTCCGGTTAAGCGGAATTTTGACTGATAAAAAAACAAACAGGACAGAAGTATCAGCAGAGTTAAGAGACTGTCGGCCATGCCGACCCGGGACATGGTTAGTTGCAGGCCGTCAAAACTAAAAATCGCGGCCGCCAACAGCGCCATGTGCTTGTGTTTAAATAATTTTTTGCCTAAAAAATAAACAGCGGCGACCGACAAAGTGCCGAAAACCGCACTGGGAAACCGCCAGGCAAAGCTACTGTCACCCAGCAACTTGATTGATCCGGCCATAACCAGCTTAGCTAAGGGCGGATGGGTCCATTCATAGGCCACCCCCGGAGGCGGGGTAACCCACCATTCCCAGGCCTGCGGGTTTCCCTTAGCCATTTCCTGAGCGGTGAAAGCGTGATAAACTTCGTCAAAAACATAAGCATCGGGTATTCCCAGACGAAAAAGGCGCAAGGCAAAAGTAAGCAGAAGTAAACAAAATAATTTCATGTTGTCAGTAAAAAAGTAAATACAGAAAACCCAATTAAAGACAGAAATTGAAAGTGTTGATTTAGCCAAATAATTAAAGCGGGTGTTAAATGGAGATTAGTATTGTAGTAAGCATAAGAATAATAAACATTAAGCGTATTAAATAATGAGAAAAATATATATGTCAGCAATAATGGTTTTGATTTAAGCAAGATTGTGGCAATAAGAAAAAAGGCAAAAAAAGGTAAAACATAGCGTTCATGCATTCTGGTCATCAACATATTAAACGACAAAATTGATAAAGTAATAAAAAGATAAGGGTTTTCCTTCTTAAAGCGGAAAAGCAAAATCAGACTGAGGCCAAAAAGAATTATTCCCCAATATAAAAAAGGCAAGCCTAAAAATAAGACCATATCTGACTGCCAATTGCCAAAAAGTCCCCAAAAATTAAAAGTAAAGCAGGTGGTGCAAGAGTAAAGAGGAGTCATTTGCTGAAAAACATAAATCACTCCGGAAAGCGGATTATGAGGGAAAAACGGCCAATAAATCAATAAAGTGGCAACGATAAAGGCAAATGCTCCTTTAAACCAATCCCCTGGCTTAAATTTAAACAAAGTTATCAAGCCTAAGGCCGGAGCTAAGGCAATGGCTTGCGGTTTGATTGCCCAGGCAAAGGCAAAAGCAACTGTGGCTAAAAGTATCTTTTTTCTTTCTAAAAGCAGATAGGCCGCCAGCAGTCCAAAAAAAGCGCCGGAACCGTCAAATTGGCCAAAAACTGAAGAATTAAACCAGATAGCTGGATTTAGGGTATAAAGCAAAAAGCCTAGTTTGGCTAATTTATCCCCTTTTCTTTTCTTGATAATTAAGTAAATCAGCACACCGGCGGCCAGATCAGCTATATTATTAGGCAATTTAAGCATGAAATCATAACCGGAAGAAAAAAAAGACAGCCTAGGAAAAATATTGTTTTTAATTTCACCCAGCAGCCAGAAAACATAGAGAAAGCCGGGCGGGTTGGCAGTAAAAACTTCTGACGAGTAGAATTTAGCCGGCCCAAGAGCAACCATTCTGGCGCTCCAAGCACGCCAGCAACCGTGATCAATTTCCATTGGCGGCAGCAAGGAAAGAAATAATCGCAGAATAAAAACCAAAACGATAAGTGTTTTGAGATTGAAGGGTTTATTTTTTAAACTCATATTTTAGGCTGAGAATTAAAAGGGTAACGATGAGCCAGTTTCTTAAAAGAAGCGCGGAAAAGACGGCATATTGACGATTGTGCTGGTAGAAATCTTCTAAGAATTGGGTGTAAAACAGCGGATAAACCAACTGGTTAAAAATACCGATAAATATCAGCAAAACAATCATGAAAAGATATTTGAGTTTATGGGCGGACCGGAATTTAATAAACGGAAAAAGAGATAAAAACCACCAAATATATTGAGCGTGAAGGTTTTTAGAAAAAATTAAGAATAGTATCATTAAACAAAAAATAACCCCAAAGCTGATCTGATGCAAATATGTTTTATTTTTTAGCAAAAATAGGTAGAAAATAGCTACCGGGAGAAGCCAAAATTTATTAAAAAGATTCAGCGGCGCGTTAACGCCCCAAACTCCCCAACCGCCAACCAGCGGCGGCGGAAGTCCTTGAGTTAATAAAGACGAAAGCGTAATTAAAGAGCCGGGTAAGCTTTCAATACTCACAGGCTTGAGGGCATGAAAGTTCAAACCGGCAATAATTTGGCTGGCTTGACCACCATAAAATAAAAAGATACAGACCGGCAAAATTAAAGAAATAGTAAAGCCGGAAAGATAAGAAACTATTAGTTTGCGTTGATGTTGGGTGAATAAAATCAGCAGTAAATAGGGCAAAAAGATAAGCGGGTAAATTTTAATCGAGGTGACCAATCCCAAAAATAAGGCGGATAATAAAAATTTCTTTTGCTGAAAACAAATCAGGCTTAAAACTACTAACAGGGCGGCCAAGGCATCGAAACGAAACAGGAGAATTGGTCCAAAAAAAAGCATTAGTAATGAAAAAATAATGGCCTGATTAATTGAGCCGTATTTGGCGGCCAGAAAAACATGACAAATTAAAACAATAATTATCAGGGTAAAAAACGCCGGCAGGTAGGCAGAATAAAAAAACGGGGGCTGGGGAATAAAAATCCCGGGAATGAGCAAAAAAAGCGTGGTGGCGGGAAGAATTTCATTGCCAATAGTGGAAAACAAAGAACCGGTTTTAATAAAATCCTCAACTTTAAGAAAATAGTTCCAGGTGTCGATTTCCAGATGCCCGCGCCATAAAGGATTAAAGGCCTGGCGGTAAAGAATAAATAAGACTAAAATAGCGCTAATAACTAAAACTAACTTACTGATTTTGGTAGAGAATTTCGGCCACATGGTCATAAACCGCCTGCCAGTTGTGGTTAATTGGTAATAAAACCCATTGGCCATACAGATTAGCGGGCGGGTTATAAAGCAGGGCAGGAATTTCTTCATTATCGCTCCCCTGGTCGATAATCCCGGTCCGAAGGCCGGAAGATTTAATTCTTAAAGCCAATTTTATGAGATCGGGATAAGCGCCGGAGGGTAAATCAGTTTTAACCGCGGTTTTAAAAGTGGTAATCAAGGCCTTGAGTTTGGATGGATTTAACAAAATGCGGGTGGACAAAATTTTATCTTTAAAAGCAAGCAAAACCAGCTGTTGGCGTTGGGCGCGGGCATAATCAGTCCCTTCTTCGCCTTCAGCGTAGCGCGAGCGGACATATTTTAAGGCCGTCGGGCCGTCCAGGTGCTGTTGACCAGGAGAAAATTTTAAAACTTCATAACGGTCGCTGACCGGCTCAGCGTCTTCTTTTCCGGGAATCGGGTACTGTTCGTCAATAAACCCATGGGGCACATTAAGGTCCAAGCCGCCGACGATATCAATGGCAGTTTCAAAGCCGGAAAAATCAAGCAGGGCGGCATAGTGGACCGGCTGATTAATAATTTCCGAAACCGCGGCTTTGGCTAAAACCAAACCGCCGCCAGGCTGCTGGGCTTCGCCAAAATGATAGGCAGTGTTTAATTTTGCCGTCAAAGATTCAACCCAGATGTCCCGCGGCAGAGAAATCAAAACAGTATCGGATGTGGCCAGGTTAACAGAAATAAGCATAATGCTGTCGGTTAAATCCGCTCCGGCATGAGTGCCGCCGCCGACGCCCAAAAGCAAAATATTAGTCCGATCACGAAAAGAATTAATTTGAGTAATGGCCGGATTAAGTAAAGAAAAAACTTTAAGAAGCGGCTTAAGTTTGGGAATAAACCAAATAAAAGATAAAACAATTAGACAGAAACATAAAAAATAGATGAGGGGGCGCAAGAACAAAAGATATTGATAACTTTTCCGCTTAAGATTAAAAGACATAAGATGTTATGATTCTAGCATGGCAACTGACTGGCTGAAAGAATTAAACAAAGAACAAAAACGGGCGGTAACTTATGGCGATGGGCCGTTATTGATTTTAGCCGGCGCCGGTTCAGGTAAAACCAGGGCCTTAACTTGCCGGGCGGCTTATTTAATTAAAGAAAAAGGTTTAGATCCAACCAGAATCCTGCTGGTAACTTTTACCAATAAAGCGGCTAAAGAAATGAAAGAAAGAGTCAAAAAACTTATCGGTAAAGAAATTACCCGTTTGCCGTGGATGGGAACTTTTCATGCCTTTTGCGCCAGAATTCTAAGAATCGACGGGCAGGCAATCGGGATCAATCGGCAGTTTGTAATTTATGATGAGGATGATTCGTTAGCGACGATTAAGCAGGCGATGAAGAATTTAGATATAGACAATCAAATTTATAAACCCAGGGTAATTAAGGCGGCGATCTCGGCGGCGAAAAACGAGTTAATTGACCAGCGGGAATATGGCCAATTAATTAAGGGCAATCTGGCGGAAGTTGTCGGCCAAGTTTACCGGGAATATCAGCGGTTATTAAAAACATATGAAGCGCTCGACTTTGATGATTTATTAATGCTAGGAGTGAAGCTGCTGCAAAACAGCGAGATTGTGGCCAAAAAATATCAAGAAAAGTATTTGCAGGTTTTAATCGATGAGTACCAGGATACTAATAAAGCCCAGTATCAGCTGACCAAATTTTTGACAAAAAAATGGCGGAATTTTACCGCCGTCGGGGATTTTTCGCAATCGATTTATTCATGGCGCGGCGCAGATTTTAGAAATTTGAATAATTTAAAAAATGATTTTCCCGACATTGAAGTCGTCTCAATGGAACAAAATTACCGGTCGACTAAAAATATCCTGGCGGCGGCTAATCAAGTAATTGCTAAAAATAGTTCGCACCCTATCTTAAAACTCTGGGCGGAAAGCCAGGACGGACCAAAAATTAAAACGTTTGAAGGGGCAGATGATAAAGAAGAAGTGCAATTTATTGTTAATAGCTTAGCGGCTCTGGATTATCAAGATACGGCAATTTTATACCGCACCAATGCCCAATCAAGAATTATTGAAGAGGCGTTAATTAAGGCCGGCATTCCTTATATTTTAGTCGGGGGGGTGAAGTTTTACAGCCGCATGGAGATTAAAGATTGTCTGGCATATTTAAGATTTTTGATTAATCCCAAAGATAAAGTAAGCTATAAGCGCTTAGAAAAAATCGGCAAGCGGCAGTTAGAAAAATTCGTCAATTGGAGGCCGTCAGGGAAAACAACCAGAGAAATACTAGAAGGAGCTTTAAAAGAAACAAAATATTTGGACAGGTTTGATCCTAAAGATGAAGAAGATATCGCCCGCTTAGAAAACATTAAAGAGTTAATGAGCGTAGCGGAAGAATATCCGGACCTGGAGGAATTTTTGGAAAACGCGGCTTTAGCCGAAGAGAGGGATCTGGTCAAAGAAAAAGGGAAATGTGTTACTTTAATGACCCTGCATGCCTCAAAGGGGTTGGAGTTTAAAAATGTGTTTATGGTGGGAATGGAAGAAGGTTTATTCCCCCATTCAAGATCGTTAATGGACAGGGAGGAGCTAGAAGAAGAAAGGCGGTTATGCTATGTCGGGATGACTCGGGCCAAGGAGAATTTATGCCTGTCTTATTCCCGGAGGCGGCTTTATTTTGGCTCAATTGCCAACAATGCGGTCAGCCGTTTTTTGGGCGATATTGAAGAAAGTCTGCTAGAATCAATTAATGATTATTAGAGAGATTATCGTTGCGGACAGATTAGTTTTTAACCAGGCAGCCGGACATCCACTGCAGGCTTATGAGTGGGGTGAGTTTCGGGAACTAACCGGGGTTAAGGTAGTGAGAAAAGGCGTGTTTGAAGGGAAAAAATTAGTAGGGCCAATTCAGGTAACGATTCATCCCCTGCCAAAAACAACTCTAAAAATCGGTTATTTTCCTAAAGGGCCGATGCCGGATGAAGTCCAGTTAAGGGTTTTAAAACAGATTGGCCAAGAGAATAACTGCCTGTATATTAAGCTGGAGCCCAATGTAGCCAAGGGCAACGCCTGGCAGGAGATTGATAAGTTTTTAAAAGACAGGGGTTGCCAAAACGGCCGGCCTTTATTCACGAAATATACCTTTGAGCTGGACTTGCGGCCAACTGAGGCAGAACTGTTAAAAAACATGCATCATAAAACGAGGTACAACATCGGGTTAGCGGAAAGAAAAGGAGTAAAAGTGACAGTGGATAATTCCGATAACAGTTTTAACTTATTTTTAAAGCTATTGTTTGAAGAGACGGTAAAACGCCAGGGATTTTACAGCCACACGACCGAATATTTTGAAAAACTGTGGCAGGTATTAAAACCAACCGGCATGGCGCAAATTCTGCGGGCCGAGTATGGGGGGAAAACTTTAACGGCGTTTATGGTGTTTATCTTTAACAATAAAATCTATTACCCTTACGGGGCGTCCACGAGAGAATTTAAAGAACTAATGGCGCCGAATTTATTGATGTGGGAAGTAATTCGCTTGGGCAAAAAATTGGGCTGTCAAACTTTGGACATGTGGGGAGCCTTGGGGCCGGAGGCAGATAAAAACGATCCCTGGTACGGATTTCACCGCTTTAAACAAGGCTACGGGGCGAGGTTGGTCGAGTTTATCGGCAGTTATGATCTGGTGCTGCAGCCAAAATTATATAAAGTGTTCCGGGTAATGGAAGAAGCCAGGTGGAAAATGTTAAGAATAAAGACGGGCTTAAACCGAATACCAATGGGCTTTACGCAAGTATTTAATAGTTTGGCAGCAGTGTTTGAAAAAAAATGAGCGATTTAAGGCAAGCGCCGGAGTATTGCCAGTGGATGAGAGCAATTGGCTGGCAAGTGGACAAAGGGATGTTTATTAAAAAGCTGCCGCTGGTCCCCTGGTCGTTTATTAAAATCCAAAGGCAAAAACCGCTAATTGATTTGGCGGCGGCGGGAAAATATAAAGCAATGCAGATTAAGATTGAACCGGCCTGGGACGATAAAACCGATTATCAAACTTTAGGTTTTAAGCCGGATAAATCACCAATGCTGCCGAGTAAAACCATTTGGCTGGATTTAACCAAAAGCGAAGCGCAACTGTTAAAAGAAATGCATTATAAAACCAGGTACAACGTGCGCAAGCACGAAATTCGAAATTCGAAATTCGAAATTATCAGAGGGGATAAAATCACCAATCGGCAACTGCGGGAGTTTTATGCAATTTACAGAAAGAACTGCCGGCGGCAGCATTTTTGGGGACTGGATTTTAATCAATTAAAGAACTTATTGCGTTGTTTTGAGGAAAAGGCGTGGTTATTAACAACAAACCAAGGCGGGCTGGAAATCTTAATTCATGATAAAATTGCTTATTATTCGCACAATGGGGCGAGTCAGGAAGGAAAAAGAAAGTTTGTGCCGACTTTACTGACCTGGGAGGCAATTAAACTGGCGAAAAAACTAGGCTGCAAGAAGTTTGATTTTGAAGGGATTGATGAAAAACGCTGGCCCGGATTTACCAGGTTTAAAAAAAGTTTCGGGGGAATTGAGGTAGAATATAGGGGTAGCTTTAGTAAGTTTTTTTGGCTAATTTTGAGCTGCAGATTTAAAGAAATTTCTCCAAGCTTATAACCAAAACCAGGATTAAGCAAGTCCTTAAGGTAATCGGTCTCTTAGGAATATTACTTTTGTTATACTGTTATAAATGTCCAGAAAATTTAAATTAATCACTGTTACTATTTTACTTCTCTCTTGTATTACGCAGTCAACGTAGAAGTTATGGTGGATGCAATTATACTTCGGGAGCAATATCAACAAGAGGAAAGTTTACTCAAGCTTATGGAAGGTTTGAAATCCGCGCTCAACTTCCTGCCGGAGGGCAAGGAATCTGGCCGGCGCTATGGTTATATCCTCCTAATCAATGGCCGCCGGAAATAGACATGTTGGAGGCAGTAAACGATATGAGCACAGTGTATATGAATTACCATTAGGGAACACCGTCAAATCATCTAGCTGACCCGTCGTCTTACCAGGATGAGGGGTTTTTATCTGGTTTTCATACCTATGCTGTCGAATGGGGACCGGGCGAGATCCGCTGGGTTCATTGATGATGTATTAAGAAAAACTCACAGTGGTTCGGATGTAACCAACATACCCATGATGATTTTTATAAATACAGCTGTTGGAGGAGTTTGGCCAGGACCAGTAGGTGACACCACGGTATTTCCTCAAT
>CAZYUF010000006.1:0-9642 GCA_964650605.1 uncultured Pseudomonadales bacterium | reverse complement strand
GCTGTTGGAGGAGTTTGGCCAGGACCAGTAGGTGACACCACGGTATTTCCTCAATTGGCATTTCCTGTAAAGATTTATCCGGCAACACCAATGTTTTCTTAAATGATACTGTTACTTTTTCTTGCTCTAAAGATTTTTCCTCAACGGAAGCAGTGGCTTATTTCCGCGCTTTATTAAACGATGGTGAGTATACTAAATCTGCGGCTGTTGAGTTTGGTAATAGTGATAATGCCTTTTGGAGTGTAAAAATAGATAAAACCGGAGATTGGCGGATTCAATGTCGAATTTGTAATAATATAAACCAAATTGTCTGTACAGCATGGGGACAGGCAAATTAATAATTAAGGGGGTATTGTGGCCGGGAAAATTAAGGCCTTAAAAGACGGACCGTATCAGGTCAGCGGCAGAGTGACGGTGGAAGATACCGGCGGGAAAACCGTGGTGGTAGAAAAAGAGGTGTTTTTATGCCGCTGCGGCGGGTCGAAAAATAAACCTTGGTGCGACGGGACACACGCGAAAATCGGATTTAAAGCGGATAAATAACAGCTTGACAGTCTGGTTTTCTTTTGTTATGGTGTATACACTATGAATTATACAATGGCGCGCGTTCAGGTTTATCTTAATCCTCAAGATGTAAGTTTGGTGGATGTTATTGCGGAAAAAATTAACATTAAGCGTTCTCAAGTAATCCGCGATGCTATTAACGCGGTCGCCCTGCGTTATACCCAAGTTGCCCAATTTCTGACTGTAAAAAAACCGTTAAGAAACCCTTTGCTCGAATTGGTGGGAATGGAAAAAAGTAAAACAGGCAAGGTGGGTTTAGATGTAGACGAAATCTACAATGATTGAGCCAAAAAGAATTTTCATTGATACCAGCGGTTGGGTAGAATTAACCCTTAAAGGAGAAATTAATCATCAGATAACTGTTGATTATTTCTTGAAAGAACAAAAAAATGGTAGTAAGTTTTTTACCTGCGATTATGTTTTGGATGAAACTATTACCAGACTACTGACGGGCCAAAGCTTTTCGGCGGCAAAAAAATTCAAGTTGCTTATTGAAGAAGCGGAAGAAGCCCGGCAGCTGCTGATTTTGTGGACCGACGCCACCCTCTTTAAAAAAGCCTGGGGTTATTTTGTCAAGTTTAAAGAACATAAATTGTCATTTACCGATTCATTAATCGTCGCCATGGTCAAAGATTTTAAAATTAACACTGTTTTATCTTTGGACCAGGGCTTTAAAAAAGTCGGTCTTAATGTCCGACCGCTGTTGTGATTATTGCTTTGGAAAATATCCGTAGTTTATATAATGTGGGTTCGATTTTCCGAACGGCAAGCTTTTTTGGGATAAAAAAAATTTTATTGGTTGGTTACTCGGGAAGGAAAGCAGTCGATATTGATGAGTTGCATGACAAGGTTAAAAAAACAGCCTTAGGGGCGGAAAAAGATCTGGAAATTAAGTTTTTAAAAAACTCTCAAGCCTTGATACGGTTTAGCCGGAATAATCAGTTAAAATTAGTGGCAATTGAGCAGGATACCCAGGCCACAGGCCTACAAGAGTGGCAGCCGGAGGAAAATTCAATCTTGGTGCTGGGCAACGAACTACGAGGAGTCTCCTTGCAGGTGTTAAAAGCGGCTGAAGAAATTGTGGAAATCCCCCGTCGGGGCCAGAAAGGCTCGTTAAACGTCAGCGTCGCGGCGGGAATAATAATGGTTAAATTATTTAATTAATTCTTCGTAACTGATGCAACAAATTTTTCAGAAAGAGTTATCCCGTTTTCCTGACAAGCTGTAATTAAGGTTTGTTTGGCAATTTTAACTGCCTTTAAACGTTCAATTTTCCTCTCTAAATGTAACCTGGTTATTAGTTTATCAAGATCGCCAAGAGGAATGTTTTTTTGTTGAAGTCTAGTTTCTATCTCTTTTTGAAGACCGGGAAAGGTATTAGATTTTGCATCGTATTGATGATTTTCAACCAATATTTTTGTTATCTCAGGTGTGGATAAACCGAGGGCAAATAAGCTGTCAATTGTCTTAAAGGCGGCCCGCCACTCTTCTTTTGTATAACCTTGAGCTTGGGTTTGATTTTCCATCCAAGCAAATTCCCAAGCTGGCCGACCATTAACCGTTTCAAAAAAATCAGAGCCAAAAGGAAGATTGGCTGTTCTCCAAGCGATTGTTTCCCTAAGTGGCACGCCGCCGGCAATTCCAACACTATGACTTAACTTTTGACCTATGCTTTTGGCTCCAATTTTTCTCTCTTGTTGCTCGTAATGAATAAGATGGGTGTTTTCGTGCAAATCGCTAATTATGGATTCTGGCAATGATCCATTTGATCCGGGTTTTAAAATATGGTGAAAAATTTCCTCGACTGAAATTTTTCCAGAGACACTTTCGATAACCGGCCCGCCTATTCTTTCGGTTTCAAGCCTCGCTATAAAACCATCAGGGAGTTTTTTCTTATATCTCATTTTTGTACCAATGATTGCCGGCCTGCCTTTAATTAGCCTGTGTTTATCGTCAGTTCTTTGGCGTATTCGTAATTCTAGATCGGTAACTGGTTTAAAAAATGATGTTTCTTCTTGAATGTTTTCTAAAGCAGTATAGGCCGCATCTCTTAATTTTCCTTTTTCTTCAAGAGAGATAATAATCTCATTTCTTTCCATAAACCTCTCAGCAAATGGAGTGGAGGTTAACTGTTCCAGTTGGGTTGCTTGCTGACTTAATTCAAGAATTTTACCTTCAATCAGAGATGGAGGTTTAGAAGTTTCGAACTCGGGTAAGGTCCTATCTTGAGCATCAATCATGAGCTTAACTATTTTTAATTAATTTTAACTGCTCCTGGTTAGATGGCAAGCCTTCGGGCCAACAGTGGTGGAGATATTCGCAGTCAACACAGCGGCTGAAGTCGGAAGTGCGCGAGAAATTGAGTGAGCGGATTTCTTTCATGACGTCCCGGATTGTTTGTTTGAGAGCATCGACTTCGTCGTCGCTGATTAAAAACTTTTCCTGCCTAAACTTGCCGGTTTTTTTGTTGGGCTCGATAAAATCCAGCATTGTTTCTTTAACCGTCAAGGGAAAACTTTTATCTAAGCTGGCCAAGAGTTTGTAAAACACCAGCTGGCGAAAATAATCGAGATTAGCTTCTTTGGTTTTGCCTAAAATCTGGTTTCTGGTTTTGGCCGCCCCGGTTTTGTAGTCCACCACCCGAACGGTTTTATCGCTTTGATCAATTAAATCGATGCGGTCTATTTTGCCGGTTAAAGGAATGTCGTCCAAAAAAGTTTTGGTCCAGCCATAACCGAAAAAGCGCTCGACAAATAATGGTTTTCTAAACTCGTCATGATAATAATCATAGTAAGCGCTTAAAATTTGACGGCCTTGTTTCAAACGATCCTGATAAGCTGACGGTAAAAGCGATTCTTTTTTTAGCGCGGTTTCGAATTGATGCAAGAGGTGGTCTTTGGCTGGATATTTGTCTTCTTTAATAAAAGCCCGATGAAATATCTCCAAAGCTTTATGGACGGCTGACCCAAAAGCAAAATAATCAGCCTTGGCCCGCGGCACCCGCACCAGTACGTTTAATTTAAATTTATACGGACAGGTTAAATAAGTGTTTAAGGCAGTGGCGGAAAGCCGGAAATCGCTGACCAGGGCGGTTAACCAGTCTTTTTCTTCAATTGTCGGCAGGGGTTGACTAGGCGGCTCTAAAAATTGCTGGAGGACTTTTTGCGCCTCACCGGCTAACCGCGGCTCAATTAGTTTTTGATATTTATTAGGGGTCTCGGTTAAAAACATTGTCGGCACGACTTCTTTTAAATAATTGCCGGTCAAATAGCGCTCGGAGTAGGTTAAATACACTTGTTTTTTCGCCCGGGTTAAAGCGACATAAAATAAGCGGCGCTCATCTTCGTTTTTTTCTTTTCTTAAGATATCGGTGTTGGTTAAAATTGATTGCGGCAGTTTGATTAAATCGCGTACCTGATTATTCCCCCATTTATTGTCAACGGTCTTGACAATAAAGACATGTTCCCATTCTTTGCCTTTGGCTTTATGAACGGTGGATAAACTGACTGCCTGAGATTTAATATCCAGGTCCTGTTCGCTGATTGTTAAATGATTAGTTATCATTAACTCCAAACTTGCCAAAAATTTGGCTAAATTCAGTTGATGATCGGCACTGTTTAAGCGCTTAATTTCAGAAAATAGCGAATTAATCCGGTTTAATAAACTGACACTGTCCGGCCGGGTAATCACCCAGTCTAAAAAGCCGGACTGTTTAATCAGTTTTTCAAACCACTGGCTAAAACTAAGCTGGCTGTCCAGCTGCTGCCATAAAGTCAGCTGGTTTAAAAATTCAATAAATGGCGCCTCGGCCTCATTGTTTAAAATTATGTCCACCATTGATTGTTTGGTTTTGCTCGCCTGGCGGGCCAGTTTTAACACTGCCAAAGGCTCAAGTTTAAACCAGGGGTAGTGCATCAGAGTGAACAAATCCATGTCTTCGAGATTTTGGCTGGATAAACCAATGGCTTTTAATAAGGTTAATAACTGGTTAACCACCGGATCTTTTAAAACATCCCCGCCGCCTTCAATCTCCACCGGTACTCCTAATTTGACCAGCATTTGGCTAAACGCTGGCGCGTCCTGGTTGTGGCGGTAAAGAACGCTGATTGCTTCCGGCTTCGTCCCTTTATCAATTAACTCCTTAATTTTTTGGGCGATCCAATAAGCCTCGACTGTTTCTGAAGGCAGTTTAATTACTTGAAGTTTGGTGGCGGTTAAACCGAACTGGGCTTTAAGCTGGGCTTTGGCAGACTTAACAATATCTTCGATTTTTAAACGGTTGGTTTGGATTAAGGCAAAACCGGCATCCAAAATTAACTGGTGGGAGCGGTAGTTTTGCTCCAAGGTAATGATTTTTACCTGAGGATAAGTTTTGGTAAAACCGATAAAGTTTTCTAAAGACGCGCCCTGAAATCTGTAAATTGATTGTGAAGGATCCCCTACAACGAAAACATTAGCATCCTGCCCCCAAAAGCCAGCCAATAAATCAATCACTTGGTTTTGGCTGGAGTTGGTGTCCTGATATTCGTCGATTAAAAAATACTGCAGGCGCTCCTGGTAAGTCCGGAGTAAAGATTCGTCGCGGCTAAAGGCTTCAACCACAAAATTAATCATGTCTTCAAAATCATAACGGCCCCGGGCACTTAGGGCCTTTTGGTAATGGGTATAAATCTGCTGCAGCTCCAGATTTTTACCCAAAAGATATTTTTCTTCTTTGGTTTTGGGATGGGTTTTTCCCAAAATCTTTTTTAAGGCCGGCGGGGTAACCCCTTCGCGTTTGAGGTCCTGGATTGCTTTAATCAAGGCGCCGGTGTAATAGTGCGGCAGATTAGCGGGCTTTAAATAATCAAACTGACGGGAATCAATAATTTCGTGAAAGATTTCCACCCGTTCCAGTTCGGCCAACGGTTCGGTGGCGCTTAAAGTAAAGCGGTCGGGGAATTCCTGAATTACTTGGGAGCAAAAGGCATGGAAGGTGGAAATATTGACATAGTAAGCGGTGGGGCCGATGGCGGCGATTAACCGTTCGCGCATGGCTTTGGCGCCGGATTCGGTAAAAGTTAAGGCTAAAATTGAGTCAGGAGCAGTATCGGTTTTTTGTAAGATGTTGGCGATCCGCTCGGCAATTATCTGGGTTTTGCCGGTACCCGGACCGGCAATGACCATGACCGGACCTTCGATAGTATCGACTGCCAATTGTTGGGCTTTATTTAACTTCATTACGGTTGATAAATTTTGGCGTTCAACTTAATAAAATCTTTATCAAAACTAATAATTTGTCCCTGATCTTGGCTTAAAAAAAACAAGTAAGCATCGACAAAACTCACGTTTTTTTGCCATAAAATTTTGAAGATGGCAAATAAATCTTTCTTTTTAATTTCCAAGGTTTTAATACTTTTTAGACTAAAAAGATCAATTAATCCCTGCAAATATTCCGTTCTTTTAATTTTATAAACCCGTTCAATTGTCCAGATAGCTTCATTGATCACCAAAATACTTAGTTGTACCTCTGTTTTTTCTGCTTCTATCTGTTTAAAAATTTTCTTGGCTTTGATAAAATTTTCACCCTGTTGCCTGACTATAAAATCTAAAATAACATTTGTATCCAAATACAGTTTATTCATTGGCTATTTCTTTTGCAGCAATGTCTCTGGCTATTTCTATTGCCTTGTGGGTGGGGATTTTCAACATTGATTTAGACACTAAGTGGTTAAGGCTGCCAGCTAAACGATCAACCACGTTGCCTTTTTGCGGTTTAGCAATCATTCTTTCCCCTTCGACCGTCAAAAACAGTTTATCTTTTTTATCCACCCCTAATTGATTCAGCATGTCAACGGGAAGGGTAATCTGCCTCTGGGAAGAAATAGTAACTAGTTGCATATATTTTAACTTTATATAATCACTTTACTTTTGTCAAGTCACTTTAGTTTTTTAATTTCGTCGTCCGGGATAAGTTCCTGACTGCTGTTGAGTTTTTGGCCGATACGATTATAAGAACTGGAGACTTCGGAAAATTTATTGTAGGCATTGCCGATATGACTGCCAAGGGTGGAGAGTTTTTCGTCAACTTTGTCATAATCGGTTTTAATGGCCCGAAGCAAGCTAAAAATTTCCCGCGATTTGCGTTCAATTTTTTTGCCTTCAAAGGAGAGCAAGATCATTTGCAGGTGGGCGTAAAGAGTGGAGGGAGAAACCGGGAAAATCCGGTTGGTTTTAGCAAAATCCATCAATTCGGTTAAATTAACCAGTTCGTAATATACTGCCTCGGAGGGCACATACATCAGAGCAAAATCCATGGTGCCTTCTTCCGGCAAGATATATTTTTGAGAAATGGATTTAATGTGTTTTTTAACATCGAAACTAAAGGCTTTGCGGGCAAGGGTTTGTTCGGCTTTATCTTTAGCCTTAATTATTCTTTGAAAGTTTTCCATAGGGAATTTGGAATCAATCGGCAAGATTCCGGCATCGGTTTGAATGGCGGCATCAACTTTGTCGCCGGATTTAAAACTGTACTGGAGATGAAAGGATTTTTTGGGGAACATCTGAGAGATTAAGTCTTTTAAAACCTGTTCGCCGATATTGCCCCTTAACTTGGGCGAGCGTAAAAATTCGTTTAATTCTTTCATGGAGCGGGAAACTTCGGTGAACTCCCCGGCTTCTTTTTGCAAGCCGGAAATCACTTCGGCGGCTTTATCCAGACGTTTATTTAAAGTGTTGGAGGATTGCTGGAGGGTGTCGATTAAATGCCGGTTGGAAGTTTGCAAAGAGCTGGAAATAACGGTTTGCAGATCTTTAATGTCCTTTTGGGTGGTTTTCGCCCATTCCAGCAAAGTGGTATCCGGTTTTTTCCGGGTGATAAACCACACCACGAGGCTAAAACCAATAATGATTAGGGCGGCAATTAAATATATCTCTGGAGGCATAATTAATTTTAACATATACTAGTTAAAGATGATTAAAAGAAGAAAGAATTATTTGCCGAGCTTGGTTTTAATCATAATTTTGTGGGGGTTGTTGGGGGCGTTAATTTATTGGGTGGAGCCGGAGCTGGTAAAAGATGTGGTAATCCCCGGATTGTATTTACCGTTTTTTTTGCTGTTTTTCCCGGCGAGTTTTTTAACTATGGCGTTGGTTTTGGGCAACAGCCGGAAAGGACTTCTAATCAGCCTGGGAATAACCATTGGGTTAATTTTAAGGGTTTACCGGCTGGATAATTGGTTAAATTATATTTTAATTTTAGGATTAATGCTGGCAGTTGACAGATATTACTCCGCATAGTTTAATTAATTAAATTCCACCAAAGGCGGACAGGTATGCAAGTTTCTAAAAAGAACGTTAATAAGCAAGTAGAAAAAAGAATTTTTAAATCTTTGTACCAGGTGTTGGCGGATTTAAAAAAACCGGAAGAAGTGAAAAAATTTCTTGACGATGTTTTGAGTAAAACGGAAAAAACTGTTTTAGCCAAACGCTTAGGGATTGCCTGGTATTTAAATAAAAAAAGGTCTTACGATGTGATCCGCCAAGATCTAAAAGTATCTTCGGCGACAATTGCCACGGTACAAAGTTGGTTAGACAAGGGCGGCGAGGGTTTAAATTCAGCCATTAAGGCAATCGAGGCAGATGAATGGGCCGGAGAAATGGCAGCCAAAGTCAAAAAATCAGTTAAACAGATTTTTAAGAAATAATCAGCTAAAATAGGCTGATGTTAGATAAATTTTACGTTACAGCGGCGATTCCTTATGTCAACGGACTTCCGCACCTGGGGCATTCTTTGGAGTTTATCATTACTGACGTAGTTCAAAGATACCAAAAACTTTTAGGTAAAGAGGTGTTTTGCGTTTCCGGATCTGATGAAAATGGGCAAAAGATTTTAGAGGCGGCCAAAAAAGAAAACTTAAAGCCGCAAGAGTTGGCAGACAGAAACACGGAAAGCTTTTTAAAACACGTTAAACATTTAAATGTTGGGTTTGATGTTTGGCGCCGGGCAACGGATCAGATATTACACTGGCCGGGGGTAAAAAAGTTGTGGCAGTTATGCCTTAAAAATAACGATATTTACAAGAAAAAATACCGGGGGCTTTATTGCGTCGGCTGCGAGCAGTTTTATACTAAAAATGAATTGGTGGACGGCAAATGTCCGGAACACAATCGTAAACCGGAGCTGGTTGAGGAAGAAAACTATTTCTTTAAATTATCAAAGTACCAAAAACAGCTGGAAGAATTAATTGAAAACGATGAACTTAGGGTGTTCCCGGAAATCCGCAAAAATGAAACTTTGGGCTTTATTAAACAAGGCTTGGAAGATTTTTCGGTTTCCCGACCAAAAGAAAGATTAGGCGGTTGGGGAATTCCGGTGCCCGGAGATGAAAAACAAGTAATGTATGTCTGGTTTGATGCTTTAACCATTTATATGACGGCAGTGGGCTGGGGCTATGACCAAAAACTATGGGAAAAGTGGTGGCCGGCGGACATCCACGTCATCGGCAAGGGCATTTACCGCTTCCACACGGTTTATTGGCCGGCAATGCTGTTGTCAGCTAAACTCCCCTTGCCTAAAGCGGTTTTAGTTCATGGTTATGTTAACAGCGGCGGCCAAAAGATGGCTAAATCATTGGGTAATGTCGTTGACCCGGAAGAAATTTTAAACCGATACGGCGTGGATGCAGTCCGGTATTTTTTGCTGAAAGAGATTCCGACCCAGTCAGACGGCGATTTTACTCACGAAAGATTCAAAGAAATTTACAATGCTGACCTGGCCAACGGCTTGGGAAATTTGGTTTCCCGGGTGGCAAAAATGTGCGAAAAGGACGGTTTGGCAGGCATTAAAGATTATGAAAAAAAAATTACTGTGGCTGAAAGCTTGGATAAATATGAGTTTAATCAGGCTTTAATTAAATTGTGGGAAGAGTTAAGAAGTCTGGATTTGGAAATTTCCCGGTTTGAGCCGTGGAAGAAAACGGCCGGAGAAAGAAAAGAAAAGTTGATTGAATACGCCAAAAGATTGCTCGCCTTTTCCTGGCAGTTGCAGATTTTCCTGCCGGAAACTGCTGCCAAAATTGAGAGAATATTTACGGGTGA
>CAZYUF010000005.1:15297-22770 GCA_964650605.1 uncultured Pseudomonadales bacterium | reverse complement strand
TATTGGCAAAAAATCGAAGATAAAGACTTAATCGATCTTTACCTGGCTGCCGCCCGGGTTGTGGCTAAACAGCCGCAGCTGGTGACCGCTAAAGACAAAAAAGACTTATTTAATCAACTTGGTAAAATTGTTAAAGACGAGGCTACTGCCACTACTATCGCCGACGCTGTCTTGGTCAACTTGCCGCCGGCCGGTAAAAGCCGGCTCTATACGCAAAAGCTGGCCCAAGATTTAAAAAACACCGTGGCCAACATCAACCCGGAAGTCAACCATTATCAGGAATTAGGTGTTGATAAGAATGCCGCTCAAGCGGAAATACAAAGCAGCTACCAAGCCAAAACCGCCACTGCTTCAGCCGAAAAAAAGCAAAAACTGGACGCGGCTTACCAAGCTTTAAAAGACACCACTACCCGGCAAATTTACGACACCACCGGCGCTGACCCCACCCTGCCCTACCGAATAATCACTGATCAAATCTACTATATTGCCATCCAAAAATTCTCACCCACCACTATCCAGGAACTCACTGCCGCCGCTAATGCCAGCAATCAATATCCTAATTTAAACACTTTAATTCTGGATTTGCAAGATAATATCGGCGGGGCCATTGACGGCTTGCCTTACTTTTTAGGCCCGTTCATCGGGGAGGACCAATACGCTTACCAATTTTTACAGCAGGGTGAAAAAGAAGATTTTACCACCAAAACCGGCTGGCTGCCCGGACTGGTTAAGTTTAAAAAAGTCGTGGTCCTCATCAATCAAAACACTCAATCTTCGGCTGAAGTCATGGCCGCAGTTTTGAAAAAATACCATGTCGGCGTCTTAGTCGGCACGACTACTAAAGGCTGGGGCACAGTGGAAAAAGTTTTTGAGCTAAAACACCAACTGAGCGATCAGCAAACCTACTCTGTCTTTTTAGTCCATCATCTGACTCTGCGTGAAGACGGCCAGCCGATCGAAGGCCAAGGGGTAAATCCGGATGTCGATATCCGCCAATCCAACTGGCGCCAGCAGCTAAACGCATATTTTAACTCTCCTGAACTCCTCACCGCCGTCAATAATCTATTCCTTCATCACTCCGGCGCGCAGTAAATACTTGCCGGCTTTTTCCCGACCCCAATCTTCAGCTAACAAACTCTTCGGCAACAGCGGATCAATAATTAAAGCTTCCAAATAATCCCGGTAAATCTTTTTTAAAAACTCCTCCCGCTTACTGGCTTCTTTAATCCCAAACCTGGTCACTACCCGGTCAATCACTTGTTTATACTTAACTTGAATTGCCGCCAAACCCCAGACTTTTTCCGCCAGCAGTTTTGGCTCACCCAAATATTTTTGTTTTGACTCCAACAACAACACCTTGCCTGGCAACCCTTTCACATCCAACCACTCTAAAAACTCTTTGCTGTAATCATAACAGGAAATATAAGTGCTGTTTTGCAGCGCCCCAAAGCCCATTTTTATTAGCTGCCGTCTTAATAAATCTCTTAGTTTTCTTTGCGCTTCCGCAATGTCGAAAATCACAATCCGCCAAAACCCATCCCATTCCTGTCCGCCGGCCGACAAACTTAACACCGGTTTATTTTTAATCAGCTGTTTCCGGCCCAATCCGGTTAACCTAAAATGCGGCCGGCCTTCCACCAATACCTGCTGGACATAACCCTCCCTGACCATTCTGGCTACCAACTGGCGGTATTTTTTCTTGGAATATCCCGGCGGCGTCCATAAAAAAAGTTTGCCGGAATCATAAGCCCGGGTAAAATCCCCGCCGATCGCCAGTCCCCACAAAATTCTGTCTCTCATTCTTATTTTCATAATCATCTAAATTATACTATAGTTAATCTATGAAAATCTGTATCGGTTATCCGCCGCTTAAAAGCAAAAAAGGCACGCCGCTTCTGTCGCAAAACCGCCAATTCCAGTGGTTTAAATCCCCCACTTATATCTATCCGGTCATTCCTGCTTCCGCCGCCACTTTGCTGCAATCCCAGGGCCACCAAGTAATTTGGCTGGACGGCATTGCCGAAAACTGGACCTATGATCAATGGTTTAACCGCCTTAAAACCGCCCAACCCGATCTTTTATTTATGGAAACCAAGACTCCGGTGATCAAACAGCACTGGCAAATCATCAAAAAATTAAAACGGGAAGAACCGAACCTACGGATTGTTCTGGGCGGCGACCATGTTACTGCCTTGCCTGAAGAAACCAGAAAAAACTGTCCTGTCGACTATTTAATCAGCGGCGGTAACTATGACTTGGAGTTATTAGCCTTGGTTGATCACCTCCGAGGTGAAAGAAGTTCACACCTCGGAGGTGGACTGAAAAGGTCAGACCTTAATGTAATTCCAATAATCGACCGTGAGCTAACCCGCTGGCAGTTATACGCTTATAAAAACGGCAACTTTAAAGCCACTCCCGGAACCTACACCATGGCCGGCCGCGACTGCTGGTGGCGCCAGAATGGCGGCTGTACTTTTTGTGCCTGGACCACCCTTTTCCCCAAGTTTATGGTCCGCACCCCGGAAAATCTTTTAGACGAAATCGGCCGGCTCATCGACTTGGGCGTTAAAGAAGTTTTTGACGATACCGGCACCTTTCCGGCCGGCAACTGGCTGACTCAATTCTGCCGGGGAATGATTAAACGAGGCTATAATAAAAAAATTATTTTTAGCTGTAATCTGCGCTTCGGCGTCTTGAAACCAGCCAATTATCAACTGATGGCCAAAGCTAACTTCCGCTTCCTGCTTTTTGGTTTAGAATCAGCCAGCCAAACCACTTTGAACCGTTTAAATAAAGGCATTAAAATCAACCAGGTCGAGGCAGAGTTGAAAATAATTAAAGCTTGCCTCGCCGGCAGGCGGGCGAGCGGCGGCCAACTGGAACCGCATGTTACCTGCATGGTCGGCTACCCCTGGGAAAGTCTAACCGATGCGCAAAACACGGTTAACTTTACCAAAAATCTGTTTAAACAAGGCTTAATCAGCTCGCTCCAGGCCACGATTATTATTCCCTATCCCGGTACCCAGCTCTTCGCTCAAGCCAAGAAAAACCACTGGCTTAAAACTTATGACTGGAATAAATACGACATGTCCCAACCGGTTCTCAAATCTCCTATCCCTGATAAAGAACTGATGAAGCTCACTAGGAATATTTACCTTAGTTGTTTAACTCCCCAATTTTTAATCAAAAAATTGCTCTCGATCCATTCTTTAACCGACCTTAAATTTTTATTCAGATCAACCAAAAAATTTATCGGCCAGTTAAAAAATTTCTCACTTTAACAAAGGACAGTCCTTTGTTAAAATAATACCATGCCGGCAAAAAATACTTTAAAGCACTACAAAAACAATAGTTACTACCACATTTATAATCGCGGAATTGAAAAGCGCATAATCTATCAAGATAAACAAGACTATGCCGTCTTTTTAAACTATCTTAAAGAATACCTGTCACCTCTTTCTAAAACAGACCCTAAACGAGAGATTTTAATTAAAAATACAACCTATCAAATCAAAGATTACCGCTGCCGAAATCATCACCAGAATATTACTTTAATCGCTTACTGCTTAATGCCCAACCACTTCCATCTATTAGTCAAACAAAAACAAGCGCGTGATATTGAATTGTTTATGAAATCTCTCGGCACGCGTTACACTATGTACTTTAATAAGCGCTATCAACGGCAGGGCGGCTTATTCCAGGATCGATACAAAGCCGTCTTAATCGATTCCGACGAACAACTGCTGCATCTTTCCCGTTATATCCACCTTAACCCTGCCCCTAAACTTTTTAAACAGCCCAGCAGTTATCTTGACTATCTCCAGCTTAAAAATACTTCCTGGGTTTACACCCAAGATATTCTCAGATATTTTAAAAATCCCTTAGCTTACAAACAATTCGTCGAAGCGGAAAATCAATCATCCTTATCTATCATTACTAATTTCACTCTCGATTCTTAACAAAGGACTGTCCTTTGTTAAAATATGAAAAACTCAATCGCTACCGTCATTAACTACTGCACCAATGACTATCAGTTTTTGCGCCCCAATATCAATCAAGTCAAAAAGTTCAGCCAGCAAATTATTGTTCCTGTCTGTGATCACTTTTACGATGGCTCTTTAGAAAATCAGGTCTTGATCAATCGATCGATCAAAGAAAATCCTGAAGCTGACTTTATTAAATTTAAATATGACCATAAAGCCACATTCCCTTTCTGGCGCGGCTGGCAGTTTATTCTACGCCACTTAAGTTTAGGCAGCGTCTGGGGACCGCAATACTGGATCTGCTTCGCCCGCCAACTTGGGTTTAAGGCAATTAAACCACCTGTTGATTATGTTTTGTTTTTAGACGCTGATGAAATTATTGACGGCTGGAAATTCATGGCTTGGCTTAACACCAACCACTATAAAAAAAATAACGCACTTAAGCCGGCTAATTATTGGTATTGGCGCTCTCAAGCTCATCAAGCCACGGTCTGGGAAAATTCGCCGCTTTTGGCTAAATATTCCAGTCTTAAACAAGCTGTTTTTATAGACCATGACGAAAGAAACGCCACCTATAACTCCATTCCCAGCCCGAAAACCAGAATGGTTTTAGGTCTGGACCTAAAGCCGATGATCCACCATTACGGTTGGGCCAAACCTAAAAAAAACTTACTGAAAAAAGTCACTACCTGGGGACATTCTAAAGACAGAAACTGGATTAAACTCATCGAAAAAGAGTTTTCCCATCCCTTTAACGGCACTGACTTTCTCGCGCATTATCAGTACAAAACCGTTAAACCCTTCGTAAATATAGCCTGATTATTTCCCGATTCAACCCAAAAATTGACAGCAATTTTAAGGGCAACCACAAACCAATTCCTATTAGTCCGCCTTGCGTTATCACTGTCAAAGGGAACTCATACCAACAGGACTTTTTCTTAACTATCTTCCAGCCGGATTTGGCTGTCAACTGCTCCAACTGCTTTTCCGTCCAAAAATGGCGATGGGTTTTATCTAAATAAACCAAATATTTCTCCCCTAAAAACTTTTCCGTTAAATTATTTACCAGCGGCACTTCGATCACTAACACCCCGCCCGGCATTAACCAAGTCTTAATTTTTCTCAACACCTTAACCGGATTATTCAAATGCTCCAGCACATGGTACATACTCACCACATCATATCTTTCCAGGTTACGAACCTGGAATTTTTCTATTGGCTGGCCTTGTTTTTTATCTATTCCTATTGCTTTTATTCCCTGTTCTACCGCCAGCCGCACCAATTCCCCTTCACCGCAGCCTAAATCCAGCCAAGAAAATTTTTTTTGTTTTATAAATCTTTTCATTTCCATTATTCTCTGCCGGTTAAACCACCCGGAATAGTTTTTCATTATTGTCAGCCAGCGATTGCGCCGATAATATTGCTTCACTGTTTTTGACGCTACGTTCTGCTTAAATGACAAAGAGCCTTTGTGCCAAATCATGGCGCTCATCACCCCGATCGCCTGACCGCCCTGCCGCTTTGCCCGCAATTGCAAATCCACATCTTCATAAAAAAACCGGAATTTCTCATCAAAAGCACCTAACTTAAAAAACCAGTTTCTGTTAATCATCAAGCAGGTGCCGTTAGCATAATCGCCCTTGATTATTCCTTGATATTTATCCGGTTTGCCCCGCCCGACTGCCACCCCAAACCCCGGCCAATAGTACCTACCAATCACGCAGTCGATCTTATCGGTTCCATAAATTTTAATCTTTGGTTGCAAGGTTAATTTTTCATCTTTGGCTTCTTTTGCCAACTCTGTCAGCCAATCTGGTTCTACGACCGTATCCGGGTTTAGAAATACCAGCCATTCGCCTTTGGCTTTTCTGGCCCCCAAATTACAGCCGCCGGTAAAAAATAGGTTAGTTTTTGATTTTATTAACCTGACTCTTTTATCCAAATCTTTAGCGGAACCGTCAGTAGAAGCATTATCCACGACGATCACTTCAAAATCTTTAAAATCAGATTTTAACACTGAAGCCAAACAATCAGTTAGATAACCTTTACCGTTAAAATTAACGATGATTACGGATACTTTCATATTTTTCGTGCCAGAATTGCCAAAGCCGCTCCCTCCGGCAAGATTTTTGCCTTGACCGGCTTAATTTTTATTTTTATTCCCAATTTATTCAACCATAATAGCTTATGCCACTGTTTAATCGTCTGTTTATCCAAATAATAATAACTCTTTTCCAACTTCAATCCTGCTTTTCTTAACAGTTCTTTCCACTTCTCCAAATTATATAAATGATAGTGATGATATTTATGATTAAACCACCAACTATAGCCTTTACCACAATCTAAATATTCTCCTAACTGATCGCTCGGCATAGTGGCAATTAATAAACCGCCCGGCTTTAAGACTCTTTTTATCTCTTGCAGCACTCTATCTATATCATTAATATGTTCCAAAACCGAGTTAGAAAACACTAAATCTGCAACCTCATCTTTCAATTCTATCTTAACTGCATCTCCCCAAATCACCTGTCTGTACACCCCGCTTTTCTCCGCCTTACTAACCATTTTCTTATCATTATCCAAACCCCATTCCGGTTTAACAAAGGGTTTAACAAAGGACAGTCCTTTGTTAAAAAACAGCTCTTGGGCTACTTCGCCGCCACCGCAGCCTAAATCCAAAATCTTGCCTTTAAAGAATTTTCCCCAACTTTGCTTTAATAAACTCACTTCTATTCCCCGCCAAAGCTCAGAAGGGCTTGCCTGTAACATAGCTAACCCCCTTTCCCAAATACCAGCTTAAATCTTTTTTTACCAACAGTTTTTCCAACCACTGATCATTGCTTTTCCGCCGCTGTTTTGGCCAGTGTTTCACTAACCACCACCAAGCCCGTTCAATCGCCCATGCCTGTTTCCATTTACCCTTAATCACAAACATTATTTCTAAACCCAGCCAGCTTAAACTAACCCAAAATAACATCCGCAAGCGCCGGCTCTGCGCGTTTTTGATTATCGTCATTAACTGATTGCGGCAGGCCAGATAAACCTGTCCGGCGGCCGGTTGTTTGGGAATCGGTTTCGCTTTTGTACCGTAATTATGATAAACCGTTCCCATCCATAAAAACCGCACCTCGTACCCGGCCTGCCACACCCGCCAGAATAAGTCCGGCTCTTCCCAGTAATAAACATAAGCTTCGTCAAAACCGTTGATTTTGGCAAACACGTCTTTCCTCACCAGTATGGCCGCGCCTTTTCCGGAAAAAATCTTCTCCGCCTTGTCAAATTGCCCCTGATCTTCTACTTCCCTGGCCCGCTCTGCCAAAAATCCGTTATTGGTTATTAAATCTCCGGCGCTATCAAATTTATTGCTCCCCATTCTTAACAATTTTAGTTGTCCGGCGCCAACTTTCGAATGTTGGTCCATAAACTTAATTACTTTATCCAACCAGCCTTTTTTTACCTGGGTATCATTATCCAAAAAAACCAAATATTT
>CAZYUF010000005.1:3900-15197 GCA_964650605.1 uncultured Pseudomonadales bacterium | reverse complement strand
TATCCAACCAGCCTTTTTTTACCTGGGTATCATTATCCAAAAAAACCAAATATTTACCCTTAGCTTTTTTTGCCCCCTGGTTTCGCGCCCAACAGGGATTACCCGGTCCATCAATGCCGTTATTAACCACGATTACTTCCAAACCCGGCCCAAGCACCTGTTTTGGAAACGACCAATTAGCTAGATTATTAGCCACAATCACTGACGCTTTAATAACCATCTTTTCCTAAAATATAAATAATTCTTAATTCTTTCCGGCCAGTTTCTCCGCTTGACAAACACCCCGCTTCTGGATACCTGATGCTCTAATTTCACCCTATTGCTCCACACCAGCCTATATCCTAACTTTTTCACCCGCATCGCCAAATCCAACTCACACCACTCGCTCGTGCCTTTGTAGTTCAGATCAAAACCGCCCACTTTTTTAACCAACTTTCTTCTTAAACTCATATTGCAGGCTTCCAGATAATCCACATCCTGCAACCCTTTCAATTTTAAGCAGCTCTTGAAATTTGATCCCGGCGACCACCAGCCGATTTTAGTAATTTTACCCACTGCCAGCGGCTGATTATCCAACACCAGCTTCACCCATAATTTTGCCAGCCAAATTTTCTTGCCATACCACCAAAATACCAACCGGTTTTTTAATAAGTTTTCCGCTACAATCGTCGGCCCGCTAACGCCGCCTGCTTCCGGGTGATCTTGGAATATGGCAGTTAAATTTTTCGCCCAATTTTTATCCACCAGCACATCATCATCAATCCAAACCACAATTTCACCCTTCGCTTTCCGCCAGCCCAAATCTCTGGCCTTTACTAAAGGCGATTCTCTCATTATCAGCGTCTCAAAATCCTGAAAACTTTGCTGCTTTAAACTCTGTAAAACTTTTGTTAAACTTTCCGGCCTGCCGCTGGTACAAATAATTACTGATAGTTCCATAATCGCTTAAATATATTTAAATATTCCTGGGCTATCTTATCCCAGTTAAACTTTTCCAGCCACTTTTCCGGATAAACAAGGTTCGTAACCTTGTTTATTGCTTGCTGGAGTTTCTGAGCATACTCAGCCGCATCTTCCGGATTTTTAACATAAATCCCGTACGGTCCCAGGATCTCCCGCCTCAATTCATCATCCGTGGCTACCACCGGCAAACCTGAAGCCAGCGCCTCTAAATATACAATGCCGAACTCTTCCGTTGACTCGCTCACCATGGTAAAAACATCAGCCCCCCGGTAAATTTCCGGCAGTTCTTCATACTTGGCTTTTATCTGTTTAAATCGTTTACCCAGCCGGCTTACCCCCAACTTTTCCCATTCTTCACTCCCTCCCACGAGCAACAAACTTCCTTTTTCTAAGCAACCTACTGCTTTAATCGTTAAATCCACCCGCTTATACTCATTTGGCCCGGCCACGCATAAAATTATTGGCCGCTCTAAATTAAATTCCCGCTTTTTACCCTGCGGTTTAAACTTACCTAAATCTACTCCATGCGGAATTGTCTCCACTCTTACCCCCTTGCCATAAAATTTTTTCGCCCACCGGGTATTTCTGTTCAAAGAAGCCACAAATACATCCGGCCGCATCAACAGATTCCAGCCGTCGCACCACCCCAAACCCGCCAATCCCGCCACTACCATCTTCTTCTTTTTTAACCGGCAATAAAGCCGTGTTAGTAAACTTTGCCGGCCGCCATTAATCGGCATAATAATCTGCGCCCCGAATTTATCCGCTTCTTTTAAAGCCTGAAGATTAAATTTATTTAAATCCTTAATCCCTAAACTTAAGCTTGAATAAACTTTTACCTGGTGCTGTTTTTGCCAACGTCGACTCAATTCTTTTACCACCGTCTCCGCCCCCCGATCAATCTGTCCGCTGGTAAAAGACAAAACCGCTATTTTCATAAAATCAGCGCGCAGCCATAAATTATAACCATCGCCGCGCTCATCACCGGATGCCAAAACCAAGCTAAGTCCGGCTTTTTTAAAAACCCTCTTCCGGCCGTCAACAACGGCCCAACCACGCTAAAACTATAAATTATAAATAAGCCTATTCTTGCCGCATCCCGATAATTTCTTACCCATTGATAACGCCTCATTTTTATCTGTTTTACATACAAACTTCGCATATATTTATATCGTTTACCCAAAAATTTAATAAAACTCTCTCCGCTATCATGAATTATTTCATTATTAACTACAACAAACTTATCCATACCTAAACTTACCAGATCATAAAAGACATCAATGTGGGAAAAATTCTTCTCGTCAACTTTTGCTTTCATCAGCTTATCTCTCCATACCAACATCCCGTTGTCTCCTAAAGTCGGCATATTCTGAGGATTAAATTTAACCAACTTAGTCTTTTGATTCTCATTACCAAGATAACTTTGCCTATCCGCCTTCCCCATAAACCAAGCCACCGGATCATTTGCCCCCATCAAAGCAAAATAGCGGTTCAGGCTCGTGTCGCTTTTTCGATAAGCATAGCGCCGCGGATAAGCCCCTACTGCCGCCGGCTCTTTTTCCAACCCCTCAACCATCTTTGACAACCAGTCCTTAGTTGACAACACATTGTCTGAAGCTATCAGTAAAATCAGTTTACCCTGAGCATAGCGAAGGGCCACCGCCTTAGCTTTCTCCGGATTGCCGGTTCTTTCATTAATTATTTTACAATTATATTTTTTTAAAATATTTAAAGTCCCGTCCGTTGACCCGCCGTCCGCCGCCACAATCTCCACTCTCCCCTCATAACCCTGCTCCCGAATGCTTGCCAAACACGCCTCAATCGTTCTAATACTATTAAAACTCGGCATGACCACGCTGACAGAATTCATCCTTTAATTGTATACTAATGGCAAATGATCTTTACCAACAGTTTATTAGTTTTAGCGGCCACTATTTTCGGCCATTTTTTTAACTATCTTTTTCATTTTGTCACCGGCCGTTTTCTCCTGCCTGACCAATACGGTTTACTCGAAGGCTTTATCGCTCTTAACTACTTATTGGCCGTAATTATTTCCAGTTTTTCTCTGAGCATCATCAACGCTGTTAACCGGATTGATTTTCACCAACTGCAACGCTTAAGTTTTAAACTTACCTTAATTGCCTGGCTGATTTTCCTTCTCTTTTATCCGCTGTTTAGTTCTTTGCTGCAGCTCGATAAACCCTATCTTTTCTTAATCTTCAGCCTGCAAATTTTGTTTGCTTTTGTCCCTACTCTTTACGTTGCCACCCTTCAGGCCAAACTAAAATTTAAACAATTCGCCATCCTTAATTTTTTCTCTCCTTTTATCAAAACTTTAACCGCCTTTATCCTCCTTCTCCTTGGTTTAAAAATCTCCGGCGCGATCGCTAGTTTAGCCATCAGCAGTTTATTCGCCGCCTGCTTAAGTTATTGGCTGGTTCGCCCCTTCTTAAAAAAAATCCCTGCCAAAACTCCGGCCAACTTAACTGCTTTTTGGTCTTTTTCCTCATTAAGTTTCATTACCCTGCTCGGCCTGACTTCGCTTTATGTCAGCGATATCCTCTTAGTCCGTTTTTTCTTTCCCGCTGATTTATCCGGAATTTATGCGGCTGTTTCTGTTGTCGGTAAAATCATCTTTTTTATCTCGGCTACGGTTTTAACCGTCAGCTTCCCTGTCTTTGTCAAACAAAAAACCGAAGCTGTCAAACTCAAAAACAGTTTCTTCCAGACAGCCGGCTTGATCGGCTTAATTAGTTTAGCCGGCTTGATCGGCTATCAACTTTTTCCCCAACCGATAATTTCCCTGCTCTACGGCTCAGCTTATTATTCAGCCGCTCCTTTCCTTTTTCCTTTCGCTGTCTTTATGGTTATCTTTTCCTTTTTCAATCTTAACCTGCAATTCTTGCTCGCCCTCAGCCAAAAAGCGGCTGGCTGGCTGGCTGGCTTAACCGCTCTCTGCCAACTCGGCTTAATCGTTGCTCGTCACCAAAATCTCCTCGCTATTATCCAAAACTCAATTCTGGCTGTCAGTATTGGCCTGCTCATTAGTATAATTTTCTCTATCAAACACTTTTATGCCAAAAGCTAAGTTAATTTCCGTTATCATTCCTGCCTACAAACAAGCCGCCACCATTGTCAAAGATTTGACCAGGATCCAAAAAGTCTTACAGCAAATCCGCTATCCTTCGGAAATAATTGTCGTGGTTGACGGCCAACTGGACCGGACTTTTCAAAAAGCCAAAACTCTCGCCTCGCCTCAGCTCAAAGTCTACCAGATCAAAACCCATCAAGGCAAAGGTTACACTGTCCGCTATGGCATGACCAAAGCCAAAGGCGACTATATTGCTTTTATTGATGCCGGCATGGAAATCGACCCCAACGGCATCTCGATGTTATTAGAACATTTGGAATGGTATAACGCCGATATTATTGTTGGCTCCAAGCGCCATTTGGCCTCCGTAGTCCAGTACCCCTGGGATCGGAAAATTTTAAGCTGGGGCTATTATCTTTTAGTCCGCCTGCTCTTTGGCGTTAAAATTAAAGATACTCAACCAGGCATTAAAATCTTTAAAAGAAATGTCTTGGAAAAAATACTGCCTCAACTGGTCGTTAAAAAATATGCCTTTGACATTGAAATGCTTTCGGTTGCCCGGCGCAAAGGTTTCCAGCGTATTTATGAGGCGCCGATCAAATTAAAATATAAATTCGGGTCGGTCACCAATGCCGCCACCCTCAGAACCATCTGGCACATGCTTTATGACACGCTGGCTGTCTTCTACCGTTTGAAAATATTAAAATACTATGATTAAAAAACAAGGTCTGTCCTTAAAGGTTCTTGGATTTCAAAAAGGACAGGCCTTATTGACGATTAGCGTCATCATTCCCTGCAAAACCGAAAATGATCTGTGCCCGGAACTGCTGCCGGCCTTAACAAAACAATCAGTTAAGCCTTTAGAAATTTTAATTATCACTGACAAACTCTTCCCCGGCGACCCGGCCACCAAACGCGACTGGGGGGCCAAAAAATCCGTAGGTTCGGTTCTTACGTTTATCGATTCCGATGCTTACCCGGATAAAAATTGGCTGAAAAATGCTATTAAGTACTTAAAGCCCAAAAACATCGCTGCTGTCTGCGGCCCGAGCTTAACGCCGCCGACCGACTCAATCCGTCAAAAAATTTCCGGTTTGGTCTGGTCAACTAAAATCGGCAGCGGACCTTATACTTACCGCAACCGCCAAACTTCAGCTTGTTTTGTCGACGACTACCCTAGTTTTAATCTTCTGGTCAAAAAAAAAGACTTCTTGGCTGTCAACGGCTTTAATACCCAATTCTGGCCCGGTGAAGATACTAAACTCTGCCATGACTTGGTTTATCAACTAAAAAAGCAAATTCTTTATCATCCGGATATCGTTGTTTATCATCACCGCCGGCCGATCTTTACTCCCCACCTTCAACAAATTTCCCGCTATGGTTTCCAGCGCGGCCGCTTTGTCCGGCTCTTTCCCCGCACTTCTCTCCGCCCCGCTTACTTTCTCCCATTACTTTTACCGCTTATTTTCCCGCTGTATTTTTTGGCTTTAATTATTACCGCAGTTTATTACCACTCCCTGCTTTTAGCCCCGGCCATCTTCCTCACTCATCTCGTTTACGCTCTATTTTTCCTCAAAGGCCTGTTATATCAACCTTAACAAAGGACTGTCCTTTGTTAAAGACTATCCATCTGAATCTTAATTAGCTGGTTCAGCTCGCTTATCAACTTATTTTTCGCCCAAACCTTTTGTTTTTCATCCAATAATTCTCCCATGCCCTGCAACACGCTCTCACTTCTTTTTTTATTAATTAGTTTCCGCATCTTTTGATAAAGCTGCCTGGGCGTTAATCCTAATCTCTTTTTAATTAACTGATAATTAATCTCCACCGATTCCGGCTGGTTTAAAAAATACCAGGCATCATACACATCCCTATTCGCAAACTTTTTTCTATCCACCAAGGCCATCAATTTATTAGCCATCGCGTCTTGCAACCTCATTACCGGAATATTTATCCCGTAAAACTGTTTGTCGTAAAACTTACTTTCCGATTTTCTCTTGGACACTTCAATCTTAAGCTGCCTGCCACCCTTCCTGTAGCTTAATAGCCAAAACAAAGTAAATCGCTTATCTGATTGCTCCCTAACCTCAAAATTTTTTTTAAAAATGCCCGTCATCCTATCCATCAGTTCTTCTCTTTTAATCTTATCCAAGTCCACTAACAAATCAAAGTCCAAGTCCACTGAAAATCTGGGCAAATCATAAAATAAGAAAGCCGCTGTCCCGCCCTTAAATCCCAACACCCTGGCCACTTCTGTATCCTTATAGAGCTTAAGCAAAATATTTATCATCTGCATTCTATGCCTTGCCTGATTCAACATCTTTCCTCATTTCTTTAATATATTTTTTAATATTTCCCCTCTTATAAACTTGCTCATTTAACTCCTCCATCTTATTCCAATCAACTGATCTTAAATTATCTAAATGCTCTTCCCCGTCAAGATAAATCTTATCTAAAATCGCCCTTTCCAAACCAGCCTTCATTACTAAACCATCGCTCTTTATTCCCAAAGGATTCAATAAAATATCATCCCTAATTTTTCTATAAATAAATTTTTGGTTATCAATCACCCTGACTTCGCTTCTGGAACTTACCAAAAAAACACTGGTATACGGTTGAAACACCACCGCTTCATCTTGCAAAATTGTGTACAAACTTACATACGAAGGAATCCTTAATTTATTACCTAATTCATACTTAGAATAATCTTGGTCCAGGGCATATAAACCCTTTGCCAACCTGATTAAATCGCCTGATTTAACATAATAACTCACCGCTGAAATTAGATTTTTACCTGCTTTTCTATTGGTAATCCTGGCAATCTCCGCCAAATTAAATACTGTCTGCCCACCTTTATTAACCGCTAATTTCTTTATTATCATAACATCTACATCTTAATTTATCTTATCTAGATGTTATCAAAACTATTTACCTTTGTCAACTCCCGTTTTTATTAAATACTCTTTTACGGCTTTTAACTGCTGTTCCGACTGCCATAAAGTCGGCTTGTTTTTCAAAGCCGCTTCATACATTTTAATCGCTTCTTCCAGCTTCCCCAACCTTACATAAGTATTGCCCAAATTATGCATCGCGTCCGCGTAGTGGGGATTCAACTCAATCGCTTTTTTAAAATGCCATTCGGCTAATTGTAAATTGCCTCTCCGGCCGTAAAGATCGCCCAAGTTATTATGATTTTGCGGGCTGGTTGGCGATGTCCGCTCTGCCGCCAGCCACAAATGGTCCTGGTCCTGCCAATCGCTGTTTCTCACCAAAGTCCTTACCAATAATAAACAAATTATTATCACGGTGATTGTCCAACCCGCCTCGGTCCATTTGGGCTTCTGGCTTAAATTCACCAATCCCCAGCTAATTAAAATAAAAATGCCGATCGCCCCAAAATACGCATATCTTTCCGCCACAATCCAGGCTACTCCCAAGGGAACCAAGGTCGGGCTTAACCCAATTACCAGCCAGCTTAAGAAAAAACCGGCCGGTTTTCGCCGCCACAACAACCAGGCAGTTGCCAATAAATAAATTATGGTTATTCCGGCCATGATCCCAAACTTTATCCGGGTAAAGTTCATTTCTGAATGGTACAAAGTCAGCTTATCCGGCCAGACAATTAAGCCCAAATAACTGCTCAAAGCCACCGGCGTCTGCACTAACGGACTGACTTTAAAGGCTGACTGAGTCTCCACGCTGCTGTTATACTCAGTTTGCAAATAATTTAATCTTGCCCCCACGCCCCGAATATTCATTACCAGCCATAAACCGCTTAAGGCAATATAAGGAATTAAGTCCCGCCATTTGCCCCGTTTTCTGTCAATTACAAAACGGTAAACTAACAAAATGCCCGGCAAAACCGCTGCTTTTTCACTAAACTCTAACGCCGCCAGAAAAAGTAAAACCGATATTCCATACTTCCACCAGCTATCTTTGGCTTTAATATAAAATATCAAACTCCACAGCAGCAGCGCCCCATACCAACTATAGCCACTGCCGGATATCCAGGTGACTGACTCAATCATCAGCGGATGCACCGCCACCAATACCGCCGCCACTATCCCGACGGTTTTATTAATCAGCTTTTCTGCCAGCACCATCACTCCGATGACTGTTAATAAATGCACCCCGATATTCACCAGCCGGAATGGCCAAGAAACCACTCCAAAAATATTGGCCAAAATAAAATAGCTTAAGCGGTTCAACACTACTGTTGGATTTTGCCAAACCCAGCTGAACTTAACAATTTCCGGGTTATTGACAATCCCGTAAATATCATCGGAAAGAAAGGCAAAATTTAGCGTCCAAAGGTAAGCTATTCCGACTAAACCGGCTAAGAATATCAATCGCCATTTCATAAATTTTATTCTATCACTTCCACCGTCCCTATTTCATCAGTTCTTAACACTTTGGCTCCGACTGCTTTTAACCTGGCTAACACCTCCGGGGTCGGATGGCCGAAACTATTCTTGCCCACGGAAATAACTGCTGTTTTCGGCTTCACTTCCTCTAAAAACTCTTGGCTGGTAGAAAACTTGCTTCCATGATGGGCAACTTTTAAAACTTCCACCGGCCTTAAACTACCTAAATTAATCATTGTCTGTTCTTCTGTTTCGGTAATATCCCCTGTCAGTAAAAATCCAAAACCACCATACTGACCTAAAATCACCACCGCCGCCTGGTTGAAATCTTTAACAAAGGACTGTCCTTTGTTAAAAGGCCAGAGGACTTTCAAGTTAAGTTGTTTTAAACTAATCCTATCCCCGGCAGTAAGCGTTTCCACTTTTACTTTTCTTGACCCGACCGCCGCCAGCAGCGCCTCAAACTCCGGCGTCTGGTTCACTGCCGCTGTCTTCATCAACCTCCCCACCTGATACCGTTTCACCACCTCAATTAATCCTGTCAAATGGTCGGCCTCCGGGTGGGTTAACACTACCAGTTCAATCTTCCGGTCCCAAAACGGCATCGCTTTTCCCAAACAGCTTAAAACCGAGTTGTCCGGCCCGCCGTCTACCAAAATTTGATACGATCCATATTCCAGCAAAATCGCGTCTCCCTGGCCCACATTGCAAAAAAATAAATGCAGGCGGTTATCCGGCCATTGTAAAATCAGGAAAATTACTGCCCCGATCGCCAATCCTAAAATCCAGTTAAGCTTTTTCATATCCGGCCAAATCCCTCAATTACTCTGACCATAATCGTCAAAGGCACATACGTCAACCAACCTACCGCTTGATTACCGGTTAGAGCCAAAAAAAATCCCAAAGCCATAATTATTGGCACCAACCACAGTATCAAACTATTAACTAATATACTAAAAGCACTCATTTGTCCAAAATATAAAACAATAATCGGCCAAACCATAATCTGGGCGGAAGTAGTTTCCGTCAAATCCTTGCCTATCAACCAAACCCTGCCTAAAATCGGCTCCAGCCTGGGGCTCAAAAAAATTAAGCCAAAAGTTGCCGCCACTGACAGCTGAAAACCAACGTCCATAATTATACTGGGATTAACCAACACCATAATCATGATCGCCGCAATCAACAATCTTAACCCCTCGCTTTTTCTGCCGATGATTTGGCCCCCAAAAGCCAAACTGCCCATAATCGCCGCCCGGACAATCGCCGGCTCGGCCCCGGCCATAATCGTATAAATCCCCACTGTTGCCAACCCGATCAAAATCGCCCACTGGCGCTTAATTAAACCGGCTAAGTAGGCTACGATCGTAGCAATGATAATCGTCACGTTATACCCTGAAGCCACCACAATATGCAAAGTGCCGGTTTTCTGCAAAGCCCGGTAAAAATCCTCAGGTAGTCCCCTCTTGCTGCCCAAAACAATTCCGGCCAGCAAACTGGCTTCCGGCTCCGGCAAAACCTGATTAAATCTTTCTTCTATCCCCTGCCTCAATCGGCTAAGACTTATAGTTTTTTGGTTATTGGCCTCGACTAAGCGGATATCCGGATACATCAATCTAAATTGACTATACCATTTATTTATCAATCTCCTCTGTAATCTGCCAACAATGACCACTTTTTGACCATATTCATACTTCGGATAGGCTTGAGTGACTATATCAAACCGGCTCACCTTAAACTTCTGGCTATTACCCTGTAATAAAGGTTCTGAGGATATTCTACCCTTGATCAAAATTTCCTCATTTTCCCAATGTCCAAGATTTTGCCCAACCTGAAACTGATGAAAAAATCTATAGCCAACTAAACTTAACCATATCAAGATGACTATTAAAACTCTCATTTATTATAAGATGGGCGAAAAAAATTAGTAAACCGACACACTATCTTTAATCGCCTCATAAACATTGTTCTTAACCGCTTTCTTGGTTAACAACTCCTCCACTGCTCCATACGGCCGGCTGTCAATAATCTTTTTCGCCGTCGCCTCACCCACTCCCCAAAGCGTATCCAGTTCGGCGCTTGACGCAGTATTGATATTGACAAGGTCCAACCTTGTCATTAAGGTCGTTCCTTTGCCTTGCAAAGGTGCGACCTTTTCAGTTTCTCCTTCACTCGGTATATATATCTTCTGCCCATCGGTTACTTTGGCCGCCAGATTTAAATTTTTCTCTACCCACTCCCGGTCCGCTTCCTCCCCTAATCCGCCGGCCGCAATCAAGGCTTCATTTACCCTGGCGTTGCCTTTTAACTCATACACGCCCGGCTTCATCACTGCTCCGGCCACATCTGCCACCAACTTGCTCCCCAACTCCTCGGCTTCGCTTGCTTTTTGAATCACTAAATCCTCTCCCCCTGTCCGGCTGCTAATTACCACCACCGAAAAAACTCCCACTACCAGCAACAATCCGCCGAGCAGACCTAAAGTAACCAGATACGGCCGATCTTTAAAGATCTTTTTTAAAGGTTGTAACCACTTGGGCATTAAAATTATTTTACCACTAAATTCACCAGTTTTCCGGCTACAAAAATTTCTTTGACTATCTTTTTATCCTTAATATATGTTTTGATATGGTTATTGGCCTTAGCTAAAATGAGAACCTTGGCTTTATCCTGGGCCGTTTTTAGATCTAACTCCAGTTTGGCCCGCAACTTGCCGTTAATCTGGACCACGAACGTCGTCAGGGCGTTCGTGGCAAGCCTGGCTTCAAATTTAGGCCAAGTTTGCTGATGAACAGACCATTTCTCTCCCGGTATCGGTTTACCGAACCGAGGATCCTCGGCTTTCAGCCGGGACCATAACTCCTCGCTGATATACGGCGCAA
>CAZYUF010000005.1:0-3800 GCA_964650605.1 uncultured Pseudomonadales bacterium | reverse complement strand
CGAGGATCCTCGGCTTTCAGCCGGGACCATAACTCCTCGCTGATATACGGCGCAAACGGCGCTAACAGCAAAATTAAAGTTTTTAAATCTTCTTTTGACATTTGACCTTTAACCTTTGACATTCCATTCACATATGTCATTAAATGGGCAATCCCTACATTAAACCGGAAATTGACCATCGCTTCTGTTAATTTCTTCACCGTCCTGTGCCGCAGTGTATTAAGGTCGGACTTTGTCTGCTGACAAGGTCCAACCTTGTCAGAAACTAACTTCCAGACCCGATTCAAAAACCGCTTCATCCCCTTCATCCCGGTATCTCTAAAATCCCCGCCCTGATCATAGGGACCGATAAACATTAAATACAGCCGCAATGCATCCGCCCCGTACTTCTCAATATACTCGTCCGGATTAACAATATTCCCCCGGCTTTTACTCATCTTCGCCCCGTCTTTAATAATCAAACCGTGGCCGTATAAAAACGGAAACGGTTCCTCCCAACTAACACTCCGGAGTGGAATATTTTTACTCTCCGGAGTGGATTTAGGAATATAACCCCAATCCTGCAACGCCATCCAGACAAACCGCGAATACATCAGGTGCAACACCGCGTGCTCGGCCCCGCCGATATAGGCATCCACCGGAAGCCAAGCCCGAGTAATCTCCGGATCAAAAGGTCCATCCTTGTTAGAATGACAAGGATGGACCTTGTCAGTGTCAACCGAAGGATAGCGCAGGAAGTACCAGCTCGAGTCTAAAAACGTATCACTTACTTCGGTTTCCCGCTTGGCTTCTCCACCGCATTTCGGGCATTTGGTATACAGCCAGGATTTTTCCGCCCGTTCCAACGGCGGTTTGCCGTCATCGGTCGGCTTGAAATTCTTAAGGTACGGCAATTTAATCGGCAAATTCTCTTCTTTTTCCGCCACCCAGCCGCATTTAGGACAATTAATCATGGGAATCGGCGGTCCCCAGTATCTTTGCCTACTGATGCACCAATCTCTCAACCTAAAGGTCACTACCCGCTTCCCCATCCCTTTTTCTTCAAAATAATCCATAATTTTTTCCGTCGCCTCATGAATCTCCATCCCATTTAAAAAGCCTGAATTGATCATCTTCCCTTCTTCTTCCTGTACCTGTTCTATTTTCGTAATTTCTGATGTATCTCCGTCTTCCCCCGCCACTACCCTGATTACTTCCAAGCCAAATTCTTTAGCAAACTCAAAATCCCGCTTATCATGTCCGGGCACGCCGACCACTGCGCCGGTCCCGACATTGCCTAAAACAAAATCCGTCACATAAATCGGCATCTCCTTACCGGTTAAATCATTAATCGCGTACAGGCCGGTAAACACGCCGGTTTTTTTCCTGCCTTCAGCAATCCGCTCAATCTCTGATTTCTTCAAAGCTTTATCAATATATTCTTGAATTTCTTTGTCTTTTTTAGCCAATCCTTGGGCTAATTTATGCTCTGGTCCTAACACTATAAAAGTTGCCCCGAAATTCGTGTCCGGCCTGGTAGTAAACACCGTCACGGTTCTTGTAGGTTCTGTAGGTTCGGTTCTTACAACTTTGTAAGTTATATTGATGCCCTCTTTCCGGCCAATCCAGTTCCTTTGGGCAATTTTAATCTTTTCCGGCCAGTTGATTTTCTCGATATTATCCAGCAGCCGCTGGGCATACTCGGTAATCTTGAAAAACCACTGCTCGTTTTCCCGTTTCTCCGCCGGAGTCTTGCATCTTTCGCACAAACCGGCCTCTACTTGTTCGTCTGCCAACACTGTTTTACAAGACGGGCACCAGTTAACTAAAGCTTTTTTCCTATAAGCCAACCCATGTTTAAACATCTGGACAAACAACCATTGGGTCCAGCAATAATATTTTGGATCATAAGTTTCTAAACGGTTATTCCAGGAAAACCGGTTGCCGATGCGGCTTAACTGCTCGTAAAAGTGCTTTTCGCTGATCTTAGCCTGTTCCGCCGGATGCTTATTAATGCTGATCGCATAATTTTCCGAGTGGATCCCAAACCCGTCCAAACCGATCGGTTCAAACACCTCATATCCCTGCATCGCCTTAAACCGGCCGTAAACATCGGCGCCGGTAAAGGCGTACATATTGCCCACATGCAAACCTTCGGCGCTGGGATACGGAAACATCATTAAATTATAGAATTTACGCTTCGGATTATTTAAATCCACCTGATATAGGCCTGACTCCTGCCACTTTTTAGCCCACTTTTTCTCGATAGTTTGATGATCAAAACTCATATAGTTTAGTTTAGCAAAAATCCTCTCTTTATGCTACTATAAACCATGTCTCTGCCTACCCTGCCTCACTTTATTCTGCTTCTTTTAGCCGCCGCTTTCACTTTCTTTTGGCACAACAATCCCGGACTGTCCCAGTATTCCCTTCAACTCTCCAGCCTGTTGTTAGCTGTCTTTCTTTTTCACAACCTGCTCGGCCGGAAAAAATCACTCAGCCTCTCCTTCATAAAGTATCAAAGTATATCAAATAGCCTCACTATTACCCTCCTGCTTCTGCTTTTAGTCCTGGATACCGGCGGCCTTACCTCCCCCTTGTTCTTTACCCTCGACTTTCTCCTGTTCGGTTTGAGCCTTTTGTTCAATCCCAGCTTAGGTTTGCTGGTCGGTTTAGCACTCTCACTCCTCTTTCTGCTAAACAATTCGCTGATTGATTTAAACAGTCTCACCAATCTCATTTCCCTCATATTAGTTGCCCCTCTGGCCCGCTTTTTTGGCACTCAATACCTAAGACTGCTTGAAGGCCAAAAACAAATAAAAGTACTTAAACATCAATCCAATCAGCTGGAAACCAATCTTTCTCAGGAAGAAGGCAATACTTTACTCTGGTTAACCCTGAATTTTCATAACAAAATGTCTCAAAGCCTGGACTTAATCTCCCAGATCAGTTCCCAGCTCTCTACCATCCCTTATCATCAACAAGAAAAGCTGAAAAGCCTTTACTTGGACCTCAAGGAACTGTTTAAATCCGGCCAGGAATTAAAAGATAAAATTGATAAAATTACCGATGACTAAACTTGTTATAGGACTTATAGGACTTATAGGACTTATGACCACCCCTGTTTTTGCCGTATCCCGAATGGAATCCGACTCCTATAAACTTAAGTTTCCCAATCTTAACATGACCTCCGGCTCTAAATCCTCCGCCAACTACAACATTCTGGACACTGTCGGCCAAACCGCTCCCGGCGAATACGCTTCCTCCGGTTTTTATGTTAAAGCCGGCTTTCCTTACATTAAAACTATTATCGCGTTTGCCTTTACTATCTCTGATCTTTCTATTGATTTTGGCACTTTAACCCCGTCAACTTTTTCCAGCCTCACCAATACTCTGACCGTTTCTTCCGGCGGCGCCGGCGGCTATGCGGTCACTGCCAATGAAGACCACCCGCTGCAGCTGCAAAACACGGCGACGAACATTCCGGACACAACCTGCGACTTGGGCACGTGCTCGGAAACCACGGCCGGAGTTTGGACCAATACCGGCAAGTACGGCTTTGGCTATAACATGTCCGGGGATGATGTTCCGGCCGCTTTTATTAACTCCACCTACTATAAACAGTTTGCTAACAAAGCTGGTTTAGAAACCAGCCAAGTAGTGATGCAAAGCAGTAATGTGGGTAAAAATCGTGTCGCCACTGTCACTTACAAAGTGAACATTTCCCCCACCCAAAGCGCCGGCGACTATGACAATTCCCTGATGTTTTTAGCCACGCCTACTTATTAATCTTATGATAAACTTTAAAATCAACGGCCGTA
>CAZYUF010000004.1:0-24479 GCA_964650605.1 uncultured Pseudomonadales bacterium | reverse complement strand
AATAATAAAAATAAAATCAGGAATAAGCGTTTAAGCATGTTTTTATTGTAACATGTACTTGACATGCGGTTTTTGTTCGGGCTAAGATGATACGAAGAAAGGAATTTTATGCCAGTGACATTATACAAGCGCCAAAAACAGATGGTGGATTTTATTTCCCAATATATTCAGTCCAATGGACACTCCCCGACTTTGCAGGAGATCGCTACTTCCATGAGCCTGTCTTCTTTGGCAACCGTGCATGAACATATTGCCACTTTAGTGCGCAAGGGAGTGTTGAAGAAGTATGAAGGAGCGGTGCGGGGTTTAGAGATTACCGATCCCCGCTATGGCAGTGACAGCGCCGGGTTAACTTTGCCGATTTTGGGTTACATTGCCGCCGGCAAGCCGATTGAGCCATACACTGACCCGAATGCCAGTTTTAGCGTTTCTCCGCACATGGTCAGCGGCAAGAAACGCTCGTTTGTGCTCCAGGTTAAAGGCGAGTCGATGATCGAAGAAGGCATTTTAGACGGCGATTACGTGGTGGTAGAAGAGGAACAGGAAGCAGTCAACGGCGATATTGTCGTCGCGTTATTGGAAAACGGACTGGCGACATTAAAACGGTTTTTTAAAGAAGCGACCAGGATCAGGTTGGAACCGGCCAATTCCAGCATGAGCCCGATTTATGCCACTAATGTGAAAGTCCAGGGCAAGGTGGTGGGGGTAATCAGGAAGTTTAACTCGGCAAATTAATATGGGAGATGTCTGCTTCGGCTAAAGTGGTGGGTGAAGCAGGGAGAACTTGTTCGTGGTAAGTGGGTTTGTTAATCTCATAGAAAATTCCGATCGGAAGGCGGTCGGTTTCTAAAGATTTTTGCAAAGCCATAGTTTTATTGGTGGGATCGTACTCGGTTTGCTCCAGTTGGTAAATGTGACTCCTGAACCAATCATAAGGCATGTTTTTATTATAAGTAACGCAGGGTTGGAGAATATCGATAAAGGAGAAGCCCCGGTGTTTAATGGCGGCGACAATTAAGGCGGATAAATGAGAAATATTACCAGCGAAACCGCGGGCGACAAAGGTGGCGTGATTGATAATGGCGTTGGCAAGCGGATTAAAAGCTTCTTCGACTGATCCATTAGGCGTACTGGCGGTAATAGTCCCCTTTTTAGTGGTGGGTGACATTTGGCCGGTGGTGAGACTATAAAGATAATTGTCGTGACTGAAGACGACAATATCATGGTTGCCCCGGGCCAGGGAAATAAAATGGCCTAAGCCTTCACCAAAGCAGCCGCCGTCGCCGATGATAGCAATGACCGGAAGTTTAGGGTTAGCTAGTTTAATGCCGGCGGCGATGGGCAAAGCCCGGCCATGAAGACTGTGAAACCCATAGCCATAAGAAAAATCAGCCATGTTGCCGGAACAGCCGATGTCATAAACAAAGGTTAGTTGATGAGGTAAAATATTAAGTTGGTCCAAAGCGAGTCTAAGGGCGCCGAAGATGCCGAAGTTGCCGCAGCCAGGGCACCAGGTAGGATTTATTTTCGTGGTTCTTTTGATCATAGTTGTTTCAGTTGATTAATAATTTCTTCAGGGTAAAACGGCCGCCCGTCATATTTTAAAATTTTGCTGGGAATTTGAATACCGATTACCTGGCTGATTAATTGATTGAGCTGGCCGGTGGAGTTGAGTTCGATGGTAACTAATTTTTTGGATTTATTAATGAGATGGAGAAACTCTTGTTTGGGAAAGGGCCAAACACAAGGGAAATGAATAAAGTTAGTATCGGGAAGGGATTTTAAGGCAGTTTGGAGACTGCCTTTGTTGGAACCCCAGGAAATGATAGTGGTAGCGGCGGATTTGGGACCGAAAAGTTTTGGTTTAACCATTTCCGGATCTTTGAGAATTGTGGTAATTTTTCGGGCGCGCTTATCGACTTGTTTAATTCGCTCACCGGAACTTTCGGTGGCATAACCAGATTCATCATGCTCATAGCTGTTGGCTAAATGGACGCCGCCGGGCTGGCCGGGAATGGTTCTTAAGGAAACGCCGGTTTTAGAATCGGAATATCTTAGGAAAGGGGTGTTAGTGTCCAGGTTTTGGGTTGAAGCAAAACCATAACGTTGATTGGTTTGTTTAACAGCAGGGGTGTTAAAAGTAAAGTAAGATTCTGCCAAATATTTGTCAGTTAAAATAATTATCGGCAGCTGATATTTTTCTGCCAGGTTCAGGGCCAATTTGGCTAAAACAAAGGCTTCTTCCGGATCTCCGGGGGTCAGGACGATCCGGGGGAATTCGTCCTGAGAAGCGTGAATGGCAAACAAGAGGTCAGCTTGACCGGTCCAGGTCGGCATGCCCGTAGCCGGGCCCGGGCGCATGGCATTAACAATGACGAGCGGTGTCTCGCTGACGCCGGCTAAACCAATCGCTTCATTCATTAACGAAAAACCGCCGCCGGAGGTGGCGACCAGACTTCTTGCGCCGGCAAAAGAAGCGCCCAAAGCCATATTAACAACGCCGATTTCATCTTCGCCGTGGCGGACAGCAATCCCGGTTTTCTTGGCTTTGGCGGCCAAAAAGTGGAGGATGGACGTAGAGGGAGACATCGGATAAGCGGTAAAAAACTTCAAGCCGCCGGCAATAGCGCCTAGACTAAGGGCGTCATTACCGCTGAGTAAAATTTGGTTGGTTAGAGGCGGCCGGGCAATTGGCTGAAGCGGATTTTGACAAGATTTATACCCTTGTTCAGCGGCTGCCAGATTGTGTTTAATGACCGCAGTGGTTTTTTTGACAAAAGTTTCTTTAATTACTGTTTGTAAAGCGGCTAAGTTTAAACCCAGCCGGGCACAGGCAAACCCGACAGCAAAAATATTTTTTGGCTTGCCTAAAGACGGATTGTTTAAGGAGATTTCCAGGTCAAATTTGGCTTCCGGGGCCAGGACCGGTTGAACATCGGCACAGACCTGGAAAGTGTTTAAGCCGCCGCGGATTAAGGAGGGGTACTCAGTGTAACCATGTACATAAAGACCCTGCCGAAAGGCAGTTTGGGCAAAAATCAGACCGGCAACTTTAATTCCTTCCCCGGCGGCGCCACTGATTTTGAAGTTAAACTTCTGCATGAATACCAGCATATCATAATTGGTCAAGCTGAGTTAAACCTACAAGGAGACTCCTCGTAGGCATATAATGAAAACAATGCCTTCGAAAAATACGTTAAAAATATATGTCGAGAAAAGCTATTATCATATATATAACCGTGGCGTAAACAAGGAACCGATATTCCTAAACGAGCAAGACTATAAAACTTTTTTAAGCTATCTAAAGTTTTATTTGTCTTTTCCCGACCTGCGAGGAGACTCCTCGCAGGTTAAAGTAGCGCCATCGAAGCAACTAAAAAATTACGCCGACCAGGTTAAACTAATTGCTTATTGTTTGCTTCCTAACCATTTTCACCTATTAATCTGGCAGAATGAATTTGACCGGATTAATTTTTTTATGCGATCTTTGGCAACTAAATACTCCCGTTATTTTAATCGAAAATACAAGCGGGTCGGCCCGGTTTTCCAGAGCGTTTATAAAGCAGTTTTGGTGGAAAGCGAGGATCAATTACTTTATTTATCTAAGTATATTCATCGTAATCCCCTGAATCTTTTGCCTGCGAGGAGTCTCCTCGCAGGTCTTGCAGGTTATAAGTACTCGAGCTATCCTAATTATTTAAGATTGTTCAGCCAAGCTTGGGTTGAACCTTTGGATTTTATTAATAGTACTTATAAATCGTTTGTTGAGGAAACTGACGAACGTGACTTGCCCACTATAAAATCTGTTTTGATTGAAGAAATTTAACCTGCGAGGAGACTCCTCGCAGGCACTCGTAGGCATGATATAATTTTAGTCATATGGCTGAAATTTATATAGTGTCAACGCCGATCGGCAACCGCCAGGATATTACCTTGCGGGCTTTGGAGATTTTCACTAAACTGGACTATCTTTTGTGCGAGGATACGCGTAAAACCAAGCAGTTGTTGGATTTTTATCAGATAAAACCTTTGCCGATACTGGTCAGTTTTTATGAACCGGTGGAAGAGCAAAAAATTCCCGAGGTAATTGTTTGGTTGAAAGCAGGCAAAAGTGTCGGTTTGGTCACTAACGCCGGCACGCCGCTGATTTCCGACCCGGGTTTTAAATTAGTGCGGGAATGCGTAAAAGAAAATATTCAGGTTGTTCCGATTCCCGGGGCGTCGGCATTGCTGGCGGCTTTGGTAGTTTCCGGCTTGCCAACTGACAAGTTTACATTTTTAGGATTTTTGCCCAAGAAAGCGGGGAAAAAAGAAAAATTGCTAAAAGAGGCTAAATATACAGTGATTGCTTATGAATCCCCCTATAGAATAATTAAAACTTTAGAACTGCTGCAAAAATTAATGCCGGAAAAGCAAGTGGTTATCTGCCGGGAGCTGACAAAAAAGTTTGAAGAAGTAGTGCGGGGCAGACCGGAAGAGCTTTTAGAAAAAATGCGAGACAGGAAAATTAAAGGCGAGATAGTATTGATGTTTTAGAGCCTGCGAGGAGTCTCCTCGTAGGCTGAGATTTTGATATCGACGATGTCTACTTTATTTTGATTGATAATGGCCGGGTTGATATTTATTTCTTCGATTTGGGGGAAGTTAAGCGCTAATTGGGAGACATTTAAAATTAAATCGATTACCGGGCGGAGATTGGTCGGCGGCAGGCCCCGGGCGCCCTGCAAGATCTGTCCGAGTTTAGTTTGAGCTAACAGTTTTAAGGCGGAGGTTTTGTTGACAGGTAAAAAAGTGTGGCCCACATCCTGATAAATTTCGGTGTAAATTCCGCCTGAGCCAATGGTTAATAAGGGGGGGAAGCTAGGGGGGCGCTTGACACCAATGAATAGTTCATGGCCGGAACGGATTTGCGGCTGGATCAGAATGGTGGTAAAGCGGGACTTTAATTGATTAAAGTATTTTTGAACGGTCTTGGCGGAGTTTAAATTAAGAAACAAAGCTTTTTTTTCAGTCCGGTGCAAAGCTTCGGTTGGGTCGGCTTTTAAAACTAAAGGAAAGCCGAACTCTTTAATTAATTGAAGTAGAGAGTTTTCCTTGACAATTTTAGTTGCAACCAAAGGCAAATGGTAAGCTTTGGCTAAGATTTTAATTTGCTGCCAAGTTTGTTGTCCAGGCTGAAGACGGGGGCAAGAAACTTTAATAAGTGAGCTTCGCCTCACAGGATAAGTAATTTGCTGAGTGCGGTTGTGCCAATATTGGAAAAGAATACTTAGATAGTCAACGGCTTTTTGGGGAAAGTCGATAGTGGCAATCCGGTTTTTTCTTAAAATCTCCTTAGCCTTAGCGGTGATTTCTCCGCCTAACAAGGAAACGACTATTGGTTTTTTAATGTGTTTAAATTGTTTTACTACTGCCTGACAGGTTAGTTCCAACTGAGTCATAGTTTGCGGAGTAAGAATAATTAAGAAAGCGTCTTTAATCTTATCTTTAATCACTTGCCGGAAAGCCGTGTTGAACTGTTCTGCCAAAGCGTCGCCCCGAACATCAGTTGGCCGCTCCACTTTTAAGCGGACCGCGTCGGCCTTGTCAGCGGCTAAGATTCCCGGACCGCCGGCATTAGTGACAATCACGAGGTCATTGTCAACTAAGGGTGGTTCCAGAGAAAAAATTTCCAATAAGCCGGTGAAAGCCTCTAAATTATCGGCTTGAATACAGCCGGCTTGAGCCAAAGCGGTTTTAATCACGGCTGTTTCCGGGCTTAAGGCGGCCGTGTGGCTGAGGGCGGCTTGTTTGCCGGCTTGAGTTTGGCCGCCAAAAATAACTACGATTGGTTTTTTTCGAGCCACCTGGCTGGTCACGGATAAAAATTTCTGGCCGTCGGCAAATGATTCCAGATAAAGACCAATTACTTTGGTGTCCGGGTCGGCGGACAGGAAAGTTAAGAAGTCAGTTTCGGTTAAACCGGCGCGGTTGCCTAAGGAAACAAATTTAGAAAACCCCAGATTCTCTGATTTAGCCCAGTCAAAAAGGTAGGCACCGATGGCGCCTGATTGAGAGATTAAGCCGATGTTGCCAGGCATAGGAGCGGTTTTGGCAAAAGTAATATCTAACTTCTTGGCCGGGTTGGCAAAACCCAAAACATTGGGACCAAGGAGATTAATTTGCTGTTTTCGGCAGAGTTTTTTTAAAACGATCTCCAGTTTTTTTCCTTGGGGACCGGTTTCAGAAAAACCAGCGGAAATTACCACGATCGACTTAACTTTTTTCTCGGCGGCTTGCTCTACGACCACATTAACGATCGGGGCGGGCACAACCACGATGGCCAGATCAACCGGATCAGGCACGTCCAGAATCGAAGGATAAGCGCGGGTGTTTGCGATTTGGGATTCATGGGGATTAATGGGAAAAATCGGCAAATGGCTTTGCCGTAGTTTATTTAGAATTTGCCAGCCGAGTTTGGCTTTATTGGCCGAGGCGCCGATTAGAGCAATGGAGCGGGGGGAAAACAGGCTGGCTAATTCCATAAATTTAAATTAAACTGGTGCCGGTCATTTGCTCAGGCTTAGGCAGGTTTAATAGTTTTAAAATAGTCGGAGCAACGTCGGCTAAAATTCCCTGGTTTAATTTTCTGGTTTGGCCCTGAAATTGAGAGCTAACAATAATACAAGGGACCGGGTTGGCGGAATGTTCCGTATCGATTTGGCCGGTCTGCAAATTGATTAACTCTTCAGCATTGCCGTGGTCGGCAGTAATAATTGCCGAGCCATTGAGAGCTGAAATAACCGGGATTGTTTGGGACAGAAAAGCGTCAACAGCTTCGCAGGCCCTGATGGTAGCGGCTAAGTTGCCGGTGTGGGCGACCATGTCCGGACAGGCGATATTAATGGCAATAAACTGATAAAATCCGGTTTTTAGCTTATTGATTAAGGCAGTGGTTAATTGAGGAGTAGACATTTCCGGCTGTAGATCGTAGGTGGCGACTTTTGGAGAGGGAATGATCAGCCAATCTTCGGCGTCAAAAGGCTGTTCCCGCTGGCCGTTAAAATAGTAAGTGACGAAGCGCTCTTTTTCGGTTTCCGAGATTTTTAACTGTCGGATATTGGCTTCACTGAGGACCCGGCTTAAAGGCATTTCGATATGCTGGGGCGAAATAATCGCCGGTATCGGCAAGTTGGCCTGGTATTCGGTCATGGTTAAAAAGAAAAGACGCTTCAGGAATATTTGACGGGAGAAGGGAGGATTGACAGAAGCTTTGGCAGGCAGATGGCTATGGAGATAACGGTCGGCTAAAGGGTCGAAAGCCAGTTGGTTGGCCTGGGCGGCAAAATCAGACAGAACAAAAGCTTTGGTCAGTTGGCGGGGACGGTCAACCCGGAAGTTATAGAAAATCACGGCGTCATTATCCTGAATTAAGGATAAAGGCGTGCCGCTGGTGTCGGTTATGACAGTGGGTTCGATAAACTCGTCGGTTTTTTGCTGAAGGTAAGAGTTTTGCACTGCCTGGATGGCTGAGGTAGCTTTTAAGCCAGTGCCTTGAGTGAGACATTCATAAGCTCTTTGAGTTCTTTCCCAGCGGAAGTCACGGTCCAAGGCGTAGTAGCGGCCCATAATCGAAGCAATGACGCCCAGTTTGTTGTCGGTTAAGTGTTGCTGGACTTCGGCTAAATAAGTTTGGGAAGTGGTGGGAGGGGAATCGCGGCCGTCAGTAAATAAGTGCAGGCTAAGCTTTTGAATATTGTTTAATTTGGCAAATTTGATCAAAGCGAAAAGGTGTTCGTTATTGGCATGAACGCCGCCGGAACCGATCAAGCCCATCAAATGCAAAGTAGAATGGTTAGTTTGAACATGCTCGATTGCTTTAAGGAGATTGGGATTGAGAAAGAAGGAGCCGTCGGCAATAGCGGTATTAATCCGGGGCAAGTCCTGGAAGACAATCTGGCCGGCGCCGATGTTAATATGGCCGACTTCGGTGTTGCCGTCTTCTCCGGCGGGGAGACCGACCGCCTGACCGGAAGCAACTAATTCAGTTGAGAGGTAGGCAGACTGAAGTTGGTGAAAATAAGGCAGGTGAGCTTTGGTAATGGCATTGCCCGGGCCGGGAGCAGAAATTCCCCAACCGTCCAAAATAATCAAAACCAGCGGAGATTTATCCATACTATAGTTTAAGCTCGGTTTCTATTTCTAACAACCGGTTGTATTTGACGATTCTTTCTCCCCGTGCCGGGGCGCCAAACTTAGTGTAATCGGCCCCGACCCCCACGGCTAAATCGGCAATAAAGGTATCGTTGGTTTCCCCGGAACGGTGGGAGACAATGATTTTTAAATTATTTTCCTGACAGTATTTAATCACTTCAATGGTTTCGGAAACCGTGCCGATTTGATTGGGTTTAATTAAAGCGGCATTGCAGGCTTTGAGGGCGATGGCTTTTTTCACCCGTTCTTTATTGGTGGAAAGCAGGTCATCGCCAACAATTAAAGTAGTTTGGCCGAGCTCGTCGGTCAGCTTAGACCAGCCTTCCCAGTCATCCTGATCTAAACCGTCTTCCAGGGAAAAAAGATGATATTCATGATTGAGCTGTTGATAGTAAGCGATGAATTCATCCCGGGAAAAAGGCTGGGCCCGATCTTTAATCTGATATTGATTGTGTTTGAAGAAAAATCCCGCCGAAACATCCAGGCCTAAAAAAACATCCTGAGTTAGTTTATACTGAGTTTGCTTAATCGATTCAAGGATGACTTCCAAGGCGTCCAGGTTGGTAAATAAGTTAGGGGCAAAACCGCCTTCATCACCAACCGAGTGGATCGCTCCCCGCAGCTTAAGGGTTTTTTTAAGACTATGATAAATTTCAATCCCCATTTGCAGGGCTTTCTGGTAAGAAAATCTGGCAGTAGGAATGACATGAAACTCCTGAAAATCTAAGTTGCCGGCACCATGGGCCCCGCCATTGATGATATTGAAGGTTGGGCTGGGCAGTTTTTTTATAATTTTAGTTAAGCCATACTTTTTAGCAATATATTGATAAACCGGTAAGCAATAATAGGCGGCACTGGCTTTAAGACCGGCAATAGAAACCGAGAGAAGGGCATTAGCCCCTAAATTACTTTTGTTGGGGGTGGCGTCAAGATCAATTAATAGTTGGTCAAGCTTGGTTTGAGAGGAGGGGTCAAGGCCGATCACTTTGGGGGCAATGATTTGATTAACATGATTAACGGCTTTTAAAACTCCCATGCCGGCAAAGCGGTCGGGATCATTGTCCCTTAATTCAAAGGCTTCGTATTTGCTGGAAGAAGCGCCGGAAGGGACACTGTATTTGCCCTGATGGCCGGAGTCTAAAAAGACCGTGGTTTCGATCGTCGGATTAGCGCGGGAGTCTAAAATTTCCCGGGCGAAAATTTTAACAATCTTAGCCATTGATTAAACGCTTTTCAGCCTGATAAATAATGTTGCGTGTCTGGTCGATCATGTCCGGAGTGACAGAAACACTGGTAATCCCCCAGCGGACGAGTTTTTCGGTCAGGTCAGGATAGAGGGAAGGAGCTTGACCGCAAATGGAGCAGGTAATTTTATTTTTGCGGCAGGTTTTGACGGTGGTTTCGATTAGAGATAAAACCGCCGGATTAAGTTCGTCATAGGCAGAGGCAACTTCGCTGTTATCCCGGTCAACCCCCAGTGTCAACATGGTTAAATCATTGGAGCCGATAGAAACACCATCGATGCCGACTTTAATAAACTCTTCCAAAAGCAGGACATTGGCGGGAATTTCCACCATCATCCAGAGTTTAAAAGAGGCCGAGCGGACCAAACCGTAACTGGAAACAATTTTTTTCACAGATTGTAACTCTTTAACGGTCCTGACAAAGGGAATCATCAGCCAGAGGTTTTTATACCCAAGTTTTTCCCGGACATTTTTTAAGGCATAGAGTTCTAAGGCAAAGACTTTTTCATCGGTTAAATAGCGGAAGGCGCCCCGATAGCCAAGCATAGGATTTGGTTCCTGGGGTTCATAAGCCTTGCCGCCGATCAGATTGGAGTATTCGTTGGTTTTAAAGTCAGTAGCCCGGTAAACTACCGGCCGGGGGTAAAAAGCCTTGGCAAATTTAGCTAAACCAGCAGTTAAGCCGGCGATAAATTGAGCTTCTTTATGGTCAGCGATCAGTTTTTTGGGATGAGTGCCGATTTGAGCAATCATAAATTCAGCCCGGAGCAAACCTAAACCATCAACGTTCTTTTGACCAATGCTTTCCGCCAGATCCGGTTCTCCTAAATTAACATAGAGTTTGGTAGCGGTAGTTTGGGTATCCGGTTTTAAATCTTTGGCAGGAATCTTGGTAATTTTTTCGAGTGAGATTTTTTTAGGTTTAGCAATAGCGCCGCCAAGGAAAACTTCACCGGTCTGACCATTGACAGTAACCACGGTACGGGTTTTTAAGACCTTAGTGGCGGTAGCTGTGCCGACAATGCAAGGAATGCCCATTTCCCGGGAAACAATGGCGGCGTGAGAAGTTTGGCCGCCCTTATTGGTGACAATGGCGGCGGCTTTTTTCATGGCCGGAACAAAGTCAGGCGTGGTCATATCGGTAACCAAGATTTCCCCCGGTAGCAACTGGTTGATTTCTTGGGATGATTTTAAGATTCTGCTATAACCGGTGATTATCCCCGGACTGGCGGGTTCGCCCTTTAAAAGCAGGGTTAATTTATTGGTAGAGACTGGGGCAATTTTAGTTTCCTGAAGATTGAGGGTAGTAATCGGCCGGGATTGAACTAGATAAAATTTGTTGTCAGTTAAAGCCCATTCGATATCCTGGGGAAAAAAATAGTGCTGCTGGATCTGATGGCCCAGTTTGGCTAAGTAAATAATTTGCTCATCGGTTAACTTGGTTTGACGTTGTTTGTTTTTAGGCAGTTTTAATTCGCGGTTTTTATCTTGAGACAAAGTCAGTTGTTTAGTTTGCGGATTAGTTTGTTTCTGGAGGATTTTCCAGGAGAGTTTTTGAATTAAATAGTGATCGGGGGTATAGGCACCCTGAACAATTTTTTCACCTAAGCCCCAGATTGCCTCAATCACCAGTTGATTTTTATTGTTAGTGACAGGATTAACGGTAAACATAATGCCGGAAATGCGGCTTTGAATCATTTGTTGGACCGGAACGGCAATACCGACCTTAAAGTGGTCAAAATGTTTTTCCTGGCGGTAGAAAATCGCGCGGGGTTCAAAAAGCGAGGCCCAGCAGGCGCGGATGTTTTGAATTAAGTTCGCCTCGCCTTGGACATTCAGATAGGTTTCCTGCTGGCCGGCAAAAGAGGCATCGGGCAGATCTTCAGCTGTGGCCGAAGACCGGACGGCCACTAAAGTTTGATTATGTCCGGAGCCCAGCTTCAAATAGCGTTTAATAATATCCAGGGCCAGCTGATCGGGAATTTTAGCACGGGAGATTAAAGATTTAATCTGTTGAGAAACTTGATTGAGAGAATGAATGTCATGAATGTCTAAGTCATCGAGAAAGGATTTAATTTTTGGCTTTAAATTATTAATTTGAAGAACTTGAAAGTAAGCGGCAGAGGTAACGATAAATCCCGGAGGGACCGGAAAACCGGCCCGGACCATTTCGCCAAGATTGGCGCCTTTGCCGCCGACCAAGCCAATATCTGTTTTACCGACTTGTTTAAAATCAACAATCATGGGCAGTGAATCGGGCATTGATTAAGAATAGCAGTTTTTTTTAGTTTAGGCTAGCACCTTTTTGAATATCTGCAAATCTGCAAGGATGTTCCTTGCAGGCACCCTCACGGTTAAAAAATTACTTTGGAAAAGTGAGACTTCATTCCTATTGTTTAATGCCTAATCACTATCACTTTTTGCTTTATCAGGTGGATATTGACGGCATTAATCATTTTATGCGTTCGTTGGCAACAAAGTATTCGCTGTATTTTAATAAAAAATATAACCGAGTCGGCCCATTATACGAAAATATTTTTAAAGCTGTCGAGATTAAAACTGAAACTCAGCTAATCTATATCAGTAAATATATTCATAGGAATCCACTGACTGCAAGTGCAAGGATGTTCCTTGAAGGCTATAAATATTCTAGTTATTCCAATTATCTGGGAAGGTTTTCGCAATCTTGGCTGGAGACAAGCGAAGTTCTTAGTTATTTTAAAAAACAATCTTATCAGGATTTTGTTGAAGAACAAGAAGAAAGAGATGTGGTGACTATTAAAGATTTAACAATTGATTTGGAGAATTAGCCTGCAAGGATGTTCCTTGTAGGCTCTTCTTGAAGTAGGCGACCCAGGGGATAGGGGCGGGATCCAGGCGGTTAAGGACGGTTAAATAATAGTTAACAAAACTGCCGAATTGAATCAGTTCCAGAACCTGGGCCAGTTTAGTGTCAGCAGAGGGGGTAAAGGTAAAAGCCTTGATTTTATTTTTTTGAACCACATCGATAGTCAAGCGGACACGAGTTTGCAGACGGGGAGAATAGAGCTTAGAGTTAACCAGCCAGAAAGCCACATCTTTTTGATTAGATTCAGGAAAACGCAAACCCTCGAGCAGATGGTGGTTTAGTTCAGGCAAATCGTGGCGGTGGGATAACTGTTTGGCATTCTCATTCAGCTGATTTTTCACCACATGGAAAGCGCCGGTCAGGTGTTCGGCTGCCACCATCACTATTTGTTTAGTGTGCAGGGCTTGGGCTAACTTTTTGGCCGGATTAACCGCTAAAGGCAAATCACGCTGATTAGTTTTGATGACCGTCTGCAGGACCGGCTCAAGCTGGTCAATCTCTTTTTGCGCTAATTTTAATAAGCCGGCTTTGGCGACCATAACCAGCTGGCCAATCAAAGAGTAACCGATGGCCATGCGGGGCTGATTACAGGGATTATAAACCGGGTTGATTTTATACAGCGGCAAGCGATGTTGTTTGGCTAGTGTTTCCAGCTCTCCCCCGCCGCAGATAACTAAAATTTGACAGTTTTTAAGGATGGCCTCTTTTAAAGTTTGGACCGTCTCTTCTGTGGTGCCGGAATAACTGGAACAAACCAGTAAACTGTTTTGATCGGCCCAAGCCGGTAAATGATAATCATTAACTTTGATTAAAGGGACTGTCAGTTCCTGAGCGTAAAGTGATTCAATTACCCGGGCTGCCAGAATCGAGCCGCCCATGCCGGACATAATCAACTGTTTAACTGGGCGGGGTTTAATTTCCACCTGATTGGCTTCTTTATAGGCGTGCCGGCATTGCTTGGCTAAGTCCAGGATAGAGCCGTAAACATTGAATTTATCTAAATTTTTCATAACTTCCTTTTACCGCCAAGGCGTTCAATCAGTTTAATAAATTCTTCGGTTTTGGTTTGCAAAATTTTTGCATTATCGGCTTCCAAGTTCAAGCGCAGCAGCGGTTCGGTGTGGGAAGGACGGATATTGGCCCACCAAGCCGGAAACCATAAAGAGATGCCGTCCAGCCAATCGATTGATTTGGTCCGTGACTGATACTCGGCTTGGATTTGTTTTAGGACGCTTTGTTTGTCGGTAACGACAAAGTTGATTTCTCCGGAACAGGGATATTTATCATAACGGTCAACCAGGCGGGATAGTTGAACTTTTTTTTGGGAAATCAATTCTAAGACTAAGAGAGCGGAAATAATAGCGGAATCAGCGAAAAAATTATCCCGGAAATAATAATGGCCGGAATGTTCGCCGCAAAACAGGCCGTTATTAGTCCGCATGGCTTCTTTAATCAAGGTGTGGCCGACGCGGACACGGACTGCCTTACCCTGGTGTTGTTTAATTATTTCCGGGACTACCCGGCCGATGATAGCATTATAAAGAACAGTATCGTGAGGATGTTTTTGGAGCAAGTTTTCGGCAATAATAGCCGTCATAATGGTACCGGAGACAATCCGGCCGGTTTCGTCGACTAAGAAAACGCGGTCGCCGTCGCCGTCAAAAGCCATACCAAGATCAGCGCCGCCGCCTTTGACAGCATTTATAGTCGGGACCATATTTTTCTCTTCGCTGGGACTGGGAAGATGATTAGGAAAGCTGCCGTCCAAGTCATAAAAAAGCCGGGTGGCCCGCCAGGGCAATTTAGCTTCAAAAGCAGGCATAAAGTAACCGGCCATGCCATTACCGGCATCAATAACGACTTTAAACGGCTTCATTTGAGTTAAATCGATAAATTTAAGGGCATGGTTAACCCATTCGGCTAAAATATCCCTTTTGGTTAAAGTTCCCGGCGGAACGCCTTTAAGGCCTAAATCCTGATCAGAAACGGCCAGGCCGCGGATTTGATAAATGCCGCTGTTGCCGCTGATGGCTATGGCGCCTTTTTTAACAATTTTCAGGCCGTTATATTCGGGCGGATTATGGGAAGCGCTGATGGTAATGCCCAGATCTTCGGGGTAAGTGCCGGAAGCGTAATAGAGCATATCGGTGGCGATCAGGCCTAAGTCGACGACATTAACGCCGGATTCTAAAAAGCCGGCAATTAAGGCTTGCTGTAATTCGACTGAAGTGAGGCGCATGTCCCGGCCGATCTGCACTGAATGGGGTTGAAATAATTTCACCATGGCTTGGGCAATCCGCTTAATGCCGGCGGCATCAAGCTGGCTGGGAACTAAGGCACGGATATCGTAATCTTTAAAAATAATAGGATCTAAAGCCATTGATATTATTCTAGAGTTCCAGCAGTAATAGGTCAAGGCAGCCGGCCAGAGAGAGAATACTTTGACTGGTTTTGGCTTGTTCATCAAGAGTTAATAGTTGGCGGTGAAAATCAAGCAATCGGTCTAAAGAATATTTTTTTGCCTGGGTTTTGAGTTTACCAATCTGCCAGGGAGCGCCTTTTAAGGAGCCGGGGTCGTCTAAGGCTTGGATTAGCTGCGAAACGCGGCGATGCAAAAGATAAAAAATCAGTTCAGCCGGATTATTAATTAAGGCCTGGTGAAAGTTGGTTAAAGTCAGGTTATCTAAAAAAATAAATAAAGAGGCCGGCAGTTTAAACTCTTTAATCACGGCTTTAGCAAACTGTTTTTTGACTGCCGGAGTAATCGTTTTCTTTTCCCACAAATAAATAGATTTATTCTGATTATTTAAAACTATTTTAATCAATTGTTCTTTATTTTTGGAACGAGGCAAAGCAAGTAGATTCTCAATCACAAAAATTTTGGGAATTTGAAACATAGGGTTTGATTCTAAAGCTTGAGTCAGGGCTTCTTCGGTTAAGTTCTGGGCGTCAAGGCGGTTACTTTCCACCTTAGAGGTGGAAAGTTGGGAAAGAGATTGGTTGAGGGCCTGGCGGCTCTGGACATAGTTATCGCCCTGAAAGATAGTGATCATGGGGTTTGGTAAAGTTTAAATAATTGTTCGACTGAGCGGGCATTAATAACGACCCTGCCTCTCCCCCGGTGGGGTAAAAGCGCGCCGGAAAAGTTTTTGGGAATATGCATCATTTCATGAATAATGATGCGGGTTTGGTCGTCCGGCTTAAGGGAATCGAATTTTTCGGAAATAATTTCAAGACAGTAATGAGGCGGCAAGTTCAAGGCCAGCTGCCAAATTTTGGGAAAGGCCCAGATTCTGGCCCGGGCCCGGGCTTTGGAGCCAAAACTTCTAAAGCAAACAATTCTTTTATGATCAATGTGGGGCAGGCGGAGTTTGGCCTGAATTTGGGAAAGCCGGCGTTGGATATCCGGAGCGAGATTAAATTCCATGTTGGTGTCGATAGCGTTTTTTAGCAACTTTTAATTCTAAAACCGCTTTTCTTAAGTCGGCTTCGGCCAGAGCAAATTCAGTGCCGGACAAGCGTTCTCTTAAAGCTTCTTCAGCTTTGAGTTTGGCGGCTTCGACTTTAGCGACATCAATCTCGTCGGCCCGGACAGCGCTGTCAGCCATGACGCTTAATTGATTATTATGAATATCCAAGAGACCGCCGGAAACAGCCAAAACAGTGATTGTCGGGCCTTTAAAAATAAACAGTTCGCCGGGCTGGAGTTTAGTGAGCAAGCCGATATGGCCGGGCAAGAGGCCGATTTGACCATCCCAGCCCGGGGCCAAAACCAGGTCAACCTCATCCCGTAGGACAATTTTCTCCTGGGTAATAACCGTTAGGCTTAGTTTGTTGGCGGCCATAAGTTAAAAGTCTTTCGCTCTTTCCACTGCTTCTTCAATCACCCCGATCATGTAAAAGGCCTGTTCCGGCAAGCTGTCATATTTGCCGGCTAAAATCTCTTTAAAGCCTTTAATGGTTTGTTCGACTTTAACATACTTGCCGGGAAGACCGGAAAATTGTTCGGCAACAAAGAAAGGCTGGGTTAAAAAGCGCTGGATTTTCCTGGCCCGGGAAACAGTCAATTTATCTTCATCAGAGAGTTCATCAATGCCTAAAATAGCAATAATATCCTGGAGGTCTTTGTAGCGCTGGAGGACTTTCTGAACTCCCCGGGCGACCTGATAATGGTCGTCGCCGACAGTTTTCGGGGACAGAATTTTCGAGGAAGAAGCCAAGGGATCAACGGCCGGATAAAGGGCCTGTTCGGCTAAGGACCTTTCCAGAGAGAGGCTGGAGTCCAGGTGGGAAAAAGTAGTCACCGGGGCCGGGTCAGTGTAGTCGTCAGCCGGGACGTAAACCGCCTGGAAGGAGGTAATCGAGCCTTTGCGGGTGGAAGTAATCCTTTCCTGAAGCGCGGCCATCTCCGAGGCCAGGGTCGGTTGGTAGCCGACGGCCGAAGGGATCCGGTTCAGTAAAGCGGAGACTTCGCTGCCGGCTTGGGAAAAGCGGAAGATGTTATCAATAAAGAGCAGGACGTCTTCACCCTGGTCGTCGCGGAAATGTTCGGCAAAAGTTAAGGCGGTTAAACCGACTCTGAGCCGGGCGCCGGGCGGTTCGTTCATTTGGCCAAAAACCATGACCGTGTTTTTTAAAACCCCGGACTGTTTCATTTCCTGGTAGAGATCGTTGCCTTCCCTGGTCCTTTCGCCCACGCCGGCAAAAACCGAGTGGCCGGAATGCTCTTCAGCAATGTTTCTGATCAATTCCTGAATAATTACTGTTTTGCCGACGCCGGCGCCGCCGAAAGCGGCGACTTTGCCGCCCTTAGCGAAGGGGCAAATGAGATCAATGACTTTAATCCCGGTTTCCAGGACATGGGGCCGGGGTTCAATATCGGTAAATTTGGGCGGAGGCTGATGAATCGAGGTCAGTTTAGTTTCCTTCACTTGGGGACCGCCATCAATGGTTTCGCCGATGACGTTGAACATTCTGCCTAAGGCCTGATTGCCGGCCGGGACAGAAATAGGCTTGCCGGTATCCAGCACACTCATCTGCCGTTTTAAACCATCAGTTGAACCCATGGCAATGGTCCTGACCTGATTACTGCCTAAATGCTGTTGGACCTCCAGGATAATTTTCGCGCCGTCAGGTTTAGTCACCTCCAAGGCGTGATAAATTTCCGGCAGCTTGCCGGAAAAGGTGACATCAACAACCACGGAGATGATTTGCGAGATGTATCCGGTTTGTTTCATAGTTTTATTCTAAGGCCAGTCTGGCGCTGACAACGTCCAGTAACTCATTGGTAATTTTTGTTTGTCTGGCTTGGTTGTACTCTAAGGTCAGCTCGGAAACAATATCCAAAGCATTGTCATTGGCATTTTTCATGGCGACCATGCGGGCGGAATGCTCGCTGGCGACTGATTCCAGCAGAACATGATAAAGCTGGAGCTCAATATATTGAGGCAGTAATTTGGAAAAGATGGCTTCGGCACGAGGTTCAAATAAGTAATCGGTGCTCAGCTCATCGGTTTGAGCAGTGATTTCTTCGGCCCGGATAGGCAGTAATTGTTTGACAGCCAGTTTTTGGGAGATAGTCGAAATAAACTCCATATAAACCATAAAGGCCATCTGGAATTCATCGGCCGCGAAACCGGCAATGATCATTTTGGAGATCGGCAGGATATCGGAAAATTTCGGCTTATCACCGAATTGGCCGAATTCCGCCGAAAGAAAGCGGTTGGATTTTAAAATATGCTCTTTGGCTTTTTTGCCGACAGTGATAAAACTAAACTTGGTGTTTGCCGGAAGACGGTAAGCGGATTTTAAATCTTTAAGCCAGGTTTCTAAGCCGCGGAAAAGATTAGAATTTAAACCGCCGCAGAGGGATTTATCAGTTGACAATAAAAGAATTAAAACATTAAACTGTTTTTCCGGAGCCCAGTTAATCCGCGGATCTTTAAGTAAAAAGTGATCTAATTGGTCTTTAGCCCGAAGGGCCAGGGCAGTAATAATTTCCACCATTTTCTCGGAGTAAGGCCGGGAGGAAAGGGCCAGTTCCTGGGCGCGGCGCATTTTGGAAGCCGAGACCATTTCCATCGCCTTAGTGATTTGGGCAATGTTTTTTGACGAACGGATGCGGCGTTTGATCAGTTTAACTGAGCTCATATAAATCAGGATGCAGGTTATTAAATTTTTGGGTATATTTTTGCAAGGATTTGATAGTTTTATCGGAAAGGATTTTTTCCCGGGCGATGGCGGCGGCAATTTCCGGCTGAGTGGAGGCAAGGTAAGTGATAAATTCCGACTGCCAGATTTTGATTTTATCCAAAGGAGTCTGATCCAAATAACCGGTGGTGACAGCCCAGATGATGAGCACCTGCTCTTCCACCGGCAGGGGTTTATCCCAGCCCTGTTTTAAGATTTCAGTGATTTTGGCGCCCCGGTCCAGCTGGGCTTTAGTGGCCGGGTCAAGATCAGAAGAAAATTGGGCAAAGGCGGCCATTTCCCGGTATTGGGCCAAGTCCATTCTTAACTTGCCGGCTACCTGGCGCATGGCTTTAATTTGGGCATTACCGCCCACCCGGGAAACAGACAGTCCCGCGTTAATAGCCGGACGGATACCGGCATTAAATAAGTCTGTTTCCAGATAAATCTGGCCGTCAGTGATTGAAATAATATTGGTGGGAATATAGGCGGAAATATCGCCGGCTTGAGTTTCAATAATCGGCAAGGCGGTAATCGAGCCGCCGCCATTATCTTTATTGAACTTAATCGCCCGCTCCAGCAAACGGGAATGCAGATAAAAAACATCGCCCGGATAAGCTTCGCGGCCGGATGGGCGGCGGAGCAGTAAAGAAAGCTCGCGGTAAGCCCAGGCGTGTTTGGAAAGATCATCAAAAACGACTAAAGCATCTTGGCCCAGGCCGGCAAAATGTTCGGCAATGGCCATGCCGGCATAAGGGGCCAGGTACTGCAAGGAGGGTGAGTCGGCGGCATTGGCGGCAACAATAATAGTGTGATCGAGAGCTTTAAAATTTTTCAGCGTTTCGACCAACTGAGAGGTAAAAGCGGCCTTTTGACCGATAACCACGTAAACGCAGATAAGATTTTTCTTGATTTGGTTGATAACGGTGGTGATGGCAATCGAAGATTTGCCGGTACTGCGGTCGCCGATAATCAATTCCCGCTGTCCCCGGCCGATGGGAATCATGCTGTCAACCGCGCTGATCCCGGTTTGCACCGGCTGGTTGACTTTTTCACGGGTAATCACCCCGGGAGCAATTTTTTCTAAAGGGTTATTGGCTGTGGTTTTGGGGGCAGGCTGGCCGTCAATCGGGTTGCCTAAAGGACCGATTACCCGGCCAAGCAGAGCTTCGCCAACCGGGATTTGGAGAATTTTTCCGGTAGTAGCGACTTCATCCCCTTCCTTTAAATGCTGATAGCCGCCTAAGATAATCGCCCCGACCGAGTGCTTTTCTAAGTTGAGAACCAGACCGTAGGTCTGGCGGGGGAACTCGAGGATTTCGGACATCATGGCATCATTTAAGCCGCTGATAGTGGCGACACCGTCACCCAGAGTAATGATTTTACCGACGCTCTTGGCGCTTAGTTCGGGCGTAAATTGATTAATCCGGTCGGCAATGATTTTTTGTAAATCAGGCATAGATTATCTGTTCTTTTAAGGTTTTTAAACGGTTGTTGACGGTAGCATCAATGATTTTGCCGGCCACGCTAATCTTCAAACCGGCAATAATGCCGGGGTCAATTTTGGTTTTAACCCTGATCGGCCGTTTAAAACCGGCTGATAATTTAGTTTGGATAGCTTTGGTTTGGAGAGAAGAAAGCTTGATCGGGGCGCTGATTTGGGCCAGGTCCGGATCAATTTTTACCCAGCCGGCTTCGGTTAATTTTTGAGCAATTGAGGGGAGTAAATCCAAGGCTTTTTTGCTTTGCAGGTAATCTAAAATCGCTTCGGTAATGGCTTCAATTTGATAGGAATCTTTCATTATTTAGATAATTTGGCTAGTTTTTTAATTTCGCTGTCAATAATGGCATTTTGTTGGCTGACGGTAAGGCTGCCTTTTAAAACACTCTGAGTGGCTTTAATCACCAGGTCAGTAATCCGGCCGGTAATTTGGCTTTCTTGTTCGGCCAATTTTTCAGTCAAAAGTTTTAATTTTTTATCGACTTCGCCTTCGGCTTCAGTGCGGGCGGCCTGAAGAATTTGTTTAGCGGTTTTATCTGATTCTTTCCGGGCGGCCTCAACAATCCGGACTGCTTCTTTTTCCGCTTCCATCACCGCCTGTTTTTTAATCTCTTCGATTTTGGCTTTTTCTTTTAAATTAGCTTCAGCGGCTTTAATTGAATCTTCAATTTTTTTATTACGCTGATTAATGATGGTAATGATCGGCCGATAAAGAAACTTCTTCAACACCAAAATTAAAATGCCAAAATTAATGATTTGAAACAAAAGCTGATACCAATGGATGGACATGGCTTGTCTCCTTTAGTGATTTATACAAATTTTAGAATCAAGGCGATGACCAAGGAATAAATCGCGATGGCTTCAGCAAAAGCCACACCCAAGATCATGACGGTCTGGACTTTAGCGGCGGCTTCCGGGTTGCGGCCAATGGCTTCTAAGGCCTTGGAGACAATTAAACCGATAGCCAGAGCCGGGGCGATGCTGCCGATAGCGATAGTGGCGCCGACGATAACATTATTGTCTGACATAGTTTCCTCCTAAGATAATTTAATGATGGCTGGTAGTAGCGATATTAATAAAGACTAAAGTCAGTGTAGCAAAAACTAAGGCCTGAATAAAGCCGACAAATATTTCCAGGCCCATGAAGGGCAGGGAGGCAAACACCGGCACCAGAAAAGCGATTACGGCCAGCAAAACCTCGCCGGCAAAGATATTGCCGAATAACCTAAAAGCAAAAGACATAATGCGGGCAAATTCGCTGATTAATTCTAAGAATCCGACAAAGAAATTAATCGGATTGGAAAAATCAAAAAACTTTTTAAAATATTTCATCCCCAAGGTTTTGTAGCCATAGATTTGAATACTGATAACGGCAAAGATCGCTAAGCCTAAAGTAATATTTAAATCAGCGGTGCCGCCCCGGAAAAGTGGAACTCCATGCCAAAAAATGGTTTCCACTCCCGGCAATAATCCGGCCCAGCTGGCGAACATCACAAATAAAAAAATTGAGGTAATTAAGGGGAAAAAGCGGCCGGCCTGCTGGGGAGCGATCGATTGAACAAATTCATAAAATGATTCAAGAATTGTTTGAATAAAGACAAAGAAGTTTGATTTTCTCTTTGATTGCAGATACAGGCTAAAGCTGACGGCTAAAATTGATAAACCCAGGGTGACCAGAAGGCTGACCAGCATGGAGTTGGTAAATTCAAACTGCCCGAAATTAAAAATCGGCTCTGCCGATATGGAAATATTCAAGGCCATGATAGGTTGATTATATATTATTTTCTGCTTAAAACAAATAGTTCTTCCGGGGGAAAGCCCAGTTGTTTATGGAAGCTGTTAATGAGCTTAGCCGCTTTTTCCCTTGATTCCGGCCAAGCGGAAAAGCGGTAATGGGTTAAAATCTTCCATAAAAGCTTGGCCTGATAATTGGGCAATGGGTAGCGGGCTTGAAAGTCTTCTTCAATTCTGGGTTCGGCGGAAAAAGCGAGAGAACCGGTTTCACCTTTGGCTTGATTAATTTCTTTAATCAGCCTGACCTTGGTCAATTTGTCCAGTTTTTCATCCCTTAGCCTGACAAGTTCGTTGAAATGAGAAGTTAATATCCGGGCGGCGCCGGAAAGAATAACATTGTGAACGATTGGCGAAGGTTCACCTTTACTGCCAAGGTAGGTTACCCGGGAAAAAACAATTGTTTTAAGACCGTCTAAGATACAGTTGATTTCACCGGCTAAACTGTTCTGGAAGATAGGATTCAATAAAGCGTCAACAATAGCGGAGCGGGATTTGTAGCTGTCGATATTAAAACGGTTAATCTCCGGATCAACTGCCCAAAAGATCAGTTGGTCGATAATTTCCAGACGCTTGGTTTTATTGGGTTGGGCCAAGGGTTTAGTTGTTAAAAATTCAGTGATTTTTTTATCAACATCAGCGGAAAGAACTATCGGCGGTAAAATTTTATTTCTGGCTTTAACAAGGTCAACCCGATGGGCTAAAAACTTTTCAGCGGCAATTTCACCAAAAATATTGGCTAAAAATTCATAACGGGGCGTCCAGTCTTTTCTAAAAGTCATATAGAGGATCGGGTCAAACCTTAACCAAAGATAGGCGAGCATCATCAAAACATATTTGAGCGGATTCATGATAAGATTATAGCAAAGTTTATGGATCGTTTTAAGATTGGAGTGATAGTGGGTTTAATGGTTTTAGGCTTGGGCGTGGTTGGTTTATGGCTTAAGCAAAACAAGCTCGCGGAAAGATTGGATTTATTTATTACCAGCCAACAATTAGCTCCGACACCCAGTTTGGTTCCCAGTCCCAGTTTAATCCCCAGCCCTGGTTTAGAGCCGAGCCCGAGTTTAATCCCCAGTCCCAGTCCGAGTTCTGTTTTCACCCCGGCAGCGACAGTCCAATGGCAGCCCCAGAATATTTATTTGGGTTCGGCTAGTACTGTTAAAACCGAATGGACGGAAACCAGCGCGGCAATCCAGCTGAACAGCAGTGATTATCCGGCGGAAGTAAAGGCGGTGTTTGAAGGGCAACTGTCAATTGTCAACGGCGAAGCCTGGGCCAGACTGAAAAATAAAACCAGCGGGGCGATTATGCAGGTAACGGAAATATTTAATAATTCCAATACCGCTACCTGGAAAAACTCCCCGGCTTTTAAACTCCACAGCGGCACTAATACTTATGTAATTGAGCTGATGTCCACCAGCAGCGAGCAGGCCAATCTTTCCGGCGCCAGATTAAAATTAAGCCTTTAGTTTACCTGCGAGGAGTCTCCTCGTAGGCTGATGGACAAGTGGCGGCGCGCTTAAAACCGGCAGCCTGGGCTTCTTTTTCAGTGCAGAACCAGTCATCGCCGTGATGAAGTTCAACTAAAACCACATTGTAAGAGTTGCAGCCGGGAAAATGGTAGGTGGGAGGATTATTGGTAGTTTTGTTGGCTTTAATTTTGCAGTCAGGTTTATCCGGATTAACCGTTTGAGTGCACTGCTGGCTGAACAAGCCGATTTTTTGCTCCCGGGCCGCTTTAACTGCCTGGCTTAATTCCGGCAGACCTAAACCGTCACGGTCGTTAAGTTCTGCCCAGCCGGAAGCAAGCATCTTGGTGGCGATTAAGCCATCTTTGCTATATACCAGGGCCATCAGCCGGGTGGAATCGTGGTACATGACTTTTAAGTAAATGTCTTTGCCGAGAACCAATTTTTCCAGTTCTTGTTTGGCTTCCCGGCTGCCGCACATACCCTGTTCAGGGGCGTCGATGCCGGAAACGCGGATCCATTGTTTTTCGGCGGTTTCAAAGGTGTCGCCGTCGATCACCCGGACAGCGCGGTAACTGGGAACATAGACAGGCTTAGCTGAACCGAAAGACAAACCAAGAAAGCCGGCAACAGCAACTGTGATTAAGCTAATCTTGGCAACCTTAGATTTCATGTAACTTACATTATCCGCTTTAAACTGCCGAATTGCCAACTTTAAAGTATACTGTTTTACTTACCAAACAGCTTTTTACCTTCGGTTTCAGCAGTATTCAGTATTTCTTCCCGTCGGCTTTTACCACCGGTGAAACCTGGTTTCTTCTTGAAAATATGCAGCCAGGTACCGCTTTTTTCTCCCTGTTCGCTTTCTATCTCCCCGAATACCGGCGCCTGGGGATCGTTGATAACAATATCAATATCGCTGGTGGGTTTCCTGGCTTTGGGTTTTAAGATACTGCCGAATACCCCACCCGAAACAGCTCCGGCTTGTTTGGCCTTTTTTAAAACATCTCGAACGTCGGCGGCTTCTTCCGGTTTTAAAAAGTGTTCAGGCATAGTCTAATTTAAATCTCTTAAATCTTCTTTTTGAATTACTTTAAAATTGACATCAATGGCTTGAAAATGTTTTTGAGCGCAAGCAATTTTTTGTAATTCGCTTGACCTTAAGTTTTCCAGATTATCAACAAATTTTTAAACTTTCAAGGTTGGACCTCGTAGGTTGCCGGACAGGTAACGGCGCGCTT
>CAZYUF010000003.1:8884-25257 GCA_964650605.1 uncultured Pseudomonadales bacterium | reverse complement strand
CATAATTAATTATACTACCTTATTTTTTTGGAGTTAAGCGGTTTTTCGGTGATACTGCTGATATAAGTTTCCAAAGATTGACGGCCCACCTTCGCCAAGGCTCCGGCGGGCAAGCCAAAGCCGAGGAGCTCGAGTAGAGATTTTTCGAAATTAAAGATTAAATTTTGGGGGGCAGAAGAAGAATCTAATAATAATAAATTATTTAATAATAATTGATAAACGTCATCGTGTTCCTGGTTTTCGGCAGTCAGGTCATTAACCAGTTCGCATAATAAATAAGCAATGCGGACGCGGTTTAAGTTGCGGCGTAAAACGGGAAAATTATTGACGGTCTCAGCTTCGGTAATTAAATCCAGATTTTTACCTTTCGCACAGACAATTTTAACTTGGGAAAACAATTCTAAATGGCCCCGTTTCCTGGAAGTGAGTTTGCGGACTGATTTAGCCAACAGCCGCAGCCGGCCGAAATCTTTAGTAAAAACCGTTAATAAACGATCGGCTTCGAAGAAGTTTTTCTGATTAAGAATAAGGCCAACGGTTTTGTAGGTTTTAATCATCAAAAACTGATTTCTTTATCAGCATCGAGAACAAATTCCTGCTGGTTGTTGCCCAGAGTGACTACATAAGGGACGTTTTTCGTACCGGGCTGTTTTTGAATCAACATTTTGTAGGGCTGGCCGCTGGCATGTTTAAAGGGCAGCTGGTATTTAAAAATTAACTTAGTTTTGGATTGCGGCCGCACCTCAATAAAGGCTTCGATATAAGTCTTGCCTAAGTCTTTGTCGGTTTTGGGGTCAATATCCGAACCTAAGACTTCCACAACTTGGCTGCCTTCCGGCACATAAAGCCTGACCCAATCCCTTAAAATTCCGTTTAAGCAAAGCCCGCCTGATTCCAGGTTGCAGTCATCCGGCGGCTCCGGGTTTTTGTATTCAATTGTGACGGTTTTAGTAATCTTACCATCAGGGCTAATTTCAATCTTCTGATCAACGGTCTGTTCGACATAAAGATTGGACTTAGCACCGCCAAAATTGGTATCGTTTAAATGAAAATAATCTCCTGAATAATCTTTGATCCGGCCGGAGGCATTAAAAGCTTCGGCCACCTGCTGCATCGCCGGGTCATCGGGAAAATAAAACAGCAAGTGTTTTTCTTTAATATTTTCCAGGCCGATTTCCATAAATTTAGGCCAGAGTTTTTTAGGCGAGTTCATCACGTTTAATAAAATCGAGTGCATCAGCGGTCCGATCATGCCTTTGCGGTTATCTTTAATGTAGTAAGTCGGCCGGGTAGCAAAATCTTCCATTTTATAAACTACTTGGGGGCAGTTGCATTCCGGCACAATTTTGGCGCTGTAGTTACCCCAATCAGCCACGCCGATTTCCCCTAAAACATTAAGTAAGTCCACTAAAAGGTCGGTGTCAATGGCAATAATGCCGTTAACATCTTTGATCGGGGCGACTTCTTTATAGTTGGGGTAAAAAATATCCATGGAGGCTTTAAAGTCAGGTGATAAATTCATGTCCCGCAAGTGCCAGTTGTAAACCAAGGGCAAAAATCTTTTGATTGGTTCCGGCGCCGGCAGACGGTTGCCAAAACGGCTATCCAATTCATACATATCCAGGGAAAATTGAGGCGTGATTTTACCCTTAAAAGTATCTAAAATTGCATAGGCAGTCATAAAGCCGCCGGTAGACCTTAACTCGGCATCGTTTTGAAACAAAAGCAAGTATTTTTGGGCATCCGGCTCACCTAAAAGTTTTGGCAAAAGTGCCAGCAGGGGTTTGATATTGGCTAAAGTTTCTTTACTGCCGGCAAGTCCGATTTGCAGATTGACTAACTGCTGGCGGATTGGTTTGCCTTTAATGGTTTTGGGGTAGTGATTCGGTTTGATTTTGGCGACGCTAGTTTCCACGCTGATAATTTTTTGGCCGATAGTTTCCAGCTGGGGGGAAATTTTGTCTAAGGTTTGCAGAATAAAGATGATTTTTTCTTCAGCTGACTGAATATTTAAAGTCCCTTCTTTAGCGCTAAAGCCTAAAATGTCCGCATAAGGCTTAATGGATTCAACCATCAGATTAACTGCTTCCAGTCCGGGCCGGGCGGCCTCTAACCCATACTTGGCATCAGATAGATAACCGCCGATTAAAGGCACAAATCTTAAAAAAGAAATAAATTTAAAACGCGACTCAAGTGTTTGCAAATCGGCCTGAGCGGTGGTTAAACTGGTTTCCGTTTGATCTAAATTCTTAGTTTGCAGGCCGTTGCCGGCATTTTTTAAAGAGCTGGCTAAGCTACTGGCTGAAGCTTTGAGAGATAAACCAATAACTAATATATAAACGATGACGATGAGGTAAAAACCGATGATGCCTAAGAAAACAAATTTTAGTTTTTTAAATTTAAAATTTACCATTTGGACAGCATTGCTTTCGGAGTTTTTAAAATAATTAAAAGATCTCCCAGCAAGTTATAACTTTTAGCATAATTAAGATCTATTTGGGCGCGTTTGTCAAAGGAAATTTCATTTCTGCCGGAAGTCTGCCAGGGCCCGGTAATTCCGGGCTTAACCGAAAGAATCGTGTTGATCCATTGTTTGGTTTGGGGATATTTTTTACTTTGCTCTTCCAGCTCCTGTTTAATGTAGGCCCGCGGACCGATTAAACTCATCTCTCCTTTTAAAACATTAAAAAATTGGGGGAATTCATCAATGGTTAAATTTCTTAAAAAGCGGCCGAATTTAGTAATCCGGGGATCATTGGCCAGTTTCCAGTCGCCCTGTTTAAATTTTTTTAATAAGCGTTGATCGTTTTGGTATAAATATTCATCGGCATCCTGAATCATGGTCCGAAATTTATAGAGCCAAAATTGGCGGCCATTCTTTCCGACTCTTTTGTGCCGATAAAAAATCGGTTGGCCGGAATCAAACAGAATCGCCAGGGGGACAAAAACCCAAACCGGCAGAAAAAGAACGACTAAAAATAAACTGGAAATAATGTCCAGCAAACGTTTTAATTTAGGATACATAAAGAGCATTGTAGAGCTGTTTGACTCTGGGGGCGTCTTTTAAAGGACAAACCAACAGGCCTTGTTCGGTATCAACGACAATCATTTTGTTTAAACCGATTAAGCCCATCTGTCCCAGGTCTTTACTGATTACCAAACAGTTGGTGGTGGCCATCAACATGGCTTTACCAATGACGACATTACCCTGCTTGTCTTTAGGTAAACCGTGGTAAAGCAGCTCCCAAGTCCCGACATCAATCCAACCCATATCGGTCGGCACTTCCCATTGGCTTTTGGGAGGCAGTTTTTCAAACAAACCATAGTCAACTGACACTTTTTCAAACTTGGGATACTCTGTGGCTAAAACCGATTGAAATTGCGGGGTATCAATTACGGCTTGAATTTTCTTTAAGATGGCAAAAGTGGCCGGAGCATATTTTTGGTAATAACTTAAAAGCAAACCCGGCTTGGCAGCCATGTAGCCAACATGAATTAAATAATCTTTGGCTTTAAAGAATTTTTCGGCGGCGGCTTCATTGGGTTTTTCCACTTGGCGGATAAACTCAAAAACCTGATGGCCGTTAACTGTTTTTAATAACTTGCCAACCTGGATCCAGCCATTATGGACTGAAGGATAGGTAGGCGGAGTATCGACATGAACAATCAGATTATTTTCATGGGCCAATTGAGCCGCAGTTTTAATCGCTTGCAAAAACTTAGCTTCTTTCTGGACCACATGATCCGCTCCCCAAAGAATCACCATAACGGCATCGGGATGGCGATGATTAATAACCGCCGTGGCTAAACCGATCGCGCCCAGATTATCCCGCATGGCCGGTTCAAAAATAAAGTTGGATAAAGGCACTTCCTGAGCCTGAGCCGTCAAATGCTTGGCAAATTTGGCACTGGTGGCAATATAAATATCCTCGGCCGGAAAACCATTTAAGACCCGGTCAATGGTTTGACGAAACATGGATTTTTTACCTAAAAAGCTTTCAAACTGTTTCGGGTGGGACAGGTTGCTGATCGGCCACATCCTGGTCCCCTTGCCGCCGCACATGATTAAAACTTTTATGGGAAATTTTTCTGATGAATCTGCCATTGATCCTCCACAAAATTTTTAAAATTATTGACAAAAATCCGCGTAGCAAATTTCTTGGCCTGGGCTTGAATCAAGCTTGGATCCCAAGAGTGTGAATTAAATTGTTTCATGGCGGACACTAAGCTGTCAACTGTCGGCTTCGGGAAAAAAACTCCGGTTTGCTGATTAATAATCGTTTCTTTGGCTCCGCCGGACTGCAAAGCAATCACCGGTTTGCCGCTAGCTTGAGCTTCCAGGCTGACGATACCAAAGTCTTCTTCCTGAGGCATAATCAAAGCCTGACAGTGTTGATACAACTTTATTAACTCCTGATCAGTGACCTGGCCTTTGAAGTTAATTGTTGGACCGGCCAGTTGTTTTAAGCGAGTAGCTTCCCGACCGGCACCAACAATCACTAATTTTTTGCTCAGTTGGTTAAAGGCGCGAATGGCCAAGTCAATATTTTTATAAGGGACGAGGCGGGAAACTAAAAGAAAGTAATCTTGGGATGGTTGAAAGGAGAATTTGGCGGTGTCAACAGGCGGATAGATGATTGAAGAGTCCTGATGATAATATTGCTTGATTCTTTGCTGAACGGCCTGAGAAATAGCAATATATACATCCGGGCGGCGGGCATTAATCAAATCGACTCGCTGCAAATAAGCCAGCCAGAGGCGCAAAAATTTGCCTAATTGCGGCTCTTGGGTATATTGCCGGCGATGGGACCAAAGGTAGCGGGTCGGAGTCAGACAGTAACAAAGATGAAGGGTTTTGGGCTTGGTAATTACAGCCTTGGCTTCAGCGCTGGTGACAGAAACTACCACATCAAACTGATCAAAGTTAAATGACTCGAAAGCCAATGAAGTCAGCCAGGGATAAAGCTCATGATGAGTTTTAGCTAAGGGAAAATGATTAAGCCAGGAGGTAATAATTTTTAAATCTTTCGCCCATAAGGCAGAGTGAGGATTATAAACTGCCGTATAAAAAGGCGCCTGAGGGTAAGCTTGGTGTAAAGCTAATAATATTTTCTCGGCGCCGCCAAGTTTATTGATTCGATCGTAAACAAAAGCAAGTTTCATAAGCATTTAAAGTCAGTTGGGCAGTTTTCTGCCAGGAAAAAGTCCGAGCGTATTTTTGAGCGGATTGCAAACGTTGTTTTCGGTTAGTTAAATTAACTGCCTGATGAATAACTTTAATAATGGCGTCTAAATTATCAGGGTCAAAATACATTGCCTGCCGCCCGTAAACTTCGGGCAGGCTGGTACGGTTGCTGGATAGAACTAAGGTTTTAGAAGCCATAGCTTCTAAACCGGGCAAACCAAAACCTTCGAAAAGAGAGGTGGTAATAAAGGCGACGGAATAATGATAAAGATTTTGAATTTGTTGATCAGAACTGTAGCCTTTAATTTTAATACAGCTTAAGGCATTTAGCTGCCGGACTTGCCGGCTCAGGCGCTGATAAAAAGCATCTTTGGCGGTAACGATCACCAGCTGCAGCCGGCTATTATATTTTTGACGATACAACTGGACTGCTTTAATTAATTGAATTATGTTTTTATGCGGATAGGCATTACCGGTAAAGATTAAATAGGATTGAGGGGGGATTAACTCTTTAATTTTTTCAGCAACGGGTTGAAAAAAGATTGAATCAGCGGCCTCCGGAGTCACCACAATCTTGTTGGACTTAACCGGGAAGAATCGCAGAATGTCTTTTTTGACTGTTTGAGAGGGAGTTAATATTAACTCTGAGCGCTTAACGGCATTGTTAATCGCCAGATAATACCCAGCGCGTTTGATTGGATAAATAAACGGCCACTGGGTGGTGGTGGCTAAACCTTTAGAGTGATGTTTGATTAAATCATGAATCGTCACCAAAAACGGCTGAGAATAAAATATGGGGGCATTAAAGTGTAAAAAGTGAACCAGGTCAGGTTTAATTTGATTTAAAACCCGGGGGATTTCAATTTGTTCAGCCAAAGAATAATGTTTAGCTTTGACCGAAATGGAATTAAATCTGGGAAAAGTGTTTTTTAAGCAACGGGCGGCCTGAGGAGAAGCCAGTAAATAAATTTGGTATTCAGGTTTTAGCTGATAAAGACCGGTAATTAAGGCTTGAGTGTAACGGCCTAAACCGGTATGCGACGGACCAAAAAACCGAGCATCAAGAACTATTTTTTTCATAATCTAATTTTAATAATTTTAATCGTTTTGACTAAATCAATTCCCAGAAACACCAGCCAGCGGATGAAAAATAAATATTTTTTCCGGTAGTGCTTTTGGTAAAACGTTTTCATTGTGTCAAAAAAAGCTTTGGTAGTTATTATTTTTTTACTTTTGTCGGTTGAATTGATCCCGGAAGCGCCTTTAAGGTGAGTAATAGTGGTGAGCGGAACATACATCACCTGCCAGCCGGATTTTTTAATTCTAAAAGCCAAGTCCAGGTCTTCGGCGTACATAAAAAAAGCTTCATCTAATAAACCAACCTGGTTTAAGGCTGATTTTCTTAAGAAAAAAAAGGCGCCGACCGGTGAATCAATTTCATGGACCTGAGTCAGATCTTTCCAGCCTTGATGGTATTGAGAAAATAATTTTACGTGGGGAAAAAGTTTTTCCAGCCCCAGATAATAAGTCAAAGACGCCCAGGGAGTGGGGAAACCCCGGTGCGAAGCCGGATCGATTCGGCGGTTAAACAGTTCTACCCGGCAAGTTGATAGGCCAACTTGAGGATTGGCATCCATATATTTAATCATGACTGTCAGAGTGTCTGGCTCGATGATGGTATCGGAATTGAGGAGTAAAATATATCTACCCTTGGCTTGACGAAGACCTAAATTATTGCCGCCGGCAAAACCAAGATTGGTTGAGCTTAAGATCTGCTTGACCTGAGGAAATTGTTGTTTAACTGTAACGGGGGTATCATCCTGGGAATGATTATCAATCAAAAACACTTCCATTTTGCCGCTAGGCGGGTCGGCTTTAAAAATCGAGGTTAAAGTTTGCAGGGTTAAGTCTTTAGTTTTGTAGTTGATAATAATGATCGATAAATCCATTAGGCGCCTCCCAGCTGTTGATAGATTTGATCCAGTTCTTTAGAAATAGCCTGCCAGTTATATTGATTATAAACCAGTTTTTTCCCATTAGCGGCTAATTTTGCGGCTAAATTTCTGTCGGTCAAGACCTGAATGGTTTTGTCAGCCAAGCCGTCAGCTGACTCGGCAATCAGCACCGAGGACTGATCAATGGCCGCAATGCCTTCAATCCCTAACTTGGTAGTCACCACCGGTACCTGGCTGGCCATGGCTTCGAGAACTTTATATTTAGTCCCCCGGCCGTTTCTGATCGGGGCCAATAAGACACTGGATTTTTGAAAGGCTTCCCGAATATCATCCACTTCGCCGCTGACGGTAACATTTTTTTGGTTGGATAAATCTAAAATTTCCGAAGTGGGGTTGCGGCCGACAATCCATAATTTAGCCCGGGGCAATTGCTGATGAATTTTGGGCCAAATATCGGTCACTAAAAATTTAGCCGCGTCTTTATTCGGCAGCCATTTAAAGTTTCCCACAAAAAGAATGGTTTGATTAACGGCTTTGGCAATCCGGCTTTCAGTAAAATGCTCCACATCCACGCCATTGGCCACAACATCCACCTTTCTGTCTTTGACTGATTTTTCCATAATTTGTTTATCAGACTGGGACATAGCCGCCAACCGGGTGGCTTTCTGCCAAAAATATTTTTCCCAAAGCTTGATTTTTAAAACGTCAAAGTAGAGCAAAGGTTTAAGCAGAAAAAACTTAAAGTCTTCCACAAAGCGCTGATAAACCATGTATTCAATGGTTTGTTCCACTAAAAGCGTGGGAATATTGGTTGGTTTGGGCAAGTTCGGCATGACATAAAAAGTTTCCGCGTGGATTAAATCATAGTTAGAGGCAAGTTCCCGGCGGATGGCGTTTTTGACTGACTTAGATAAATAAATGGCGACTAAAAACGGATAGGGAGTTAAGGCGGAAATTAAGATATTGCGGGGATCCCAGGCCTGGCGCCGCTTAAAAACTTTAACTTTGGCGCAGTATTTTTCTAACTCAGCAATATGAACTAATTCTTTAGCAGAACGGATAAAACTAAAAAGGGTAATCTGATGTTTTTGAGATAAATTTTTAATCAGATTATAACTTCTGATTTGGCCGCCGGAATGGAGCGGATAAGGCAAATAAGGCGTCAGCATTAAAATCTTCATAGGCAGTTTCTTAGGTCAATAATCACATACTGCTGGGTCTTCTCTAAAACACGGCATTTTTGTTCCAAATCAACGGTTTCTTTATCAAAAACCACGGAAACATAGTGGGTGGCGCCTTGACTGATTTTGGTATCCAGATTGCCGCCCTCAGGCCAGCCATGGCGGTTAGTTTGATAAAGAAAAGCCACATCCCGGTTATAAGGGGCAATGACGATAGCATCTTTTGGCAGAAGCCTATCAACTGCCTGGCCGGCAGTAATAATTTCCGGATGGTTGATATTAAAATAACCCCGGACTTCATACCAGCCAAAAGCTAAAGACAGAATCACTAAGGCTAAAGCCAGTAATAAATTCATCAGACGCGGAAACAATTTTTTCGAGGCATTAACCATGGCCCAAAAGCCAAAGGCGACGAGGATGGAGCCAACCGGCAGAAGCGGCAGCTGGTAATAATCGTGCGTGACATTACCCATGGCAAAGATAGTCATGTAAAGCATCACCGAGAGCAACCAGACAAAAATCAGGCCGCGGGTTTTATTAAGATAGGAGTTCAAAATGCCGACGATGAAAAGGACAAAACCGCCGGTGGCAAAGATCAGGCGGTTTAAGCGATCAAAGATCAGCCAGCGGAAAAAGGCGCCGGTAAAGCGAATGTTGGTTTCGTTGTATAACCAGCGGCTGCTAAAACTGCCTTCAGGAACAAGAAAAATATACAAACGCCAAAGAGCTAAGGGGAGCAAAGCCACAAGAGTCCAGCAAAAAGTTTTAAGTTTATGGGAAACAACCGCCCAATAGAAACAAGGCAGAAGGATAAAAATCGCGTAAGGCTTAACTAACAGGGCTAAGGCAAAGACAAAAGAAAACAAAATAAACTTAAAATTAACAAAAAGATACAGGCTGATAATCGATAAACTGACAAAGATCGGATCAGGCATGATCACCCGGCCGTAATAAATATTGTAGGGGTTAACGGCATAATAAAGGCCGGCGGTTAAACCGATAGCCGGACCAAACAATCCGGCAGTTAATAAATAGAGAAAAACTGCCCCCAAGCCGGCAAAGCTGACGCTGACCAAGCGGGCAAGGGCCGGATTAATCCCAAAAATTTTATAAAGCACCGCGACCAAAGCATTATAAAAAGGAAATTCATTCAAAAATAAACGGTCGGGATTAGTTAAACCCAGGTCATTGTTCGGGACAAAGCTATCGGCTTGAGGGTAGAAAAGATTAAACCGGTCTTTGACAAAATTACGGGCAACGGCGGCGGTATCGGCCTGGCGCCAGGAATGCCAGTCAGCTACCGGATTATTGATTTTATACAGCCTTAAACCAAACGTCAGTAAAAAGATAAATACCAAAATCAGGATTTTTTTCATAAGCAGTGGTTAATCTCAATAATAATATAGGAGTCGGTTTTCTCCAGCACCGGGCATTTCGCTTCTAAGTATTGCGCCACATTGTCATAATTCACGGAAACATAATGAGTTGCCCCTTGCTTAACTTTAGCTTCAATATCCACACCGTCAGGCCAGCCATGCCTGTTAGTCTGATAAAGAAAGGCCGGATCAGAATTATAGGCGGCAATAACCAAGGCGTCTTGGGGAGTTAAGCGGTCAACTGCCTGGCCGGCGGCGACAATCTCCGGATGATTAATATTAAAAAATCCCCGGATTTCATACCAGCCAAAGGCAAAAGAAAGAATGAGTAAAACTAAAGCAATGACCGGGTTAAGCCATTTAGACAAAGGTGTTTTTGCCTGATCAATAATTGCCCAAAACCCAAAGGCGACGAGAATGGAGCCAACCGGCAGAAGCGGCAGCTGGTAATAATCGTGCGTCACATTGCCCATGGCAAAGATAGTCATGTAAGCAACGACGGAAAAAAGCCAAACAAAAATTAAAGCTTTTTTCTTGTCAAGGTAAGAGCGGAGTACGCCAATAATTAATAAAACAAAGCCGCCGGTGGCAAAGATCAACCGGTTCAAGCGGTCATAGATGAGCCAGCGGAAGAAAGCGCCGCTAAAACGGATGTTAGTCCGGTTAAACAGCCAGGTAGTGTCAAAGTTGGCTTCCGGATGGAGTGAATAATGATAACGCCAAAGCAAAAAAGGCAGCAGGCTTAAAAGAGCCAGGCAAAACTGTTTAAGTTTATGGGAAACAACCGCCCAATAGAAACAAGGCAGAAGGATAAAAATCGCGTAAGGCTTAACTAACAGGGCTAAGGCAAAGACAAAAGAAAACAAAATAAACTTAAAATTAACAAAAAGATACAGGCTGATAATCGATAAACTGACAAAGATCGGATCAGGCATGATCACCCGGCCGTAATAAATATTGTAGGGGTTAAAAGCGTAGAAAAGGCCGGTAACCAGGGCGATTTTACTGCCGAATAAATCTTTTGCCAGCCAGAAAAGAAAGACCGCCCCTAAACTGGCAAAGCCAACGCTGACCAGGCGGGCATAAGCCTCATGAACCCCAAATTGTTGATAAAGAACAGCGACGATGGCGTTGTAAAAAGGAAACTCGTTAATAAATAAACGGTCGGGATTTGGCAGCCGTTGAAGATTAAGGGCCATTAAGCTATCCGATTGGGGGTAAAGCAGGTTAAACCTGCCTTGAGCAAAGTTGCGGGCGACGGCGGCAGTATCGGCCTGCCGCCAGGAATGCCAGTCAGCCACCGGGTTATTGATTTTATACAACCTGGGGATAAAAGTAACCGTAAAAATAATCAAAGAGATAATTAATTTAAGAAGATTTTTGGTCATGTTTTTGAGTGAAGGCGGCTAGCGCCAACAATAAGCCGATCAGGGACCAATAAGTATAAGCAATCTTAGAAGCTTCAAAGACATCGATATAAACAGCGTTAATCAATAAGCCAATGGTTACGGCGATGCCGGAGCCAAAAAGAGCATAGTGTAAAGTATTGGCAGTGGTTTTAAACGCCTGCCATAATATTTTAATAATGGTGTAAAGGATCAGCATAAAGCTGGCGAAGCCCAATAAACCGGTTTCGCCTAAAAGCCTTAAAAAATCATTATCGGTGGATTCGGCAATGGTAAACTCCCAAACTTTGGCTTTGACCAGAGTGGAATAACCGGTACCTAATAAAGGATTTCTTTGCAAAGCATGAATGGCATTAGGCCAAAGCGTATCCATTCTAATCCCGGCCGATAAGCCATACTTTAAAGCGTTGGCAGAATAATTAACATTAAAAACTTCCCCGGAAACGGTGGCTAAATAAGCCTGAAGTTTTTCATAAGTATCATCATAGACATCAGCCGGTTTAGCCCTGTTTTTTTGGGTTGAAGGCGGAATATCGGTTCGGGTGGCCACCAGGTCTAATTGCTGCTGGGGAGTTAAATTAGGGTTTAAAGCCAAGCCGTTTTCAGGAGGAGCGCGAAAAGGTTTTAACAAAATCGTTTTCAAACCTTCAAGTTTAAAAAGTTGAGAAAATCTTTCAGATAAATCGCCAAAAGAAAGCATAATAAAAAAACTAAAAGAGATAACAAATAACCAGCGGCTGAAAATCCAGATAAATTTCTTTTTAATAATTAACAGGCCGAAGGCAATGGTTATCCCGGCAATAAAAGCAATCCAGGAAGCCCGGGAAGCAGTCAAGATTAATAACCAATATTCAAGGATGGCAATCAGCGCGGCCAGATAACGGACCAATTTTTTTTCATAGATAAAAGCAATAATAATCAAGGGAATCAGGGTGATCATAATATAGCCGGCCAGATCAAAATGACCGCCAAAGGTCGATAAAACCCGGGCATGTTCGGTTAAATACAAAGCAATCCCTTTAGAAAATTCCCGGTTCATCGTGGAATAAGCCGGCCAGTAAAGATATTTTTGGCCAAAACCATAAACAGAGACAGAAAAAATAGTCAGCATTAATAAATAAATGTAGGTCAAAATTTGCTGAGATTTTTTTAAAGCAAAAAAGAAAATAAAGAATAAAGAAAAATATTCAATCCGCCGAAACCAATGCAGATAAACTTTGGCAATTTGAATCCACTCCGGATAAATAGTTTTAGTAATAAAAATAGCGGAAAGAGTCGACAGAAAACCGATCGCCAGATAAATCAGGATTGGCTTTAACAATGGTGCTCGGCTGAGCTTAAGGCGGCGGCGTAAAAGCTGAAACACAAAATAACCATTGACCAATAAAATCAAAATGTCTTCCAACCTGACCCGGACATTATATCCCGGCAGAATATCAAATAAAGGCCATTTGGGATACAAGGGAATAAACACCAGGAGAAAACCGGCGGCAATAGTTAACAAATGCTGGTCAAGCCAAACGAAAAGCTTCGGCATAAATCCTGTTCCTTAAAATTATAATCCTCAGAATGGCTCCCAGCTTGAGCAAAATTTTTAATATGAGTTGCTGATAACGATTAAAGTATTTTTTATAGATATATGTCAGTCCTTGATATTCACCGAGAATTGCTCCCCGGCTGGAACCGGAGGCTTGGCCCAGATGAGTCAATTGCGGCTGGCAAAAATAATCAATTCTCACTCCTTGTTGTTTGGCCCTAAGACAAAATTCCACATCTTCTCCGTACATAAAAATATTTTTATCTAAACCATTAAGTTTTTCATAAACATCACGGCGAATTAAAAGAGCCGTCCCGGCCAGCCAGCCAGGATACTGATCGGTTTGAAAAAATGACTTTAAGTTCTGATGATAAGGTTTAATTAAAGATTTAATCAAGGGCAGGTCATCAATAAACAACATCCATAAGGCTAAACGCCATAAATCCGGCAAGTAGCCGCCTTGGGGCTGGATCGAGCCGTCAGGATTTAACAATTGGCAGGAAGCCAGTTGAGAATCATGGCTTTTCACGCATTCCATGAGAGTACTAATTGTGTTTGGTTTTATTAAAGTATCGCTATTTAACAACCAAATATACTCACCTTTAGCATGGTCAACCCCGAAATTATTACCTCTGGCAAAGCCGAGATTGCCACCAGAAGATAAGACATGATATTGGGGAAATTTGGCCTTCAGGGACTCAAAAGAGCCGTCAGCCGACCCGTTATCTACCACAATCACTTCTTTGGTTAAATTATCCCGGGATTTGGTGATGGTTTCGAGGCAGTCGGCAGTAATCTTTTTAGTTTTGTAGTTAATGATGATAATGGATAAATCCATAGGTTATTGAAACAAGCGCGGCCGACCCAGGCGATAATTTAATTCCTGAAGCTGGCGCTGACCGATTTCTTTGGCAGGGACACCGCCAACAATGGTCATTGCGGGAACATCTTTGGTGACCACGGCTCCGGCACCGACAACTGCCCCTTGGTGAATAGTGACCCCGGGAAGAATAATCGCTCTGGGGCCGATAAAAACATAATCTTTAATCGTGACCGGTTCCTCTTTCGGATCAAAACCGGCTGAGTTCGGGTCGTGTTCACTGTTAAAAATCATTACTTCGCTGGCAATATCCACATGGTCGCCGATTGTCAGTTTGGCCCGGCCGTCTAAAGTGGCATGGTCGCCGATAATCGTTCCATTACCGATAGAAACATTCTTGGGCTGGTAAAATCTGGCGCCGATGTGCAGGTATGATTTTTTGCCGATCTTGACTCCGGCTAATTTAAACAGAGAACAACGGAAACAATGACAAGGAACATAACCCAAACACCAGAGCAGAGAAATTTTTAAATCAAGATAGTAATTATAAAAACGGTTAATGATTTTATGGCAAGCCTGACTCCAGGTCAGCGGCTGGTTGCTTCTATCTTTAAAGGGTGAACTCATTGATTACCTCCAGAATTTTTTGAGCAGATTTTCCCCAAGAAAAATTCATGCTTTTTTGTCTGGCAGCGATCAATTGGGATTGTTTCGCTGCCTTAGACAAAGATAATAGCTGTATTATACCCTGTTTAACCTCTTCGTGACCAAAGGGTGGTTCGATATACAAACCGCAGTCAGCGACAATTTCCGGTAAAGAGGAGTTGCGGCTGACTAAGACCGGCGTTCCCAAAGCCATTGCCTGGACTACAGGAATACCAAAGCCTTCGTATAGGCTGGGGAGGATTAAACCGGCGCTGCCTTTAATTAAGGCTCCTAGTTTCTCGTTAGGTACATAACCTAAATATTTGACGTGCGACACGGTTTTTTGTTGATATTTCCAACCCATTTTTCCGGCAATAACTAAATCACACCTTAGAGGTGTGATAGAGGTAAATGCTTGAATTAAGGCGTCGAGATTTTTGCGCGGCTGAAGAGTACCTACATACAGTAAATATTGGCCCTTAATCGGGCTTTTGCCCTGCACCGTTAGCTGGTCAACACCGGGATAAACAACACTAATTTTATTTTCCGGAACCCCGTAGGCGGTGACAATATCGTTTTTGGTGGCTTGGGAAATGGCAAAAATGTGCTTGGCTTGTCTGACTGAATAGGCAGTCCATAGTTTTAACTGCCACAGGTCAGAGCGCCGGAAAGTTTGAGGAAATTTTAAAAAAGCCAAGTCCATAATACAAACCATTGTGGGAATCGGCGAAAAACGAGGGGCATAATGGCCTAAGGTTAAAAATATATCAGGCCTAGGCTGGTCAAAATATAAGGATAAAGGCAGACGCCATTGAGTCCATAAAAATCCGGGCTTTAAAATCCGGTACTGCCAGGATTGGCGCGTTGCCGGTAACGAGGATAAGGGTTGGTCTTTAAGATAAATTAAATACTGATTGGTTTTGTCCTGTTGGTAAAGCTGCCAGAGAATCTGATAAGCAAACTGGTTGCTGCCGACACGATTGGCAACATTGGCTTCATTGGCATCAATCCCGATTAACATTAAACTGCCTCCTGGTAAACTTTTAAGGTTTCTTTAGCGGTCTTGTCCCAGGAAAATTTCTTTGCTTGGGCTAAAGATTTTTTGGTTAAATTTAATTTCCGGATTGCGGCCATGGCTTGAGTGATTTCGGCAACATTGTGAGGATTAACATAAATTGCTGCTTCCCCGCCGACTTCCGGCAAGCCGGAAAGATTACTGGTGATTACCGGACAGCCGCAGCTTAAAGCTTCTAAAACCGGCAAGCCAAAACCTTCATATAAAGACGGATAAACAAAGGCTTGGGCGCCGGAATACAGTCCGGCTAAATCTTCGTCAGGCACAAAACCTAAAAACCGGACATTGTTTGTTTTTGACAATGATTCTCCCCAACCGACTGGACCAACAATAACTAATTGAGTCCCTGCAGGGACTGTCCTTGCAGGCAACTTAGAAAATGCCTCAATTAATCGCTTTAAATTCTTACGCGGTTCTAGTGTTCCCACACTTAAAAAATAGTCTTTAGTTAAACTGTATTTGGTCTTAGCCTGATGAGAATCAACCGGTTTAAAGATTGAGTCGGCCGCTTCATAAATTATTGAAATTTTTTCTGCCGGGATACCATAGTCAATTAAGTCTTTTTTGGTTGACTCGGAAACAGCAATAATTTTGTCAGCATATTTTTTGGCTTGATTTAAATGCCGGGTGTGGACCGCGACTGAATAAGGCGTATGGGTTGGCGGATATTTTAAAAATGTCAGGTCGTGAATCGTGGTCACCAATTTAGCTTTGGTTTTAGGTAGGGCCCAGTTGGAGGCATGGAACACATCGGTTTCCGGCGGCGGTAATAAATTAAGCCGATTCCAAGCAAAATCAGCTAGTTTAGGCGAAAGCAGAGTCAAGACCAGTTTAGTTTTTCTGGGCAGTTGGGCCGCAAAAGCTTGGATTATTGACCGCTGCCGTAAACTGCCGGCGTATAAAACATATTGATTTTCCTGATCAATTTTTAACAAATGCTTGACCAGCTCGCTGGTGTAGCGGGATACCCCTGTCTGATAAACAATCTGGGAAATATCAATGCCGATTCTCAGTTGACTTTTATTTATTCTCATAGTATTATGATTATATAAAACGTGAGGTAGAGTCGTTCGTAGAGTCTACCTCTTTTTTTGTTTAAAATTTAAAATAGCCTTTAAAGATTTCATAGGAGTAAAGTTTGCCCCCATAACTTGACGAATTTCTCTAGCAGTTCTTTTGCCATTGGCAATGAC
>CAZYUF010000003.1:0-8784 GCA_964650605.1 uncultured Pseudomonadales bacterium | reverse complement strand
GATGTAAAAATCCCCATCACCGGAAAGAAAAATTACTCTGTTAAATTTATCAATATCCCGCATTGCATAAAAAGTTAAATCAACATCACAATTAGCCTTTCTGACTTTATGGCCGTTATCCTGAAGATAAATTTTTACCGGTTTTAGTTTTAAATCATAACCGATTTTATCTAATAACCGATAAAACTTTTGTTGTTTGGGATTTTTTTCATCTTTTCCGGCAAAATAATAAATTTTTTTACATTTATATCTTTCTTTTAAATATTTAAACAATTTCCGAAAATCTACTTTCCAGCCCTCGTCGCGCGTGCCGTAAATAATATTCGAGGCGTCAATAAATGCGTAAGTTTTTATCTTCATCTCTTATATTGTATCAAAGTCAGGTTGCCGCGGAAGTGGTTTTGAGAAATTTCCTGATAGCCGACGGCGGCAATTTTTTGGCGCAAAGTTAAATCGGCATCGAAAATCGGCTCGGCATAAGGAATGTACCAAAATTCCGGCGCAGAAGGCACAGTATAAATAATTTCTCCTGAATAATAATATTTTAAAGGAGCGTTAACCGCCGGAATCATCACTACCGGCTGATCAGTTAGCGATCGCGCCAATCCCCGCCAGTCTTCCCGGTGAAAAGCCGGATTAAATAAATATATTCCCGTTGTCGCCAGATTAAATACCAGAAAGCCTACAAGGACGGACCTTGAAGTTTTCACGCAGAGAAGCAAGTAAAATGCCGGCAGTAAAAATAAGAGCCGGAAGTATGATAAAACCGGCAGCTTCAGACTAACGATAATAATTAATATCAGAGGCACCAACAGCCAGGCAGCAAAAAATTTATTACTTTTTACCCCGCGCCAGACAAGCCAGAAGGTCAATAGCAGTGGCACGGCCATCACCAAGGCAAAGATTAAGTTATTGTCGATGGCAATCCGGCCGATTAAAAACTTGATCGGAATTAACAGTAAAGCCTTCAAGCTGAGACCGCCAACGACATTACCCCAGCTGGTTCCGGCTGTGGCTTGGCCGGCGGCCAGCTGTTGTAAAAAAATTGGCAGCCAGGGGAAAAAACCTAAAGCAATTCCTGACCAAGATAAAATTAGTTTTTTAATCTCTTTCTTTTTAATTAACAAAAGTTGCGCCGGAAAAATAAAAACAGTCAGGTAATGGCTGTATAAAGCCGCTAAAGAAAAAATCGCGTACCAGAACCAGCGTTTTTTGAGTAAAAACCAGAAAGAGGCGGTCACGGCTAAAGTGGCCAAACTATACATCCGTGCTTCCTGGGAATAATAAATATGCAAACCGGATGTTGCCAGCAATAAGGCCGGCCAAATCTTTCTCTGACTGATTTTATAAACCAGCCAGACTGTTAAAACTCCAAAAATTACCGAAGGCAAGCGGAGAGCGATTTCCGAATAGCCAAAAACTTTGCCAAAGCCAAAATTGATTAAATAACTTAAGGGCGGGTTAAAATCTCCCGGCAGATAAACAGTCAGCAAATCTTTTAAAGAGAAAAAATAAGTCGATTTAAACTGAAAGGCTTCATCCAGCCACAAAGACTGGTTAAGATTAATTAAGCGTAAAAATAAAGCTAATAATAAAACCCAAAACATAAGTTTTCCAAGGCGCCCAGCATAATGCCTAAGTCGTAAATTAATTTAAAAATAATCATTGCCGGGGTGCGGGATTTAATTATCTGAAATAAACCGATAATTATCGAAAAGCCGGCATTGGCTTTAAAAATTGTCCATAAAGTCCCCAATTTGCCTAATTTATACTGCCGCTTGCCGATCCAGCGGGCTTTCTTAAAAATTGCTAATAAACTGGCAGGGTTAAAATGATAAAACTTGGCTTCTGTCACTGCCGGCTTAAATCCAAGTTTATTAACTAAGCTCCAATCATCGGTATAACCGGTTGAGTCAAAACCATTCACCCGGTCAAACTCAGACTTTAAGATTGCCCGAAACACCCGGCGCTGACCGCGACTGCCAATCATCTGGGGTGAAAAACGATTTTGGTTATAATTCCAACAGCGGGCCCAAAGATTATCCCAGTTAGCCGCTTGTTCGTTGCCGGACCAGCTTCCTTTGGCTTCGCCGGTCATAATCGGGTTGGTTAAATCTTCCAAGAAATCTTTGTCAAACTCCATATCTGAATCAACAAAAACCAAAATACCGCCTTTGGCTTGTTGGGCGCCTAAATTTCTGGCCGCTGCCGGGCCCTGATGGGTTTGGGTTAATAATTTTATTTGAGGAAAAGACTGAACAATGGATCTGCTGTTATCTTTGGAACCATCATCAACGACAATAATTTCCGGTTTTAGGCTTTGCTTAATTAAAGACTCCAGACACGATCTGATTGTCCGGCCGGAATTATATGACGGAATAATGACGCTGATGTTAGGGTTCATTGATTTTAATATACTCTATTTGACGATCGCTATAATAATCGATAAACAGATTTTGGGATTCGATAAATTCCCGGGAATTAACCACGGTATAGGTTTGGCCAAAAGGAATTAAACGATTAATTTCTAAACCCAATTGATACCCTGGCTCAAACGCCTTAGTTTTAACCAGAGCCTGATAAAATTTGTTTCTTTCTAAGAAAATTGCCAGGAAGATTATGAGTATCAGAGCTGGTTTTAATTTAATTCGATTAATTAAATTGACAAGGCTTAAGGCTAAGAACGGCCAGAAAAAAACATTAAAGTATTCGTGGACAAAAACAACGTTGGAAAAAATCAACGGATAACTTAACCCCCAAGCTAAAAATATTAAGGTAATTCTATTCCGGCAGAATAAAAGGCCGAGGGCGGCTAAGGATAATAAAGTAAACGTGTAATAAACTGTGAGCATTCTGGCTTCTTTAATCAGGTAGGCCAGCCAGGTGAACTGGCCGGCCAACTCCGGTTCTGTTTTCCCAAGCATGGGGAAAAAACCTAAACGCAACAACAAAGCATCAAAGATGCCGCCGCCAGAGAAAGACCCGGTCAATATATAGACGTGAAGCAGATGAAGAAAAAAAGTCATGACTAACAGCAGACAAGCTTTAATTGCCCAACGGCGGTTAAGGAAAAAAAGTAAAGGATAAAAAAAATAGCCGGCCCAGCCGGACAAGCCGTTTAAGATAACGCTAAGATAAAAACCGACCCGATTTTTTTTCCGGAAGAAATAGAATGAGACTAAGGTTAAAAAGATAATCAGCGGTTCCTGGGAAGGCATTTGACCAAAATATCTGAGCATCGGCGTTAAAGCCACAGCTATTACTACCCAGGAAGAGCTGATCCGATAAAGGACCAGCAAACCGGCGATGGTTAATCCCACCGGCACTAAGCGGCTAACAAGATCACTGATGCCAAAAACTTTAAAAGCCGCGGCTAAGGTCAGAGGAAATAAGGGCGGGTAATGGGTATAAAAAGAGTTAGGGCCGGTCAGCTGTCCCAACTTCGTTTCCAACAAACCAAAACGCAAGTAGTTTCTGGCAATTTGACTGTAAAAAACGCCGTTCCAGTCGTGGTGGCCAATAAACGGCTTGGCCAAATGGTCAGTCAGAATTAAGGCTAATAAAATTAAAATGATTAACCAACTAAACTTGGCGATCATACTTTAGCGCTGAAGGCGATACCGGCCAATAAGCCATTAATTATAATTAGGGTTGAGGCAAGAGCCAGAGCGGCCCCAACTGCGCCCGCTATAGGAATAAAGATTAAATCTAAACTCACCAATAAACCTAACTGAAACAGATTAATAATAAAAAAAACCTTGGTTTTATTACGGGCATAGATTAAATGGGAGGCATAAGGCGAACCGGCAATAAAAGCGGCAAAGCCTAAAGACAGAATTTGCAAAGGAAAAATCGAGGATAAGTATTTTGTCCCAAAAATAAATTTAACCAAGAAAGGAGCTAAGGGAATTAATAATAAAACCAAGCCACCTAAACCTAAGGCCAACTTAGCCGTCTTATGCAAGTAAGTTTTTTTCTGGGAGAAAACAGGAAAAGAAGCAAACCGGGGAGCAAAAACTAAAGATAGGGCCCCGGCTAATTGCAGAAACGGCATAAAAAAACGAAAAGCGGCCTGATAAATCCCGGTCGCTTCCGGCCCGGAAAATTTTAACAGAATAACTGAATCAATCCGGCCATGAATGGCGGCAATGATAAAACCAAAAGTCAGCCATTTTTGAAAAGAAAAAAAATGAGATTTAATCTCCGGGGTGATCGGAGCAGACAAAAACTTCCAGGAAACCATTAAAGCCCCGATTAAAAAAGCGGTCAGGGCGCCAAAAAGATAAGCCAACAAAGCGGTAATTACTGTTAATTGCACTAACCAATAGAAACCTAAAATAGAAAGTAAGCGGACCAAATTGACAGTCACTTCTAAAGCGGAATCCAATAAAAATTTCTTCTGCGCCTGCAACAGGGACTTGGGAAACCTCAGCAAAAAAACAGCCGGAATAAAAAGAGAAACAACTAATAAAGGCCGGGTTAATTGCGGATGCAAAAAAAGCGATAATCCCTGAGAAATTAAAACAAACAGTGCGGTAATCACTAAGCCTAAGATTATTTTGAGATAAAAACCGAATTTGACAAAACCCTGGCTTAAAGCAGTTGACTGCGAGGCAAATTTAACTATTGAACCGCTAATGGCTAACTCAACCGCATCGATCACAATAATCACTAAAGCAAAGGCGGTAGTATAAAGACCGAAACCGGCCGGGCCTAAAATCCGGGCGATTAAAAAAATGCAAACCGTGGCTAAGATAGCGCTAAAACCAGATCCAACAGTGACAATGCCGGTATCTTTAATTGTTTGCGGAATTTTCTTCATGAATGTCAGGCAGTTTTGGCAATGATTAAAATGCCGACAATAATCACGAATAACCCCACCCATCTTAAAGTCGGAACCGGTTCTTTTAAAATAACCTTAGATAAAATAACCGTAACCACATAAGAGAAAGCCACCAAAGGATAAACAAAACTTAATTTTTCCTTAGATAAAACCGTTAACCAGAGAATTAAGCTGGCGCCATAAAAAAATAACCCCAGCAAGACCGTCGGATGAGTAAAAGTTTTGATTAAGTTAAACTGCCCCAGTTTATTCATGCCGATCTTTAAGATTAACTGACCGATCGCGGCTAAAATAATAGGCAGAAAAATTAACAGAAAACGCATAGTATGATAGTATCATGTTAATGTCTACTTGTCTTGTTTCCGGCGGAGCCGGATTTATCGGTTCGCATTTGTGTAAAAGTCTGATAAAAGACGGTTACAAGGTAATCTGTTTAGATAATTTCTTAACCGGCTCAAAAAATAATGTGGAAGAATTGATTGAAGACAGTAATTTCTTGCTGGTGAACACTGATGTGACCAAAAAACTGCCGGAGTTAATTACCGACAGTAAAATCGAGTATATTTTCCATCTGGCCAGTCCGGCCAGCCCCAATGAAACCAGTGCGATTTCCTACCTGAATTTTCCCTTAGAGACGATGGATGCCAATTCTATCGGCACCAGACGGTTGCTCCGCTTAACAAAAAGCAAAGGGGCTAAGTTTTTGTTTGCTTCGACTTCCGAAGTCTACGGCAATCCGAAACAACATCCGCAAACAGAAGAGTATTGGGGCTATGTTAACCCTAACGGCATCCGCTCCTGCTATGACGAAAGCAAAAGGTTCGGAGAGGCGTTGACCTTTGTCTACTTAAGAAAGTTTAACGTTGATGCCAGAATTGTGAGGATTTTTAATACTTACGGCCCGAAGATGGCGAAAGGCGACGGCCGGGCAATAGTAAACTTTATTATTCAGGCTTTAAAAAATGAGCCAATGACAATTTATGGCAGAGGCAAGCAAACCAGAAGCCTGTGTTATGTGGCTGACTTAGTCAAGGGATTAAAGGCAGCCATGTTCACTGACCAGACTAAGGGCCAAGTGTTTAATCTAGGCAATCCGGAGGAATATACGATATTGCAGCTGGCGGAAAAGGTGAAAAAAGCCATTGGCTCTAAGTCAAAACTGGTTTATGAAGATTTACCTGAGGATGACCCGGCCAGAAGAAAACCGGACATCAGCAAAGCGAAAAAGATTTTAAGCTGGAAACCGGAAGTCAGTTTTACCAGGGGCTTGAAGAAAACCATCAAGTATTTTCAGGAAACGCTTAAAGAATGAGCAGGAAAATTTTAGTGACCGGCAATGCCGGCTTTATTGGTTCAAATTTAACTGAAAGATTACTCAAACTTGGCGACGAGGTGGTAGGAATAGATAATTTTAATGATTACTATAGCCCGAAAAGAAAAGAAAAGAATATTGAGGAGTTTAAAAACAACTCAAATTTTACCCAGGAGCGCGCAGATATATTGGATAAAGAAAAACTAAAATTAATTTTTCCCCAAACCAAGCCGGAAATAATCATCCACCTGGCCGCCAGGGCCGGGGTCAGACCGTCCTTACTTAATCCTGAGCTTTATTGGCAGGTTAATGTTCAGGGCACAAAAAATCTCTTAGATCTGGCCAAAAAACATAAAGTCAAGCAGTTTATTATGGCCTCTTCCAGCAGTGTTTACGGCAATCAGGAAAAAGTACCATTTTCAGAAGCAGATAAATTAGCCAAACCGATCAGTCCGTATGCCGAAACTAAGCTAGAAGCCGAAGCCCTCTGCCGGCAAGATAATTTCCCGGTGACAGTGTTAAGATTTTTTACGGTTTACGGGCCCAAAGGCCGGCCGGACATGGCGCCATATTTATTCACTAAAAATATCTTAAAAAACCAGCCGATTATTCGTTATGGCGATGGCTCAACTAGTCGCGACTATACTTATATTGATGATGTTGTTGAGGGCATAATCGCGGCAGTTCACAGACCATTGGCCTACGAAATTATTAATTTAGGCAACAACCAGCCAATCAAACTCAATGATTTTATTAAAATTGTGGAGAAAATAACCCAGAAAAAAGCCAAAATCATTGAAAAGCCCAGACATCCGGCAGACGTTCCCAGAACTTATGCGGATATTGCTAAAGCGAAAAGACTGCTTAATTGGCAGCCAAAAACAGACTTGGAAACAGGCATGAGACGGTTTATTGAGTGGTATTTAAAGCGTGTTAAATAAATTCTTGTTAGTTTGATAAAGTTCTGAAAAAGAATTACAAAAGCTGTTAACAAAATCACGTTTTCTAAAAAGAGGCAATAAATCTTCTTTAAGGTAATCTAAATTTATCTGATTAACCTTGTTATCAATTTTTTTTATCAGCTGATTTTTTTTAACTCCGGTAATATTTTCTAATCTTAAAAAGTTAGGCTTAATATTTTTTTGTAAAAACCAAATTAAATCGAAATAATCTCTTCCTTTAAAAGTAATTATATCGCCTTTACCTTTTTTAAAAGTTCTCTCTAATATGGCGGCAAGCTTCGAGGCAAATAGATCTGTTAAAGCGTATCTTTTAATAATAAAATTAAAATCATCATCACTGATCAAAGAAATCTCTTCTTGGTAAATATTTGAATCTACGGGATTTAAATCAAGCCTTAAAAATAAAATCGGGCTTTCGCTATTATTTTCTTTCAAACCTAATTGATCCATTAAAGGAAATTTTAAATAAACTTGTTGGTTGTTCTTAGCTACTTTTAGCCCAAATTCTTTAAATTGGAGTTTTTTAATAAAATAGTCGCTGAGTGATTGACAAAACTTCTTCAAATTAAACTCTTTATAATTTTTTATATCAAAATCTAAATCTTATGATAATCTTGGCAAACCGAAACAAAATCTCAAACAAGTGCCGCCTTTAAATAAAAAACTGCTGCCCCAAGCTGAAGAGTAGACATAATCAAGCACGTAATACTGCAAAGATTCTTTTAGTAAATTTCGTAAGAATAACTTACCGACTGAGTCAGCAATTATTTCTTTCTTGGTAATTTTCTTTAATCTATCAAGAAGCATTTTTAATTTTAGTAATTTCTTTTAAAATGAGTTTCATTTTATTCAAATTAGAAATTTGAACATATTTTGAAAATTCCTGCAAATCTTTTTTAGAAAACACGCTCCAATTAAACCGTAAGCCTGTATTTAACTCATAATTTAGATTTAGGCTAAGATTTCTTTTTAAATATAAAAAGTCGAAAACGGCCTTGGCTTTATTAGCAATATAAACACTATTTCCCCGAGATTCGATTTCTCTGTATCCGGTAAATAGATTATTTTTGATAGATTTATAATTAAAAACTCCAAGATCGTTTTCGTAAGAGCGAGTGGATTTTGTGGTAATACTGGTCCAAATATTAATTTCCTCCGGAATTAGATTATATTTTGATAAAACATATTCCAGGGATAAATATGATGGTGCGCGCAATTTATTGGCTAAGTATTCTGTATAGTTTTTTAAACTTACTTGTTTGTCTAAAAATGGTTTGGAAACATACCAACTTTTTTTTAAACTGACCAAGTAATTTTTTTTCAGGAGCCGCTCTATTTTTTTATCTAAATTATTGCCTGTTTTACCAATTAAAATTGAGGCAGTATCTTTATTAAACAATGGCAATTGTTCAAGTTTTGTTTGTTCCTTTATTCCAGATATCCCATACATAATATGGTAATTGTGAAATAGAACTAATGCTTTGTCAAGCAGTAAAAAGTTTAAATTTTTTCAGGCGGTCAATTACTTTGAAACTATGCCGCCAAGCAGTTCTTTTTAAATGAGTCGTGTGTAAGTACCAGGTGTCAATAAATTCCATGTTTTCCGGCTGATCCTGTAGCTTCTTACCCTGATAAACATAGGCTTCATTCGGATACTCGCCGACTAC
>CAZYUF010000002.1:3351-25342 GCA_964650605.1 uncultured Pseudomonadales bacterium | reverse complement strand
TTTTCCTTCTGCCACTTCCTCTGCCGACCTCCAGTCTCCGATCCCGTAGGCCTTGATTTTGGCCTTCAGGGTCCGACCTTGTAGGCACCTCTTATAGACAACCCTTAAATCTTTATATATAATGGCTTTAAGTTTGAGATTCATATGAAAACAATTAACTTGAAAAAAACTTTAGCTAAATATCAGTCTGGTTGGGTGGCAATTAACAAAAATTTTAAAGTTGTTGGTCACGCTAAAAATTTTAGAACCCTGGCCGACAGATACGAACTAAAACACAAGATTGTTTTAATGCCTGCTTCTAGCGATTACTCAGGCTTGGTAACTCGTTTTCATGGCTAAATTTCCCTACATTGTTATTCCCGGGAAAGACAAAGATATTTATCTGCCTTGGATTAGCGTTAGTCTTGATTATCCCAAAACCCATAAAGTAACCTTGCCTGTTTGGGCCCTGATTGATTCCGGCGCCGACAGTTGTTTGTGTTGTTTGGAAATCGGGCAGTGGTTGGGGATTAAATTTAAAAAACAGCCGCAAAAAGTTTTTACTGCCGCCAATGGCGAACAATTTAGCGGTTTTAAGGAAAGGATAAAAATGTTTTTCAGCGGCAAAAAATACTTTTGTGATTTTTATTTTTCTAAAAGCATTCCTGTAAAATCACCGATAATTTTAGGCCAAAACGGTTTTTTTGATCAACCTAGCCTCCACGACCGTTGGCCTTCAAGGTCCAACCTTGTAGCCCCCCCTTATTTTTCTCCTCTTGCTTTTTCCAGAGAGAAAGAGTACTATAGGTTCGTATGTCAGAAGTTGTTATACCAGGATCAAAAGCGGCGGAAGTAGGCGTAGATACAAATCCTTCAGTTCCTGAAAGCGGTGATTACCCCGACCAGCTTCCCCCCGCTGAGCCGTTTTATATGAATCGATATGATCAATCTTCCGACGTTGACGTTGATGAGCCTGATGATGACCCGCTCTAGCAGTGGCCTTCAAGGTCCAACCTTGTAGGTGGCCTCTTATAGACAACCTCATTTTTTTACTTTATAATCCTCTTACTAATTTATTTACCAAGTTTTCTTGAAAGCCATCGCTTCTTCAAGAAGCGATTTTTTATGTCAATTACTCAATCAGACACTGCCAAAAAACGCCACGTGCCTCTGGATAAAATCCGCAACATCGGCATTATTGCCCATATTGATGCCGGCAAAACTACCACCACCGAGCGGATTCTTTTCTATACCGGCAAAACCTACAAACTCGGCGACATTGACGAAGGCACGACCCAGATGGACTGGATGGCCCAGGAGCGCGAGCGGGGCATTACTATTGTTTCCGCCGCCACGACTGCTTTTTGGACCCCGGTCATCGCCGGCGCTGTTTCCCAGGCCGAATACCGGATTAATATTATCGACACTCCCGGCCACGTAGACTTTACCGCCGAAGTTGAACGTTCCCTTCGCGTTTTAGACGGCGGGATCACGGTTTTAGACGCCGAAGAAGGCGTCCAGTCCCAATCGGAAACCGTCTGGCATCAGGCCGATAAATACAATGTGCCCCGCCTTTGTTTTGTTAATAAAATGGACAAACTCGGCGCTGACTTTCTCGCCACGGTTCAGGATATCCGCGACCGTCTCGGCGCCAATCCGGCCATTATGACTCTGCCGATTGGGGTCGAGTCTTCGTTTAAGGGGATAGTTTTGCTCTTAGATCAAAAAGCTTTTATTTGGAAGGGTGATGAAACCGGCGCCAAATATGACATTGTTGATATTCCCGAAGATATGGCTGATCAGGTTAAAGAATACCGGGCCAAATTAATCGAACAAATTTCCGAGCATGACGATGCTTTGTTAAACAAATATTTAACTGGTGAAGAACCGACCGTGGTGGAGCTGAAAACCGCTTTAAGAAAAGCGACGATTGCCTACAAACTGGTGCCGGTTTTCTGCGGTTCATCTTTAAGAAACAAAGGCGTTCAGCCCTTGCTTGATGCCGTGGTTGAATATTTGCCCAGCCCGGTCGATCTTCATGAAGTCAAAGGCGTCCACCCCAAAACCAAGGCGGAAGAAATCCGCCTCTGCAACAGCGAAGCGCCCTTTTGCGGTCTGGCTTTCAAAATTCAATCCGATCCTCATGTTGGCCGCTTAACCTATGTCCGCATTTATTCCGGCACCCTTAAATCCGGCAGTTATGTTTACAACTCCACCAAAGATAAAAAAGAACGCGTCGGCCGCCTGCTTTTAATGCATGCCAACGACCGCGAAGAAATTCCCGAAGCTTTTTCCGGCGAAATCGTCGCCCTGGTGGGTTTAAAAGATACCACTACCGGCAATACTTTAACCGATGACAGCCACCCGATTATTCTGGAAGGGATTACTTTTACCGAACCGGTTATTTCTTTGGCGATTGAGCCGAAAACCAAAGCCGATCAGGAAAAAATGGGTTTTGCCTTAAAGCGCTTGGGAGAAGAAGATCCTACTTTTACCATTAAATCCGATCCGGAAACCGGTCAAACCATTATTTCCGGCATGGGCGAACTGCACCTGGAAATCTTAGTCGACCGGATGAAACGGGAGTTTCATATTAGCGTTAATACCGGCCAACCCCAGGTCGCTTACAAAGAAACCATCAAAAAAGTGGCTGAAGCCGAAGGTAAATACATCCGCCAATCCGGCGGCCGCGGCCAGTATGGTCACTGTTTCTTACGGATTGAGCCTAAAAGCCGCGGTGAGGGTTTTGAGTTTATTTCCGAAATCACCGGCGGCGATATTCCCCGGGAGTTTATTCCTCCGATCGGCAAAGGCGCTAAAGAAGCCGCCGAAAACGGCGTCATTGCCGGTTTTCCTGTCGTCGATATTCTGGTGGCGGTCTACGACGGTTCTTTCCATGATGTCGACTCTTCGGAAATTGCTTTCAAAATTGCCGGTTCCATGGCTTTTCAGTCGGCTGTTCGCCAGGCTGATCCGATTTTATTAGAGCCGATTATGAAGCTCGAAGTCTCTTCTCCGGAAGAGTTCATGGGTGAGATTATCGGCGACCTGTCAAAAAAACGCGCTCATATTCTCGGCACCGGCAAACGCGGCCGGATGCTAATCATCAACGCCGAAGTCCCCTTGGCAGAAATGCCCCAATATGCTACTATTCTTCGTTCCATGACTCAAGGCCGGGCCAGTTTTTACCTGGAGCCGTCCCACTACGAGGAAGTGCCCAATAACATTGCCCAAAAAATTATTGCCAAATCTGCCAAAAACGGTTAAAATATATCAATTAAATTATTAAGGAGGCTTTATGGCAACCTATCAACGCACGAAACCGCATGTAAATGTCGGCACCATTGGTCACGTCGATCATGGCAAGACCACTTTATCTGCGGCCATTACTCAGTATTTAGCCAAGAAAAACATGGCCCAGGCCATGAAGTTCGAGGATATTGACAAATCCCCGGAGGAACGCGAGCGCGGCATTACTATTTCCATTACTCACTTAGAGTATGAAACCGAAAAACGCCACTATGCCCACATTGACTGTCCGGGGCACAAAGACTACATCAAGAACATGATTACCGGCGCGGCCCAAATGGACGGCGCTATTTTAGTCGTCGCCGCCACTGACGGCCCGATGCCTCAAACCAGAGAGCATATTCTCTTGGCGCGTCAGGTTAACGTTCCGGCCTTGGTTGTCTTTTTAAACAAATGTGACGCGGTTGATGACAAAGAAATGATTGATTTGGTGGAAGAGGAAATTCGTGAACTCTTAACCAAGTACGAATTTCCCGGTAAAGACATTCCCATCATTCGCGGCAGTGCCTTAAAGGCCCTGGAAGGCGATGCCGAAGCGCAAAAGCCGATTGAAGCTTTATTAAAGGCTTTGGATGAATCCATTCCCGAACCCAAACGGCCGCTGGATCAGCCGTTCTTAATGGCTGTCGAAGACGTTTTCTCGATCAAAGGCCGCGGTACGGTTGCTACCGGCCGGATTGACCGGGGCAAGATTAAAGTCGGCGAAGAAGTGGAAATTGTCGGCCTTAAAGCTCCAAAAAAATCCACTGTTACCGGCGTCGAGATGTTTCGGAAACAGCTTGACGAAGGTTTAGCCGGAGACAATGTCGGCATTCTTTTAAGGGGGATTGAAAAAGACGACATTGAGCGCGGCCAGGTTTTATGCAAACCCGGTTCCGTTACCGCTCATACCGAGTTTGAAGCCGAAGTCTACATTCTTTCCAAAGAAGAAGGCGGCCGGCACACTCCCTTTTTCACTGGTTACAAACCCCAGTTTTACATCCGGACCACTGATGTGACCGGCGATGTTACCTTAGAAAAAGGAGTGGAAATGGTCATGCCCGGCGATAATGCCAAGATGACTGTCAAACTCATTCAGCCGGTGGCCTTGGAAGAAGGCTTGCGGTTTGCTATCCGCGAGGGTGGCTTAACCGTTGGTGCCGGAGCCATCACCAAAATTATTAAGTAAGTCGAAGATATTAATTATCAAAGAATAGTGACACCGTGACACTGTGTCACTTTCTTTATTATGCCAAAAGGCCGCATACGGATCAGATTAAAATCATATGATCACCGGATCATCGATGAATGCTGCCAGAAAATCCTCGATACGGCTATGGCTACCGGCGCCCAGGTGGTTGGCCCGGTGCCTTTACCCACCAAAAGAAAGTTAGTTTGCGTCCTGACCAGCCCCCATACTGACAAAAACGCTCAGGAGCATTTTGAAATGTTAACCCACAAACGTTTAATTGACATTATCGACTGCACTGACAAAACTATTGATAGTTTAATGCACCTGGAACTGCCCGCCGGCGTGGGAATTGAAGTGAGGATGTAAGTTTATGATTGATCAGTTTTTTGCCACCAAATTGGAAACCAGTCAAACCTTTGATGATAAGGGTAATCGGGTAGTGGTCACTCAGCTTCAAGCTTTGCCTTTAACCATTAAGCGGATTAAGACTGTCGAAAAAGACGGTTATGACGCTTTGGTTTGCGGCGTAGCCGCTCGTAAGCAACCTAAGGAACTTAAGCTACCTAATGCCGCTGACCTCAAGCCCGGCGACCAAATTAACTGCCAGGATATTCTTAAGCCCGGTGATCTGCTCAAAGCCACCGGGCTTTCTAAAGGCAGGGGTTTTGCCGGCGTCATGAAGCGCCATGGTTTTAGCGGCGGCCCCAAAACCCACGGCCAGTCTGACCGCTCCCGCGCTCCCGGTTCTATCGGCATGCGTACCACTCCCGGCCGGGTCTGGAAAGGCAAAAAAATGGCCGGCCATTATGGCGTGGAAACAGTCACTGTCAAAAACTTAAAAGTAATTAAAATTGAAGATAATTTATTGACAGTTTCGGGTACTGTCCCGGGATCAAAAAACTCACTTCTTAAGCTGCTTAAGTTATGAAACTAGACGTTTTATCCACCAGCGCCAAAAAACTAGCGACCATTAGTGTTTCCGCTAAAATTTTTAACGCCAAAATCAATCCCAGCCTGATGAATCAGGCTGTCAGGGTTTATTTATCCAATCAGCGGCTGGCCAGCGCCAGAACCAAAGATAGGAACGACATTAACGTTACCCATGCCAAGGTCTGGCGTCAAAAAGGCACCGGCCGGGCCCGCCACGGCAGCCGCAATGCCCCCGTTTTTGTCGGCGGCTCAAAAACCCATGGTCCGTCCGGTTTCCAGAATTTTTACTTGAAATTGCCTCAGAAAATGAAACAGCTCAGTCTTTTCAGCGCTTTAACTGCTAAATTAAAAGAAGGGGAAATTTTAGTCGTCGCTGGCTTGGAAAAAATCAAACCCAACACCAAAGCTTTTGATAAAATCTTTCACGTCTTGGTCAAACAGCCTCAAAAACTCCTTCTCTTAATTGATCAGCCGCAACCGGATATTAAAACAGGCGTTAATAATCTTAAATATATAAATCTTCACTTGGCCGCTTCTCTTAATACTTATCAGGTTTTAAACCACCGATACCTTATTTTTACCAAATCTGCTTTAAAAACTTTTGAGGCCCACTATGCTGCTTAAACCAATAATTACCGAAAAATCCATGGCCCAGGCCAAAACCGGCCGCTTTACTTTTAGCGTCACCCGCGCCATGACTAAAACTCAAATTAAAACGGAAATCGAATCACTCTTTGCGGTGAATGTCGTTTCCGTTCGGACTTTAAGTTTAGCCGCCAACCGTTTTAAAGCCATGGTTACTCTTAAAAAGGGCCAAACTATTGAGTATTTTGAGTTGCCGAAGGCTCGTAAGGAACCTAAGAAACTAAAGAAACTTAAAAAATTATGATAATCCGCCATCAACCCACCACGCCCGGCCGCCGCCACCGCACTGATCTTGATCGGTCTGACTTGACTGTTAAACGGCCGGAAAAAACCTTAACTACCATCATTAAATACCGGGCCGGCCGCAACTCCTCTGGGAAATTAACCGTTCGCCATCACGGCGGTCAGGAAAAACGGCTGTTTCGGATTATTGATTTTAAACGCGACAAACATGACATTCCTGCCCGGGTGGCCAGTATTGAATATGATCCCAACCGCACCGCGAACATTGCCCTGCTTTACTATGCCGACGGGGAAAAACGCTACATCCTGGCCCCTCAGGGCTTAAAGGTTAATCACCTGGTTTTTTCCGGCGAAAATGCTCCCGTTAAACCCGGCAATGCTTTGGCTTTAAAAAATATTCCTGTGGGCAGCTTGATTCATAATATTGAGCTCACTCCCGGCAAAGGCGGCCAGCTCGTCCGTTCCGCCGGCAATACCGCCGTTTTACAGAGTAAAGATAAATTTGCCATTATCAAACTGCCTTCCGGTGAAGTCCGGCAGGTGTCTTTGGAATGTTATGCTACAATAGGCGAAGTTTCTAACCCGGAAATTAAAAATATTAAACTGGGCAAAGCCGGCCGCAGCCGCCATAAGGGGATTAAACCGACTGTCCGCGGCACGGCCCAGGACCCCCGGTCTCACCCGCATGGCGGCGGCGAAGGCCGTTCCGGCGTTGGCCGGCCCTCGCCTGTCTCTCCTTGGGGCAAGAAAACCCTGGGCAAGAAAACCAGAAACAGAAGAAAATATTCAGCCAGATTTATTATTAAAGATAGGCGGGTTAAATAAACTATGCGCAGCTCAAAAAAAGGTCCCTATGTGGACGAAAAACTAATGAAAAAAATTCAAAGACAAAAAGACAGCGGCAAAAAAGAACCGATTAAAACCTGGTCCCGCGCCAGCCAAATTCCGCCGGAATTTGTCGGTTACACCTTTTCGGTGCACAACGGCCGCAAATTTATTGACGTTTTTATTAATGAGGCCATGGTCGGCCATCGCTTAGGCGAGTTTAGCCATACCCGGACCTTTCACGGTCACGGCAAGATGGTTAAACGCCTGATGACCAAGACTTAAAAATATTTATGCAGATCATCGCTCAAACCAAATTTTTAAAACAAGGGCCCAGAAAAGTCAGATTAGTGGCTGATTTAATCCGGCCGATGGCCATCGAAGAAGCCTTGACTACCTTAAAACATTTAAGGCGTAGGGCCGCCGGGCCGGTCTTGAAGGTTTTAAAGCAAGCCGTCGCTAACGCCGTTAATAACTATAAATTATCCAAAGATTCTTTAACAATTCAATTAATTGAAGTGAATGGCGGCCCGGTTCAAAAACGTTTTCAACCGGTCTCCCGGGGCCGGGCCCACCCGATTCTCAAACGCAGTTCTCATATAAAAATTATTTTGGAGTCACATGGGCCAAAAAGTTAACCCGCTTGCCTTTCGTCTCGGTACCATTTTCAGCTGGGCCTCTAATTGGTATGCCGAGGGCAAAGATTATCACCGCTTCTTATTAGAAGATCTTCAGTTGCGCTCCTTTTTATTGGAAAAACTAAAACTGGCCGGCATTACCGAGGTCAAGATTGACCGCTCGATTAATACCCTGAAAATTACCCTTTACGTTACCCGTCCCGGCGTGGTCATCGGCCGCGGCGGCTCCGGTTTGGAAGAGCTGAAAAAGCTGATTACTAAACAATTAAAAATCGACAAGCAATCCGGCAAAACCCCTAAATTTGAACTCTCGGTTATTGAAGTTAAAAACCCGGATTTATCTTCCCGCTTAATTGGTTTAAGATTAGCCGAACAGTTAAATAAACGCTATCCCCACCGCCGGGCCGCCGCTCAGGTGATGGAAAAAGCCATGGCTTCCGGCGCCAAAGGCATTAAAATTCTTTTTTCCGGCCGCATCGGCGGCGCGGAAATTGGCCGGAGAGAAAAATTTATTTCCGGCAGTATTCCTTTAAGCACGATCCGCTCGAACATTGACTACTTTCAACAGCCGGCTTTTACCAAATACGGCTATGTCGGGATTAAAGTCTGGGTTTATAAAGGAGAATATGCTTCAGCCTAAACGCCAAAAATACCGAAAAAGCTTCCGCGGTTCGCTGAACGGCTTAAGCCAAGCCGGTTCAACCTTAAGCTTTGGCGAGTTCGGCCTTAAAGCTATGGACAGAAGTTGGATTACTGCCCGTCAGATCGAAGCCGCCCGGAAAACCATCGCCCACCACACCAAAAGGGTCGGCCGGTTGTGGATCCGCATTTTTCCGGATAAAACCTACACTAAAAAAGGCGCCGGTGTCCGCATGGGCGGCGGCAAAGGCGAGGTGGAAGGCTATGTTTGCGTTGTCCGGCCCGGCCGGATTATGTTTGAACTCGCCGGCGTCCCCGAATCAATCGCCGTTGAATCATTCCGCTTAGCCGCGCAAAAACTGCCGATAAAAACCAAAGTAGTTATTAAAAATTAATCTATGAAAAGCACCACCGATAAACTCACTCTGCCCCAGTTGCAAGCCAAACTGGTCAAGTTAAAACTGGATTTAAAGGTTAATAAACTTAAAGATACCAGCCAGCTTAAAAAAACCCGTTATCAAATTACTTTATTGAAATCTCAGCCAAAGGCTGATCAGCCTATGGCTGAAAAGTCTCTATGAAACAGTTAAAAGGCATTGTCTTCAGTACCAAGATGCAGCGCACTGCCGTGGTTCAGATTACCCGCCGCTGGACCAGCCCGCTTTACCAAAAGACAGTCACCAGAAAGAAAAAATACCTCTGTGATAATCAGTTGGAACTTAAGCCCGGCGACAAAGTTTTAATTCAGGAAACCCGGCCGATCAGTAAACGTAAAAAATGGAAAGTTATTAAAAAAATATGATTCAACTACGCTCAATTCTCAATGTCGCCGATAATTCCGGGGCCAAAAAGCTCCGCGTTATCCTGGTTCATGGCGGTTCCAAAAAACGTTTTGGTTATCTGGGCGATCTGATTACCTGCTCGGTTTATGAAGCCGGCCCCAACGCCCAGGTTAAAAAAGGCGAGATAGTTAAAGCCGTTTTGGTCCGGGTCAGAAAAGAACACGGCCGCGCTGACGGTTCTTATATTCGTTTCGACGACAACGCCGCCGTGATCTTAGAAAATGTGGCCACCAAAGAACCTAAAGCCAGCCGGGTGTTTGGCCCGATTGCCCGGGAAATCAAAAACTTAGGCTACAATAAAATTGCTTCTTTAGCCCAGGAGGTGCTTTAAACTTATGAAATTTAGGCTTAACGACACTGTCAAAATTATTCTCGGCAAAGACCGGGGCAAAACCGGCAAAATTGAAGCAATTTTAGCCAAAGCCGATCAGGTGGTGGTTGCCGGCGCCAACATGTATAAAAAGCACACTAAAAAACAGGGTGACAAACAGCCGGGCGGTATTCTGGACCTGGCGCGGCCCTTAGCTTTATCCAAAATCGCCTTAATTTGCCCCCACTGCCATCTTCAGACCAGAATCGGTTTTCAGGGGGCCAAAAAGAAAAAAGTCAGAATTTGTAAAAAATGCCAAAAACCCTTATGAACCGTTTACAGGAAAAATATTTTACCGCCATCGTTCCCGCCCTTAAAAAAGAGCTTAAACTTCAGCATGACTTAGCCGTTCCCCGAATGAAAAAGATTGTAATTAACATGGGGATTAAAGAAGGCGCCGGCGATAAAGGCGTGGCTAAAAAAATCAGCGAGTACCTGAGTTTAATTGCCGGCCAAAAAGCGATTGTCACCAAAGCCCGTAAAGCCGAAGCCGCCTTTAAAATCCGTGCCGGTGACCACATCGGTGTCATGGCCACCTTAAGAGGCGAGCGGATGTACGCTTTCTTAGACAAACTGATTTCAGTAGTTTTGCCGCAAGTGCGCGACTTTAAGGGTGTCAGCCGGACTAGCTTCGACGGCCGCGGTAATTATTCGCTCGGCTTTAAAGAACAGATTATTTTTCCGGAAGTGAGTTATGATACAATCGACCAGACAAGAGGTTTTCAAGTGACCCTGGTTACTTCTGCCGCCGATAATCAGACAGCCTTAAAATTACTGGAATTATTAGGTTTGCCCTTTGCTAAGTATGGCCAAAGTTAAATTTTTTAACAAACAATTAAGACAGCCAAAATTTTCCTCCCGCAAACAAAACCGCTGTAAGCTTTGCGGCCGCCCCCGGGCCTACTTGCGGCACTTTGGTTTATGCCGCCTCTGTTTCCGGGAATTAGCTAATAAAGGCGAATTGCCGGGAGTCACCAAAGCCAGTTGGTAAACAAAATATGACCGATCCGCTTGCCGACTTATTAATCAGAATTAAAAATGCCCAAAGCTCCAAGCATAAAACTACGCTGGTGCCTTACTCCCGCCTTAAAGAAAGCTTGGTGAAAATATTAATTACCAATAACTACTTAACTGACTATCAGGTCGAAGGCAACCAAGCGGCAGAAAAAAACTTAAACCTTACCTTAAAATATGTTCGGAAACAGCCGGCCGTCGCCCAAATCAAAAGAATTTCTAAGCCCGGCGTCCGCCACTATGTTAATCAATTCAATATTAAAAAATTGACCATCGGCCGGGGCCTGGTCATTATTTCCACCTCTCAAGGTATGATGACCGCCAAAGAGGCGAGAAAGCAGCGCCTGGGCGGCGAAATTATCTGTAAAATTAATTAACTTATGTCCAGAATCGGTCTCCAACCCATCATTGTTCCTGACAACCTGACCGTCACTATCAGCCGCGGTTTAATCAGCGTGAAATCCGCGGCCCAGGAATTAACCCAACTAATTCATCGGGATATTCAGGTCAGCCAAAAAGACAATACTTTGCTTGTCAAAGTCGTCCGGACCAGCCGCAAAAGCAAAGCCTTGCACGGTTTAACCAGAAGTTTAATTGCCAATATGATCTTCGGCCTGGTCAAAGGTTTTACCAAGACTTTGGAAATCCAGGGCACTGGTTTCCGGGTTACTCCCAAAGGGGCCGGCCTGGAACTGGCCTTGGGTTATTCTCATCCGGTTGTCTTTAACCCGCCCCCGGGCATTAAGCTGGAAATTAAGGATACTAAATTTATTATTGTCAGCGGCGCCGATAAATATTTGGTCGGCCAGGTTGCCGCCAATATCCGCCGCTTCCGCTCGCCGGACGCCTACAAAGGCAAAGGCATCCGCTACCTTAACGAACTGGTGCGTTTAAAGCCGGGTAAAGCCGCTAAGGCCGCCGAAGCCTAAAAATATGATCAAAAGATATAAAAACGCCAAACTGCAAAGACTGTATCGCTCCCGCCTGAAAACTAAGGGGACAGCCCTCCGGCCGCGCTTAACGGTTTTTCGTTCCTTAAAATATATTTACGCCCAAATTATCAATGATGCCCAGGGGATTACTTTAGTGGCCGCTTTCGGGTCAGACCCGGAAGCCGTCGGCGGCCAAATCGCCGCCTTGGCTTTAAAGAAAAAAATCTCCGCCGTAGTTTTTGACCGCGGCGCTTATAAATATCATGGCCGGATCCGTTGCTTGGCCGACGCCGCCAGACAGAAAGGTTTAAAATTCTAATATGCCCCGCTACGAAGAAAAAAAAGAGTTTGAAGAAAAAATTATTCAGATTAACCGGGTCTCCAAAAAAACCAAAGGCGGCAACCAGATTGGCTTTTCTGTTCTGATGGTCGTCGGCGATAAAAAAGGCCGGGTCGGCGTCGGTTTAGGCAAAGCCCCGGATGTTTTGTCCGGCATTAAAAAATCCATCCGCCGCGCCAAGAAAAACTTATTCACTGTGGCCATGACCGGCACCACCATCCCTCATGATATTCAGGTCAAGTTCGGTGCCGCCCGGATTTTATTAAAACCGGCTCCTCCCGGGAGCGGCGTGATTGCCGGCGGGGCCGTCCGGGCCGTCATGGAAGTCACCGGCATCAATGATGTTTCCAGTAAAGTTTTAGGCACCCGGAACAAAGCCTCCAATGTTTATGCTACTATTAAAGCGCTTAAATTGTTAAAGTCTTAAGGAGTCCAAATGAAACTGCAAACACGCCCCAAAATTACTGCCACTGCCAAAAAAAGAGTCGGCCGCGGCTATGGCTCCGGCAAGGGCGGCCACACTACCGGCAGGGGGGCCAAAGGTCAAAACATCCGCAGCCACCGCCCGCTTTACTTTGAAGGCACCAAGATGAGAAAAAGTTTAATCCGCCGCATTCCTATGCTCCGGGGCAAGTTAAAATTTAAATCTTTAAAAGCCCGCCAGTCGTTGATTTTAAACCTGGAACAGCTAAACTCCTTGCCCAAAAACACCGAGGTCACCGTCCCCAGCTTAATCAAATACCATCTTCTGCCGGAAGCCGCCCTCAAATACCCGGTGAAAATCTTAGGCAACGGCGACCTGAAACTGGCTTTAACCATTGCCTTGCCGATCTCTCAGTCCGCCGCCAAAAAAGTCATTAAAGCCGGCGGCAAAATCATTACTAAAAAATAATGCTCCACACCCTTGATTCCCTTAAGCATTTATTCCGCATTAAAGAACTTCGCCGCAAACTCTTGCTCACCCTGTTTATCTTTGTTATTTTTCGCTTTATTGCCCACATTCCTGTTCCCGGAGTCGACTTGATCGCCCTCCAGCAGCTGTTTAACTCCAACCAGCTGTTAGGCATGCTCGATATTTTTTCCGGCGGCACTCTGGCCAATTTCTCGGTCATGGCCTTGGGTTTAGGGCCTTATATCAATGCTTCCATTGTTTTGCAGTTATTAATGATGATTATGCCTAAACTGGAAGAGTTGAGCAAAGAAGGCGACTTTGGCCGGGAGAAAATCAATCAGTACACCCGGCTTTTGTCTATTCCTTTAGCCACGATTCAGGCGGTGGGCATGGCCGCTTTGCTTAGAAATCAGCATATCTTGGTTTTAAGCGGTCCTTTGGATTTAATCGGCATTGTCTTTACCATGGTCGCCGGCACAATTTTATTAATGTGGCTGGGCGAGTTATTAACCGAATACGGCATCGGCAACGGCATCTCCATTCTTATTTTTGCCGGCATTGTCGGCCGTCTGCCGGTTTCTCTGCTTCAAACCGGCGCCATCAGCCAAACCCTGAACTTAATGAGTTTAATTACCTTTACTATTCTTGGCTTAATGGTCATCTCCGCCATTGTTTTTGTTAATGAAGCTGTCCGTCAAATTCCCGTCCGCTATGCCCGCCGTCAGCGTGCCGGTGTCACTGCTACCGGCCAGACCACCTACTTGCCCTTGCGGGTTAATCAGGCCGGGGTGATTCCGATTATTTTTGCCGTTTCTTTAGTGGTGATGCCTTCGGTGGTCGGCGGTTACTTGCAAAAAATGGCTAGTCCCCAGCTGGCCGCTCTGGCCTCTCAAGTCGTTGTCTTTTTTGATCCCGGCCGCGTCGCTTATCATCTGATCTACTTTATTCTGGTCATTGGTTTTACTTATTTTTACACTGCCGTTACTTTTAATCCGGACAAGATTTCCGAAGATATTAAAAAATACGGCGGCTTTATTCCCGGAATCCGGCCCGGTACGCCTACGGCTGATTATCTCTCCCACGTTTTAAACCGGATTACCTTGGCCGGCGCCATCTTCTTGGGTTTAATTGCCATCCTGCCTTCAATTGCCAGCGGCCTCACCGGCATTACTACTATCACCATCGGCGGCACCGGGATTTTAATCGTCGTCTCGGTAATTTTAGAAGTCAGTAAATCTTTAGAAGCGCAATTAATTATGCGCAATTACGAAGGTTTCTTATAGTTTTTATAACATTTATAATAATTATAACCGTTATATGTTCATAATTTTTTACGGCCCCGAAGGTTCCGGCAAATCTACTCAGGCCAAACTGCTGGCCGAGAAATTAAACTTGCCCTATCTTGGCTCCGGCGACTTGGTTCGTCATTATGCCGAAGCTGATAAGGGGATTATGGGCAATATCTGCCGCGAATCCCTGTCTAAAGGTTATTATGTCGCTGACTCGGAAATGTTTGTTTTATGGAAACAGCGTCTAAAAGAGCCGGATGTCCAATCTGGTTTTATTATCGACGGTTTTCCCCGCAATCACACCCAGGCCTTGTTTTTAGCTGACAAACTGGATAAGTATGGTCATGACGTGGACTATGTTTTTTATCTGGTGGTGAGCGAAGTCGAATCCATTAAACGCTTGCTCGCCCGGGGGAGGGTCAATCCGGACGGTTCTTTGAATGACAGCCCGGAAAAAATTAAAGAGCGGTTAAAAATGTATAACGACCAGGAAGCCGATGTCTTAAAATTCTACGAAAAAGAAGGTTTCCTTTGCAAAATCAACGGCGAGCAGACAATTGCCAAGATTTTTGAGGATATATGCAGCCGTGTAGGGACCAAGTAATTATTGCCGTTGTCGGCATGGCCGGTTCGGGTAAATCCGTAGCCTGTGACTATTTTCAATCTCAGGGTTATCCGGTTCTCCGTTTCGGGGATGTCACCGACGAAGGCCTGCGCCTGCAAGGACAGTCCCTGCAGGAGACTAACGAGCGCCGTTACCGGGAAAACTTAAGAAAAGAACTGGGCATGGCCGCCTACGCCATTAAAATCGAGCCGCGTATCAGAGCCGCATTCCACCCCGGAAGTTACCACCCCGGAGTGGTAATCTTAGACGGCCTGTATTCCTGGGAAGAATATCTTTATTTAAAAGCCAAATTTCCCGAATTAAAACTTTTAGGCATCTATGCCCGGCCGGAAATCCGCCGCCAACGCTTATTGAAGCGTCCGATCCGGCCGTTAACCGAAGTCCAGGCCAAAGCCCGCGATCTGGCAGAATTAAATAACCTCAACAAAGCCGAGCCCATCGCCCTGGCCGACTATCTGGTTATCAACGAAGGTTCAATTCCCGCCTTTCACCAGGAATTAACTAAAGCCTTAAAAAGCCTACGAGGAGTCTCCTCGCAGGTAAAATTCCTCCCAGAACCTTCAAACCTTCAAGGAACATCCTTGTAACCTTTGTAACCTTTGTAACCTTCCTAAGCTTCTTGAGCCAACTAGTCAATTTTAAAATATAGGTTATAATATAGGAAGACTATGAGTGAAACACTTTTTTCATTAGCTAATTTTCTTCCCAAAAAAGATTCTGGGGTTGAGATAGAGATTAGAGAAGAATTAGCTCCGGTTGTGGAAAGAATAAGTACAATTCTTCCGCCTGATGTTTTATGGGAACTTTTTTCTAGTACTCCTGGGGAAACAGAAGGAAGGGTTGTGTTTCCTTACTTAAGGGTAGATAGTGCCGTAATAACTGCTAGGGATATCGTTTATTTATTGGAGCAACACGGAAAATATTCTCCGGAAGAATTTCAAAAAAGGTATAGGAGAGGTAGTAAGCGGGCTTTTGAAGCTTTAGTGTGGGTTGAGATCGGCTTTCAGGGATTGGAAAATTTAGCCAAGAGTCCTGCTTCAAAAAACTGGACATTAGCCGTAGGACCTCCTGTTAATGCTGAGGAAAGAGCTAAGGGGATTATGACAACTGGAAAAGAGATGTTTGATGCGTGTTTAACCGAATTTGCTCGGTTTCGCCGGGAAAAAGGGGTTAAAGATGATTATTTTACTCAGTATGGGGTAGAGTATTTATTAGATAGTTTTTCCGCCTCTAAGGCGTTGACCTACGAGGAGACTCCTCGCAGGTAAAATTCCCCTCTGGCAATTCCCAAACTATTTGCTATAATACTGATTAATATCTCATGCCAATAGCCGATCCCAAAGAAATAATCGAAGTCGAAGGTGAAGTTTTAGAAGCTTTGCCCAACGCTACCTTCAGAGTCAAACTTAACAATTCCGCTAAAATCGCCCTTTGTCATCTGGCCGGGAAAATGCGGCTTTACCGGATTCGGGTCCTGCCCGGCGATTCAGTCAAGATCGAGCAAAGCCCCTACGACACCACCAAAGGCCGTATTGTTTACCGCAACAAATAGGTGTATAATAATATTTAGTTTTGATATTTAAACCAAAGGAGAAGTCAGCGATTGACTATCTCCTTGATTTTTTCTTGCCTATGAAGGTTCAAGCCTCAGTCAAAAAACGCTGCCTGAAATGTAAAATAGTCCGCCGTAAAGGCCGGGTTTACGTGATTTGCACCAACCCGCGCCATAAACAGCGTCAAGGTTAATTATGGTAAGAATCAGCGGTGTCGATATTCCTGCCGCCAAACGCACCGAAATTGCCTTAACTTATATCTTTGGCGTCGGCCGCCGCAATGTGGGCCAATTGCTCAAATTGGCCAACGTCAACCCTGACAAACGGGCTAAAGATTTAACTTCCGACGAGATCGGCCGCCTGCAAAAAGCCACTGATACTATTTCCATCGAAGGCCCCTTAAGAGGCAGTATTTTAGATAATATCAAACGCCTGAAACAAATCGGCACTTATCGGGGCTTGCGCCACAGTAATAATCTGCCCTCCCGCGGCCAGCACACCCGCCATAATGCCCGCACCAAGCGCGGCAAGCGCATGACCGTTGGCGCCCTAAAGAAAGAAGATGCCGCCAAAATTGAAACTGCCAAAAAGGAAAAAGAATAAATTATTATGCCGAAAAAACCCACCATTGCCAATATTAAATCCGGTAATCTATACATTACCGCTTCTTTTAACAACACCTTGGCCACGATTACCGATCTTAAAGGCAATGTGGTTTGCTGGGGATCAACCGGCCATAGCGGTTTTAAGGGCGCCCGGAAATCAACTCCTTTTGCCGCCACCACGGCAATTGAAACCACCGTCAGAAAAGCCAAAGAAATGGGTTTAACCAGCCTGCAGGTTTTTATTAAAGGTCCGGGTTCCGGCCGCGACGCTGTTTTAGGCGTCATCAAAGCCAGTGGTTTAAAAATCACCCTGCTGGCGGATATCACCCCGATGCCTCACAACGGCTGCCGGCCCAGAAAGCGACACCACGGTTAACTATGTCAAGAACTATCCGCGCCCGCTCCAGAATTGTCAGAAAATTCAACGAAAACATCTTCGGCCAGAAAAAGTTTGATAAAATTTTAGCCCGTAAACCCCAACCGCCGGGAATGCATGGTAAAAAACTCCGCCGCCGCTTTTCTGATTACTCCCATCAATTAAAAGAAAAACAAAAACTCAAAGCCATTTATGATGTCGGTGAAGCCCAATTCCGGGGCTACTTTAAAACCGCCCGCAAAACGCAAACCGCTACCGGTGAAAAACTACTGCAAATTCTTGAGTCCCGCCTGGACAACTTAATCTATCGCGCCGGTTTTGCCCCCACCCGGGCCTTTGCCCGCCAGCTTACCAATCACGGCCATGTTTTAGTCGATAATAAAAAAGTCTCCGTGCCTTCGGCCTTAATCAAACCCGGCCAAGTCGTCAGCTTAAAAACCAAAGCCGCCAAAATTCCTTTGGTCAGACAGATGTTGGAAAACAAAGATCTTAATGTGCCTAAATGGCTCAAGCGCCAGGCCATTGCCGCCAAGTTTGACCGCTTTCCCAAACGGGAAGAAATCGATGTTAATATTCAAGAACAATTAATTGTTGAGTTTTACTCAAGATAGGAGCTTTATGTTTAAAGCCAATTTTAAAATCACTGCCGTTGCCGAAACCAAAGATTTTGGCAAGTTTGAAATCAGCCCCCTGGAAACAGGCTATGGTTTAACTTTAGGCAACGCTCTGCGCCGCGTTTTATTAACCAGTTTGCCCGGGGCGGCAGTCACCAGTATTCTGATTGACGGGGCGACCCATCAATTTACTACCCTTCAGGGTATGAAAGAAGATATCGTCGAATTGGTTTTAAATTTAAAACAGGTCAGGTTTGAATACCGAGGGGATAAGCCGGTGGCTGCTTCTATTTCTGCCGCCGGTCCGGGTAAAGTCAAAGCCGGAGACATTAAACTTCCCGCCACCGTTAAAGTCGTTAATAAAGATTTGGTTTTAGCTACCTTAGCCGACAAAAAATCCAGCCTTAATGTTAAGTTGGAAATCAATTCCGGCTATGGTTATTCTCCGGCCAAAGACCGGACCGCCGCCCAGCTCGGGGAAATTGTGCTCGACGCCGCTTTTACCCCCGTTGTCCGGGTTAATTATCTGGTGGAAGCCAGCCGGGTTGGCCGCAGCACCGATTTAGATAAATTGGTACTGGAGATTTATACTGACGGTTCCCTCAAGCCCGCCAAGGCTTTAAAAGATGCCGCCGAGATTCTCATTGCCTATTTTACTCAAGTCGTTCACCCGACTTTTGCCAAGCAAGCCAAAAAGGCCGTGGCCGAAACTGATGACAATGAAGTGTTAAAGCTGTCGGTTGAAGAGTTGGATTTGCCGACCCGGATTGCCAATGCTTTGAAAAAAGGCGGCTATGCCTATGTTAAAGACTTTAACGGCGTCACCCGCGAAGAAATCGCCAAAGTTAAAAACTTAGGCGGCAAATCAATTGATATTATTCTCAAAAAATTAAAAAATAAAGGGATTGAGATCCAGTAATTTATGCGCCATCGTCAAACCGACTCCAAACTGGGCCGGAACACTCATCAGCGCCAAGCTCTGTTTAAACAGCAGGCCGGCGCGCTGATCTTAAACGAATCACTTAAAACCACCTTGGCCAAAGCCAAGCTTTTAGTCAGATTAATGGATAAATTAATCACCCAGGCCAAAAAAAACACCCTGGCCTCGCGGCGCCGGCTCCTGGCTTTTCTTAATCGCCGGCAGGCCGTCAATAAACTGGTTGACGATATTGCCAAAAGAACCAAAACAAAAACCAGTGGTTTTACTAAACTAATCCGCTTAGGCGTCCGCCGGGGCGACAATGCCCTGATCGCCCGGGTCGAACTGATCGACCGGCCGGCGCCGGCCGCCAAGCCCGAAATTAAGAAAGAGGCCAAAAAATGACCACCTACGCCACCAAACTATCCGATATTAAAAGAGCCTGGCATTTATTCGATGCCAAAAATCAGGTTTTAGGCCGTCTGGCCACTCAGGTTGCCGTCAAGCTGATCGGCAAACACAAGCCTTATTTTACTCCTCATTTGGACTGCGGCGACTACGTTGTCATTGTTAACAGCGATCAGGTAGCGGTCACCGGTAGGAAAAAAGACCAGAAAAGTTACTATCGTCACTCGAATTACCCGGGCGGTTTTAAATCGATCACCATCGGTGAACAGCTCAAAAAAGACTCCCGCCAGGCCTTAAAATTAACTATTTCCAAAATGCTGCCCAAAAATAAACTTCGCGACCCAAGGCTCGCCCGCCTGAAAATCTTTAAAAATGATCAGCATCCTTATCAAGATAAAATCCAGAAAGCTTAAACTATGCCGAAATCTACTCCCAAAAAACCCGCCTTTATTTATGCCCGCGGCCGGAGAAAGACCGCTGTTGCCCGCATCCGTTTGTTTAAAAAATCCGGTGAAACTCTGGTTAATAATCTACCGATTGCCAAATATTTTCCCGGGGCGATTGCCAAAAAGATGTACGAAGAGCCTTTGATAATTTGCAATGTTTTAGACAAATACCATTTTACCGTTAAAGTGGTCGGTTCCGGCAAGTACGGTCAGCTGGACGCCGTTATTCATGGTTTATCCCGGGCTTTAACCATTGCTAATCCTGATTTCCGTCCTCTTTTAAAAAAGCGCGGTTTATTAACCCGCGACCCCCGCACCCGCCAGCGCCGCATGATCGGCATGGGCGGCAAATCCCGCCGCCAGAAGCAATCCCCGAAGCGTTAAAATTCTTACAAAATCTTGCTTTGTTTTTCTGCTTGCTTCGCCGCCGCTAAGATATACACCTCGCGGTCCATTTCATCTGTTCCCACCAGCTCGCCCTCGCCTTGCAGAATTCTTTCCATTGGCAAACAGTTCCGACAACCGCCCTGCGGACACTTAAACCGCTTTAGTTGTCTCGCCAGCTTCATTTCCTTGGCAATTTTTAAAATTTTTTCTTCCGCTGATTCCAGATCTTTTAACTTTTGCTCCACCGGTTTACTGTCCCGGTCAATGTACCAGTAGCTGACTTTTTTCACCGGCCGGTCTTGGGTATGGCTGACCAGAAGATAGTAAATCGGCAGCTGCAGCGAATCTGTTTTCTCCTCATTTTTTCCGGTTTTGAAATCAATGATATGGACCGCTTCTTCTTCTTTTAAATACTCCAACCAGTCAATCTTGCCGCAAAGAATAATATTGTCTTTTTCCGACAGCCAGTAATAGGGCAGCTCCATCTGGATTTTCACTGCCAGGTTTTTTAACGGCCCCGGATTTCTTTCCACCCGCCCCAGCATTTCCTTGCCTCTTTCTTTATATTTTGCCTCTTCCTCCTCAGTTAAAAATCCGCCCTTTTTGCCCTTAACTTTTTCCCAGGTCCGGTTAAACTTGGCTAAAAGCGGTTCCGCCAATCTCCGGTCTACTGCTAAAACCGACAAACTTTCAATCACTTCATGGACTGCCTGGCCTAAAGACAAAGGCGGACTGACAATGGCCACTTTCTTGCGGGTTAAGGGATTTTTATAAACGTTCTTTAAAAAATATGCCCGCGGACAAGAAAGCCAGTCAGAAATAGATGAATGTGATACCCACACCGCGCTGTATTTATCTTTTGCCATAATTAAAATGGGTAATTGTTATTAATTTTGGGTAATTAAACTTTACCGCAAATTTATCAAAAAATCCCTGATTGCCTAAAACGGCAATGGCATTATTTGGTAACTGGTTAGAAAAGATCACAGTTGTTTTATAAAGATAATTATCAATTTTTAATTGCAATTTATGTTTGTACCCTCTGATTTGTCCGCTGATGCCACTAATTGTTCTTTTTGATCCCAAGGTTAAGTTTAATCCTAGGTAACTAGCCACGTCACCATGTATTAGATTAAAGTCAGCCCCAGAATCTAACAAAACTGCCATATGGCAAAATCTATTTTTGTTAATTAAGGTTATAGGGATTAATGGACGGAAGATTTTTACTAATCGGTTGGAAGCGGGAAAAGGCTTAGCCCCTAATTCGGTATAGGTAAATTTTAGTTTAACATGATCCGGCATAAGGTAGGCTTTCCGCCGGAACTTTAAACAATAACGGAGCTTTAAGGCCTTTTTCTCCTGCTTTTTTAATGGTGTTTTTTAATGACTTAGCGCTGCTGACGACTGTTTCTTCATCTTTACCGAAAGCTACCCAGAGCCCGGCAAATTTAGGAAATAAATGAGTCCAATTTTTAGCTTTCATATTTTAATTCTACCATAAATCCCGGTCAGCTGAGCTTGGTCTAAAATATGGCCGTTCATGACGGCAAGCAGTTCCTTTTTTCCCGATACGGCCGGTAAATCCAGCTTCACATCCAAGGCATAAACCTTAAACTGGTAGCGGTGGGTTCCGCTTGGCGGACATGGCCCGCCGTAATTATTTTTACCAAAATCATTTTTACCCACAACCGCCCCGGCCGGATTCGTATTTTCTTTAATTTGTGTTGTTTCCGCTCCGATATTCCAGATCACCCAGTGGACAAAATCTCCGCTGGGCGCATCCGGATCATCCACAATTAAACTTAAACTTTTGGTTTCTTTTGGTACTCCGCTGATGTTTAGCTCCGGATTAATATTCCCGCCGTCGCAGGTAAACTTGCTCGGTATCGTTTGGTTGTTGCTAAAAACACTGGTCAACTGCATTCGATCTATTATAATCTTAATATATGTCCAATATTTGGCAAATATTGCCTAAACCTATCTTTTGTTTAGCCCCTATG
>CAZYUF010000002.1:1166-3251 GCA_964650605.1 uncultured Pseudomonadales bacterium | reverse complement strand
TATGTCCAATATTTGGCAAATATTGCCTAAACCTATCTTTTGTTTAGCCCCTATGTTCGGCGCGACTGACTCGGCTTTCCGCCAATTACTTTGCGAACTCGGCCGGCCGGACATTATGTTTACCGAGTTTATCAATGTCCAGGCCATTTTTTCTCCGGACATTAAAACCGTTACTCAACTTTTGTCTTACACTCCTCAGGAACAGCCGCTGATTGCCCAACTTTGGGGTTTAGATCCGGAATTGTTCGAAGCCGCCGCCGATTTTATTGTTCGCGCCGGCTTTCAGGGGATAGATATTAACTTCGGCTGTCCGGAAAAAGCCGTGGTTAAAAAAGGCGTCGGCGGCGCCCTGATTGACAATCCGGCTTTAGCCGGAAAAATTATTCAAAGCACGCTTAAAGGCGCCCGCAACCGTCTTCCGGTTTCCGTTAAAACCCGTTTGGGCTATAAAACTATTAATACTGAACCCTGGTTTAAATTTTTATTAAATTTTGAGTTGGCGGCTATTTCCGTTCACTGCCGTACTGCCAAAGCCATGTCTGTCGGTCCAACCCATTGGGACGAGATAGCCAAAATTGTTCAGTTAAAAAATAAATATAATCCTAAAACTTTAATTATCGGCAATGGTGATATTTTTACCCGCGAACTTGCCTATCAAAAAATCAAAGAAACAAAAGTTGACGGCGTCATGATCGGCCGGGGAGTATTTCATGATCCCTGGATTTTTAATTCAATTCAAATCCCCAAAACCAAAACTGATAAAATCGCCGCCTGGGAACGCCATTTAGCTATTTATCGAACCGCTTGGGGGAAAACTAAACCGATTCATCCGCTCAAACGCTTTCTTAAAGTTTACCTCAAAGGCTTTAAGGGCGCCTTAACCATGCGCACCGGCCTGATGAACTCTTTATGAAAAAAATTATTTTAGTTTTATTGCTTTTTTTAACCGGTTGTACAACTAAACCTATTTCCGAAACTGTTATTATTTCACCTTCACCCGCCCCGGTTTTAGCTCAATTTGGCAACTATCGTTATGCCTGGGTTAAGTTGGATAACTTAGTCAATCTGAAACTTCTGCCCAATCACGATACCCAGGCCTCTTCCGAAGATTTAGCTAAAACTAATCACTGCCAGATTCTGGTCAATGGCAGCTTTTACGACAAACAGAATCAGCCCTTAGGCTGGTTGGTCAGTCAGGGAGAAACTTTATCAGAGCCGATTACCAGCAGTTTATTCAACGGCTATTTTTATCTTCAATCCGGCCGGCCGGTAATCTCTGCTGTCTTGCCAAAAACCGAAGTGGCTCTTGGCCTGCAATCCGGCCCCTTGCTGATTTTAGATTCCCAGCCTTTGCTTTTAAAAATTAGTAACGACCAGCCCCGCCGCCGGGTCATTGTTGCTTTAAATAATCAAAAAGAGCTGATCTTTCTGGTTTTAACCGGAACCGACTCTCTTTATAGCGGGCCGTTATTAGCGGACACGCCCAAGTTAGTGGCCGCCTTAGGCCAGGCCATTGGTCAAAACCTGGTAGCCGCTCTTAACTTAGACGGCGGTTCCGCCTCCGCTTTTCACACCGGCAAAATCCATTTAAACGAATATGCCTACATCGGCAGTTTTTTTTGCTATAATTAATTTATGAAAAAATTTTTATTGCTTCTGTCTTTTTTTCTGGGGTTAGCCTTAGTTATTAAAATTGTCCCGTTTTCCCTTAAACAGCCTGCCACTATTACCGTTACCGGCGAAGCCAAAAAAGACGAACTGCCGCAAATTGCCCGCTTTTCTGCTTCCGTTACCGCCGCCAACGCCGACAAACAAACCGTTGTTAATGAAGTGAATAGCGCTATGGAAAAAATTATTAAATCAGTTAAAGATTTTGGTATTGATGAGAAAGATATCCAGACCCAGCAAGTCTCGGTTTATCAAACCAAAGAAGAAAGGCTGTCAGCGAAAGACATCTGGCAGGCGGGCAATTCTATCAATATTACTTTAAGAAATATTACCCAAGCTTCAGCTTTGGCAGATTTGTTGCAAGGAAACGGTGCCGCCAATGTCTTTGGCCCGAATTATTCTTTGGACGATACCACT
>CAZYUF010000002.1:0-1066 GCA_964650605.1 uncultured Pseudomonadales bacterium | reverse complement strand
TTAGTGGACCAAAAAAAGATTCGGGTGGAAGAAAAAATCATGGACCAGCAGGGCAGGCCGATGGCTTTAGTTTATTTAGGCGATACTTTAATTAATCAAACAATGCTCGAATCCGGCTGGGTCCGCTATCACAGCGACCAGACGACGCAGACAGAAAAAATTCAGGCGGCGGCTAATCAAGCCAAAGCCGACCGGTTGGGGATTTTCAACCCCCAATGCTACCAGAAAGAAAATCTAGATAATCCAAAATGTAATATTAAAGCTAATATTGACAAAAGCACTAAAGTGAAAAAATATTACCTGCCCGGTTGCGCCCAGTATGCCTTTACGATTGTCGAAAAAGATTTAGGCGAAGACTGGTTTTGCACCGAAACAGCCGCCCAAGCCGCCGGCTTCACCAAGGCCGCTACGTGTAAATGATCTTCACACCTCTAAGGTGTGATAGAGGTAATTTACCAACTTCCGCCGCCGCCGCCGCCAGCAAAAAAAATACAGTCGCAGTAATTAAAACTTTGGTATTCTCTTGTCTCTGTCTGGCGCTGATTAAAATCATCGGAATGCAAACCAATTGAGAACTTAAAGAAAGTACAATCACCGGCCTGAAGATGTTGTTTAGCAATAACATAATTGCCCCGATCAGCAAAATGTATCCCAGGGTTACTGTTAATGCCTTGCTTTGATTTGCCTTAAACAGATATCTGGCCAATAAGTAAACCGTTAAGCACATAACTCCCAACATCGGCAACCCGTCAATAATCAAAGTGGCCAAGTTAGAGTGATAATGGTGGATAGAACTGCCCAGCCCGATTATCATGATTCCGTAAAATAACCACCAAAACTCTTTTTTATTTATTTTATGTTTTCTTAATAATTTATATACCTTCCAACCACAGATAAAAAAAGCCAGGTTGGTGATTAAATTAACTGGCTGGCCATGCAAATTATTTTTCAGAAATTCACAATTTGGCCGGCTTCTGACGAATAATTCAAACTGATCAAACATAAAAAGGCTTGTTATATCAATCTAAAGCCTGCCACACCGTAGCCTTTCGGCGAAGGGTGGTCG
>CAZYUF010000001.1:17611-25407 GCA_964650605.1 uncultured Pseudomonadales bacterium | reverse complement strand
TTAAAATATCCCTGGCAGATTTTAGATATGACCCAGATTATTCTTAATCATGAGCTCAAGCCTCAAATTCATCCCAGCGCCCAAATCCATAAAACCAGCGTCATTGAAGGACCGGTCCAAATTGAAACCGGGGTTAAAATAATGCCTTACGCAGTCATTAAAGGTCCGGTTTATCTGGGCAAAAAAGTGATTATCGGCGATCATACCTTGGTCAGAAACTCTCTTATCGAAGCCGGCAGCGTGGTCGGTTATAAATCAGAAATTGTCCGCAGCTATGTTGGTCCGAATAATAATTTTCATGCCAATTATGTCGGCGACTCAGTTATTGAAGCCGACTCCAATCTTGGTTCAGGCGCCACTTTGGCCAATCTGCGCTTTGATAAAAAAGAGATTATTCCCGGAAGAAATAAACTGGGTGCGATCATGGCCCAGGGCAGCCAGTTAGGTGTCAATGCTTCCGTTATGCCCGGAGTTAGTTTGGGGGCTAAGGCGATCGTCGGTAGCGGTTTGGTTTTAGCGAAATCTTTGGAGGCAGGTGAATTTAAAAAAAATTAAAACCATTCACTTTACCGGCGTAAAAGGTGTCGGTATGACGGCTTTGGCTTTATGCGCAACGGACATGGGTAAAAAGATTTCCGGCAGCGATATCCCTGATGTTTTTCCTACCAGCCAAATTTTAACCAAAAGAAAGATCAAGATAAAACTTGGTTTTTCTCCGGCCCATTTGCCTAAAAATTGCGATTTAGTGATTTATACCGGCGCTCATGGCGGCGGCGATAACCAAGAAGTGCAGGCGGCGCTAAAACGGCAGATCCCGGTCTTGTCCCACGCTCAGGCCTTAGGTTTTTTTAGTCAAGGGAAACAGACTTTAGCCGTCGCCGGAGTTGGCGGTAAATCCAGCACTGCGGCCATGCTGGCCACCGTGCTCGCTACCGCCGGTTACCCGACTGGTTTTGCTGTCGGGGTGGGCAATATTCCCTGTTTAGGCGCTCCGGGCCGGATGCCAAAGAACGCCCGCTACTTTGTGGTGGAAGCCGATGAGTATGTCACCGATCCGCTGCATAACCTGACGCCCAGATTTCATTACTTAAATCCTTATTTAGCGATTATTACTAACCTGGAACATGATCACCCGGATGTTTATCAGAACCTGGAGCAAATTTTTGCGAGTTTCAGGAAATTCATTAATAAGGCTCAAATGATTATTATTAATTTGGATAATCCGCACAACCGGCAATTTATCAAAACCATTGATAAGCCGGTGACCACGTATGGTTTTTCCCCTCAAGCTGACTGGCGGATCTTGAAAACTTATGTGGCCGAGCAAAAACAGTTCATTTCTCTTCAATATCAAGGCCTTATTTGGCCGAATTTGATCTTATCGCTTCCCGGTGAATACAATGCTTTGAACGCCGTTGCGGCCGTGGCCGGCGCTCATCACCTCGGTATTAGCCAGCCTAAAATTTATCAGGGTTTAACCAAGTTCACCGGCAGCCAGCGCCGTTTTGAACTGATCGCTAAAGTAAAAGGTATTTCTCTTTATGATGACTATGCTCATCACCCAACGGAAATCAAAGCTCTATTAAAAGCCGCTAAAGTCTGGCTGCCCAGCCGCCGGCTGATTATTATTTTTCAGTCCCACACTTATTCCCGGACAAAAAACTTACTTCAGGAATTCAGCCAAAGTTTTACCCAGGCTGATATTGTTCTGGTTAACGATATTTTTGCTTCTGCCCGGGAAACCGATAATTTAGGTTTGACCGGTAAAAGCTTGACTCAAAGTATCAAACAATTTCACCCGCAAACAGTTTATTGCCCGGACAAAATTGCCACCTTGGCTTACTTAAAGGACACCATGGCTAAAGGCGATGTAATTTTTACGGTCGGGGCCGGGAATAACTGGCTTTGGCATCAGGATATTATTAAAATCATAAAACAATCATGAAAATACTTACCAGTCATTCTTTAGCGCCTCACACTACTTTTAAAATCGGCGGCCCGGCCGAGCATTTTTGCGTTGCCAAAACTACTGAGGAATTAATTACTGCAGTTAAGCTGGCTTTGAAAAATCACTGGCAAGTTTATCTTTTAGGCAGCGGTAGTAATGTTTTAATCAGCGATCAGGGGTTGTCAGGTTTGGTGATTAAAAATGAGACTAATAAGATTGAAATTTTGCCCCATCAACAGGTGAAACTGGACAGCGGCGTCTTTTTACCGAAAGCGATTTTTTACCTGATCGATCGCGGCTTAACCGGATTAGAAGTTTTTAGCGGCATTCCGGCCACTGTTGGCGGTGCTACCAGCGTCAAAATGCATGGAGTTGGCGCGCTTTGGGAGGATTTTATCATTAAAGTTAACCAATTTGAAAACATTATTTTATCGGTGATAATCCAGTTGCAATCTGGCGATAAAACTGCCGCTTTGGCTAAAGCCAAAGCCATTCTGGACGATAAAGTTCATCAGCCCCAGCGTTCCTCAGGCTGTATTTTCAGGAATATCAATGGTATTTCCACCGGTTATCTGATCGATAAAAAACTTCATTTGAAAGGTAAGCGTATTGGTCAGGCAATAATCTCTCCCCGGCATGCCAATTTTATTGAAAATCTGGGCGGGGCGACGGCTAAAGATGTACTTCAATTAATTAAATTAGTTCAGAACCAAGCCAAAAAACAATTTGATTTAGATTTGCCGCTGGAAATCGAGGTTTATGGCTAATAGATTAATTATTCAAGGCGGAACTCCTTTAAAAGGCGTTGTTCGTTTAGGCGGCGCTAAAAACTCCTCATATAAATTAATGATTGCCTCACTTTTGTGTTCGCATGAAAATCGGTTATTAAACTTTTCACGAATTGCTGATGTGGAGTTGGTAAAGCAAATCATCCAAAAACTAGGTCCAAAAATATATTCTGCCGGTGAGCGGACCCTGTTTATTAACGCCGCTAAACTTGGTTCTTCGATCATTCCTCAGGATTTGGGTTTAGCTTCGCGCGCTTCCAGTTTATTTATCGCCCCCTTGCTGGCGCGGACGAAAAAAGCGATCGTGCCTTTGCCCGGCGGTGACAAAATTGGTTCTCGGTCTTTGGACCGCCATTTTGCTGGTTTAAAAGCTTTGGGAGTAAAACTGGAAATTAAAAATAACTTAATTCATGCCAGTTGTCCCCAATTAACCGGGGCTTCATACACTTTTTCTAAACCCACTCATACCGGTACGGAGACAATGATTATGGCCGCGGTTTTGGCCAAAGGGGAAACAATTTTGCGCAATGCCGCCCTGGAACCGGAAGTTGATGATTTAATTAACTTTTTAAATCAAATGGGCGCTAAAATTACCCGTTTGGCCAATCGGGTGATCGAAATCGAAGGGGTGAAGAAATTAAAACCGGTTATTTATAAAGTCATGCCGGACAGAAACGAAGCTGTCTCTTATGCCATTGCCGCTTTAATTACCCGGGGGGACATTATTGTGGAAAATGCCCGGGAAAAAGACCTAACTGCTTTTTTAGCCAAACTGCAAAAGACCGGCGCCGGGATTGAAAAAGCCGACTATGGCCTGCGTTTTTTCTATCAAAAACCCTTAACCGCTGTCGATATCACTACCGAACCTCACCCGGGCTTTATGACAGATTGGGGACCGCTTTGGTCAGTGTTGGCCACTCAGTGCCGGGGAACTTCCCGGATTATCGAAACGGTTTTTACCTCCAGATTTCAATTTGTTAAAGACTTGCAATCAATGGGCGCGAAGATTAAATTTTTCCAACCCCAAGCGGCTAATCCGGAAGAATTTTATAACTTTAATCTGGAAGATGACCGACCGGACAATTTTCATGGCATTAAAGTCAGCGGCATCACTCCTTTAATGGGGGAAACCATTACTATTACCGATATCCGGGCCGGGGCTACGCTCGCCTTGGCTGGTTTAGCCGCTCAAGGACAAACTATTTTAACCGGTTTAGAACATATTGACCGCGGCTATGAAAATTTTGCCGGCCGTTTATTGAAACTGGGTGCTAAAATTAGAAGAATCAATTAGTTAGGAGAAACTATGTGCGGCATATTCGGTGTAGTCGGAGCTGACAACAACGCGGCAGCGGTAGTAATGGCCGGTTTAAAAAAACTGGAATATCGCGGTTATGATTCCTGGGGGATTACCGTTAAACAAGATACAAAGCTGGTCCGGGAACGCCATGTGGGTAAAATTGGCACTGCTAAGACCAAACTGCCTGCATCCAACATCGGCCTGGGTCATACCCGCTGGGCGACTCACGGCGGAGTCACGGTCGGCAATGCCCATCCTCATCTTGACTGCACTCAAACTCTTTGTTTGGTTCATAACGGGATAGTGGAAAATTTTCGATCTTTAAAAGAAAAATTAATTCGCGACCATAAATTTTTATCAGAAACCGATACGGAAGTCGCTCTTCATTTAATTGAAGAACAAGCCAAGCATCTGCCCTTACTTTCGGCCGTTAAACAGGCTTTTCAGCAAATTTCCGGCATGAATGCTTTGATTCTTTTATCCGCCAAGGAAAATGAGCTGGTGGCTGTGAAAAACGGCTCGCCTTTAATTATTGGTTTAGGTAAAGATAAAAATTACATTTCTTCTGATGTCTGGGCCCTGCTTGATCATACGAGTCAAATGATTTTTCTTGAAGATAATCAAATCGCTCAGATAACCGGTAAAAAAGTAAACCTTTTTTCCGTCACCACCGGCAAAGCGATTAAGCCGAAAGTCATTACCTTAGACTGGCAGGCCGAACAAAGCCGTTTAGGTAAGTTTCATCATTACATGGAAAAAGAAATCTTTGATCAGCCTAAAGTTTTAACTAATTTAGCTTCTCAAAACTTTAATTCTATAAAAAAATTAATCAAGCCTGACCGAAAGACGTATTTTTTGGGCTGCGGTACGGCTTACTATGCCGCTTTATTCGCAGAATATTGTTTTCGTTTTCACGGTTTCGAAGCCGAGGCGGTCATGGCTTCTGAATATCAAAAACTAATCCGGCTGGTTAAACAAGACCAGCTGTTAATTGTTTTATCGCAAAGCGGGGAAACCATTGATATAATCAACAGCGTTAAAGAATTAACCAAGAAAAAAATTCCTATTGTGGCCCTGACCAATGTTTTAGGCTCATCGCTCTACCGTTTGGCTGACTACAAGGTTCTCTTAGGCGCCGGTCAGGAAGTTGCTGTTGCTTCCACTAAAGCTTTTACTGCTAAACTGGCGATTATTCTTATTTTGCTTGGTTTGGACTCTAACTTGATCAAAGCCGCTGCCGTTATGGCTTTAGATCGGAAAAAAATCAGAACTTTAAGCCAAACCATCAAAGACTGCGAACACATTTTTATCATTGGCCGGGGATTGTCTTACCCGATCGCTTTGGAGGCGGCTTTAAAAATAAAAGAGGTGAGTTATATTCATGCCGAAGCTTATGCTGCCGGTGAACTCAAACACGGCCCGATTGCTTTAATTGATAAAGGTACGCCGGCAATTATCATTGCCCCCAATGACGAGACTTTGACTGATATGATTTCCAGCGCCCATGAAATCAAGGCGCGGGGCGGGTTGATCATTGGTATTTCGCCTCAGGACAATCCGGTGTTTGACATTCATCTTCCGGTGCCTGATCTCAAACAGGCGACCGCTATTCCGCTGACCGTTGTTGCCCAGCTTTTGGCTTATGATCTAGCCATTGCCCGTGGTTTAAATCCTGACAAACCCCGCAACCTCGCCAAATCCGTCACCGTGAAGTAACCTGCAAGGACAGTCCCTGCAGGTTATAAATCAATGTCAAGAGTTATGTCTTTAATCAACGGTAAATCTCTTTCGTCGGTTTCTTCAATAAAGTTTTTGTAAGATTCATGTGAATTAATTTTAGAAAAGTAACTTAGAATGTCAACTTTGTCTATCCAAGTTTGATTAAACAAACCTAAATAATTGGGGTAACTTGAGTATTTAAAGCCTGCAAGGACAGTCCCTGCAGGTAAACTTTCCAGCGGGTTACGGTGGATGTATTTTGAAAGATAAATGAATTGAGTTTCTGTTTTTACCATCACCGCCTTATATCTGCCCTGGAAAACATGACCGACCCGTTTATATTTTTTGTTAAAGTACATGGAGTATTTAGTTGCCAATGACCTGAGAAAATTAGTCATTGAATTTTCTTTTTTTTGAAAAACAAATAAGTGAAAATGGTTGGGCATCAAGCAATAAGCCAGAAGCTTGAGTTCTTGAGTATAGTTTTTTAGCTTTTTTGAAGGAGCAACCTGCAGGGACTGTCCTTGCAGGTTGGCAGGAGTTAGATATAGCTTTAAGTAAGATAGAAATGTTTTATAATCTTGTTGATCTAGGAAGATATTTTGTTTGGCAACTCCACGATTATAAACGTGGTAATAAGAATCCGGAGAATATTCTTTGAGACTATTTTTTGCAGGCATAGGTTTAGTATATACCTGCAGGGACTGTCCTTGCAGTGCCACTAAATCCGTCACTGTGAAATAGTCCCTTGATTTTTGGTACAATATACCCTGTGAAACAAACTGACTGGAAAAAAATCGTGGTGATTGGCGGCGGCACCGGCAGTTTTGTCCTGCTTTCCGGGTTAAAAGAGTATCCGGTGGAATTAACGGCGATTGTGCCGGTGACTGACGACGGCGGCTCTACCGGCCGCTTAAGAGATGAATTTGGCTTTTTACCGGTCGGGGATATGCGCCAGTGTTTAGCGGCCTTGGCTAAAGAAAATGGTTTGCTGCGCAAATTATTACTGCACCGGTTTGCTAAAGGCGAGGGTTTGGAAGGCCACAATGTGGGCAATCTGATTCTTACTGCTTTGGAAGAACTAACCGGCGGTGAACCGGAAGCGATCGCTCAAGCTGCCAAAATTTTTAGGCTCAAAGGTAAGGTCTTGCCGATTTCCAACCAGCTGGTCAAGTTGGCGGCTGAATATTCTGATGGCGAAACGATTATTTCTGAACATAAAATTGAAACTCACCGGCTGGAAAAGAATGAAAAAATTATTCGGCTTTACACCATTCCTCAAGCGAAGATTAATCCTGATGCCGCGCAAGCCATTTCCGCGGCAGATTTAATTATTTTTGCCCCGGGTGACTTATATAACTCCATCATTGCCGACCTGGTGATTAACGGGGCCAAACAAGCCATTATTAGTTCACCGGCCAAACTTCTCTACATTGTTAACTTGATGACTTTAAACAGCCAGACTAATTATTTTTCTGCCAGAGACCATGTTCAGGAATTAGAAAAATACGCCGGTAGGATCCTAAACTATATTTTAGTGAACGATCAGCCGATCCCCAAGAGTATTCAGCAGGCCTATCAGCTGGAAGCCGAGTATCCGGTGGTTGACGATTTAGCCTCTGACCCCAGGGTGATCAGGCAACCGCTTCTTGCCGGAACGAAGTTTCAAAAACCTAAAAGCGATCAGTTGAAAAGAAGTTTATTACGCCATAATCCGGTTACATTAGCCAAAACCATTATCAGTTTAATTAAATAAACTAATGAAAACAATTGTTATTCTTCACGGCTGGGGCAGTGATATCAAACGCTGGCTGCCGGTAAAAAAACTATTGGCCAATAATGGCTTTGAGGTTTATTTGCCGAAGCTGCCCGGCGATCGGGTCAGAAACACGGCTGATTATTCACTTTGGGTGAGTAATTACACCAGAAATTTAAAGACGTTTTGTTTATTGGGCCACTCATTCGGCGGACAAATTGCGATTAACTTCACTGCCAAATATCCAAAAAAGGTTGCTAAGCTGATTTTAATCAACAGCGCCGG
>CAZYUF010000001.1:16422-17511 GCA_964650605.1 uncultured Pseudomonadales bacterium | reverse complement strand
GGCACGGTCTGCCTTTTACTCACTCTCAAGCTTTAGTTTCAATTGTTAAAAATTTTATCAGTTCATGATTTATTTAATTGAAGTAATCTATTGGTTAATTTTACTCACTGCCATTCTCCGCTGTCTTTATTTTTGGCAATTAAAAGAATATCGTCTTGACCGCTTTAAAGATTTTTTGTCCACCTCTCAGCGCTTGCAGTTTTTCTTGCCCAGCAAACATTTTTTCCGGCCTAAACTAACTTTAAAAATTCTTTTACTGGTTTATTTATCGGTTTATTTCTCTATTTTAATTATTAATTTCTTTTCCCAACGGTTATTGTCACCGCTTATTGCTTTTATTTTAACTCCGCTTACCACCAGCTTGTCGGTCTTATTAATTAAACCGATTTCCGATATGCTGACAGACATGATTATTTTCCTGGCCAAGCTCAAGATGAAATTGATGCCCAAAACCCAGATAGTGATCGGCATTACCGGCAGTTTTGGAAAGACTTCCACTAAAGAAATCCTCAGCCATGTTTTAAGCGCTCAGTTTAAGGTTTGTAAGACTTTAGGCACTAACAATACCGCTCTCGGTGTGGCTTTAACGGTTTTAAAACAGCTTAACCGCTCTCACCAATATTTTGTGGTGGAAATGGGAGCCTATAAAAAAGGCGAGATTAAAACCATTTGCCAAATTGTTAAACCTAAAATTGCCATTATTACCGGAATTACCGACCAGCATTTAAGTTTATTCGGCAGTCGGGAAAACTTAATTCAGGCTAAATCAGAACTGCTTTTAGCCCTGCCGCCTAAAAGCCCGGCTTTCTTTAATGGTGAAAATCAAATTACCAAGAAATTAGCTAAGCAGTTTCCCCATCTCAATACGGTGTATTATTATTTTCCTAAAAATAAGTTTAACACCAATCTTTTAGGAGATTTTCAGCAGCTTAATCTTCAAGCCGCTTATTTAGTCGGCCAAAAACTTCAATTGCCGCTCAAGCTTTTAAAAGTCCGCTTCACTAACATTCCTGCCTTTAAGACAATGTTAGTTAAAAAAATTGGTTTAAACCAATCCACGGTCATTGATGATTCTTATAATGCTAATCC
>CAZYUF010000001.1:0-16322 GCA_964650605.1 uncultured Pseudomonadales bacterium | reverse complement strand
CCAAACCGATCTTAATCGGCCTCTCGCCGAATACTGACAAAACCGACGTTTGGTTGGCTTTCCAGCTATTGCTGCATCCTTGGCAGTGGCAAAAAGGCGAAGCCTTGGCCAAATTGGCAGCCATTCTCAAGAAATATTTTAATTTACCTCATTGTTATTTAGTCAATGCCGGCCGCAGTGCGCTTTATTTGGGTTTAAAGTCTTTGAATTTGAGTTCAGGCGATGAAGTTTTATATCAGGGATTTACCTGTACTGTCGTGCCGCAGGCAATTGTTAAGGCGGGCGCTAAAGCAGTTGCCGTTGAGCATAATAAAAACGATTTTAATCTCAGTGTTCAGGATTTAGCCCGAAAGATTACTTTCCGGTCCAGGGCGGTCATTATCCAGCACACTTTCGGCCAAGCGGATGATTTAGAAGCAATCGTCAAAATCTGCCGCCGGCACCAGCTCGTTTTAATTGAAGACTGTGCTCATGCTTTAGGTGCGAAATACCAGGGTAAACCTATCGGAAGTTTTGGTGACTTGACGGTTTTAACTTTTGGCCGGGATAAGGTGATTTCTTCAGTTTTCGGCGGCGCGCTTTTAAGCCGGCAACCCTTAACCTTGCCTGAGTTAATTTATCCCGATAAACTTTGGATCGCTAAACAATTGCTCCATCCGCTTATCTTCAGCGTGGCTGTGCCCACCTATTTTTCTCTTGGAAAAATCATTATTGGCTTTTGCCGGGCGTTTAAATTAATTACTTTGCCGCTTCTAGACTTGCCGGTACAACTTTTACCCAATGCTTTAGCCCAGTTAGTTTTACACCAGTGGCAGAAACTGGGCCGGCTGAACCGCCACCGTCAAGCCATCGCCAAACTTTATGCTGCCGCTTTTAAGCAAAAATTTAATCCGCAGTCAATTTATTTAAGATTTCCGCTCGCAGTTGACAACCCGACTGGATTAATCCGTTATGCCAAAACCAAACATGTTTGGCTGGGTGATTGGTATGATAAAAAAATTATTAATCTGCCGACTCATATCAGAATGAATTTAACAGATGCCACCAGAGTAATAAAAATTGTTAAAGCTTATGTTAACCATTAAATTTATTAGTGATAAAAAAATTTGGGAAAAATTCTTAAATGATTCTGACCAAGCTGGTTTTCTTCAATCCTGGAATTGGGGAGAGTTTCATGCGGCCATGGGCCGGCAAATTTTTCGTTTAGGTTTTTTCCAAAACAATCACTTGGTCGGCTTGGCTTTATTAATTAAAATCAAGGCTAAAAGAGCAACCTATTTTGAATGCCCCGGCGGTCCGGTTTTAACTTGGGATGATCCCAGCCTGGTAAAAGCAGCAATTCAATTAATTAAATTATTAGCCAAACAAGAGTCAGTCAGTTTTGTCCGTATCCGTCCCAATATTTTAAAAACTAATGACCGGCTGAAGCAAGTTAAAGATTTAGGATTTATTAAGGCCCCGATGCATCTGCACGCCGAAACTACCTGGGTTTTAAATTTAAACCAATCAGAAGCAGAGTTATTAAAAGCCATGCGTAAAAACACCCGCTATAGTATCAAGCAAGCCTCTAAACTGGGGGTGGAAGTCATTAAATCTTTAAATGAGGCGGATATTGATGTTTTATATAATTTACAACTGGAAGTTGTCAGGCGCCGCAATTTTATCCCCTTTTCGAAACAGCATTTACTGCAACAGTTTCAGGCCTTTGCGGTTGACAATCAAATTCAATTATTTAAAGCAGTCTATCAGGGGCAGGTTTTAGCCATCGCCTTTATTATCTTTTACGGTCAAGAAGCAATTTATCATTATTCCGGGTCCAGCAGTCAACAGCGCCAGATTCCGGCTTCTTACGCCTTGCAGTGGGCGGCGATTTTAGAAGCCAAAAAAAGAGGAATGGTTCGCTACAACTTCTGGGGGATTGCCCCGACCGATAATCCCAGGCATAGATTTAGCGGAGTGACGTTATTTAAAAAAGGCTTTGGCGGCCAGCGGGTTGACTACTTGCCGGCTCATGACTTAATTATCCGGCCCAGTTATTGGTTTAATTATATAATTGAATCTTGGCGGAGATATTCCCGTCATCTATAATCATCCTATGGCCTTACTTTTAGGTTTACTGATTTTCTCATTCGTGATTACTTCTCTTGGTCTGGTCCCCTTTATTAACCTTTTATATCACCTTAAATTTACCCGTCAGGCTCAACATACCAAAGATGCCTTTAACCGGCCGACGCCGATTTTTGACAAATTTCATCGCCATAAAAAAGGGACGCCGGTTGGCGGCGGATTTTTAGTTATCACGGTTGTGACTTTGCTGTTTTTTCTGCTCTTCCCTTTAGCTAAATATCTGGGTGTTTTTGTTACCAATGTCTATCCGATTAAAGAGGAAATCCACGTTATTTTCTTTACCTTGGTCTCTTTTGGGATTCTCGGGCTTTACGATGATATTATGAAATTTTTTAACTTTAAACACACTGGATTTTTCGGTTTAAGGCTGCGCCATAAATTTATTATTCAATGGGTTTTGGCTTTAATTATCGCTTTGCTTTTATATATCAATTTGGGCATTGATATTTTATACATTCCTTTTTTCGGCACCTTAAATCTTAGTTGGCTCTATGTTCCCTTTGCGGCGTTGGTGATCGTCGCTTTTGCCAATGCCGTCAATATTACTGACGGTTTAGACGGCTTAGCCAGCGGCGTTTTAATGGTTGCTTTATTTGCTTTTTGGGTTTTATCGGCGGCGATTTTAGACACGCCTTTATCTTTCTTCCTCGCCCTCTGGCTGGGATCGTTAATTTCCTTTTTATACTTTAATGTTTACCCGGCCAGAATTTGGTTAGGAGATGTCGGCGCCTTGGCTTTCGGGGCCACCTTTGCGGTCGTCGGTTTACTGCTGGGCAAGGTCATGGCTTTGTTAATTATCGGCGCCATTTTTATCCTCGAAATTCTTTCCAGTTTCCTTCAACTTCTGTCTAAAAAATTTACCCATAAAAAACTTTTCCCGGTCTCCCCCTTCCATCTTTGGCTGCAACTGATCGGCTGGGAAGAACCGAAAATTGTCACCCGGGCAATCCTTGCTGGTATTATGCTGGCCATCTTTGGAGTTTGGCTAGCGGTGATTTAACATGGATAATCGGCCTCTGGCAATTATTGATTCCGGTTTAGGCGGCTTGGCTATTGCTCAGGTAATTTGGCGGCAGCTGCCTTACCAATCGACTCTCTATTTAGCTGATCATGCCCACTTCCCTTATGGTCAAAAAACCACGGAAGTGATTAACCGCCGTTTAGTCTTAATTTTTAACTGGCTGCTGCAAAAAAACTGTAAAGCCGTCGTCATTGCCTGTAATACGATTACCGCCAGTTCGATTAAGTTTTTGCGGCAGCTCTACTCCCTGCCGATTATTGGTACTGAACCGGCGATTAAACCAGCCCTTCAAGCCAATTTAAAAGAAAACATTGTTGTTTGGGCCACACCGGCAACTTTAAATTTAAAATCCTATGCTCAAGTCAAAACCATCGGCTGTCACGCTTTAGCCTCAGCAATTGAGTCCTATGCGGATCAGCCGAAAAAATTAGATAAAGTCATTAAAAAATATTTAGCCAAAAATCCGAAAACCTACAGCGCTTTAGTTTTAGGCTGTACTCATTATATCCTGATCAAAGACCGGCTAAAAAAACTGCTGCCTCCGCACGTTATAATTATTGAACCCAGCCAGGCGATTGCCAAACAAACAGCCAAAATCTTATCTGACCACAATCTTCTGCCTGAAGCTAAAACCAGTCAACATTCCTTTTTTACCACGGCTAAGCCTGAAAGAGCCAGTCAAGTAGCCTCCTTATATCTTAAAAGACGTATAATATTCACATCATGCAGTTTTTAAATCAAAAAATCGCCATTTTAGGCATAGGTGAAGAAGGCCGGGATTTACTGGCTTGGTTAAAAAAAAATACTCAAAATTGCCGGAGTAAAGTTTTTGACAAAATTAAAACTGTTAATTTAACCGGCTTTGACATTATTTTCCGTTCCCCTGGTTTTTGGCGCTTAAGCCCAATGTTTAAAAAAGCAGAAGCAAAGGGAACAATCATTTCCAGCGCCACTAAATTATTTTTTGATCTTTGCCCCTGTCCGATTATTGGCGTTACCGGCACTAAAGGTAAAGGCACCACTGCCAGTTTAATTACCCGGATTTTAAAAAGATCCGGCCGGTCAGTTTACTTGGCCGGAAATATCGGCAAGCCGATGCTGAGGCTTTTGCCAAAACTTAAAGCAACCGACTGGGTCTGTCTGGAACTGTCCAGCTTTCAGCTTCAGGATTTAAACAAAAGCCCGCACATCGCCGCAGTTTTAAACATTACCAGTGATCATTTAGATATCCATCAGGATGTTAATGAATATCGGTTGGCAAAAACTAATATTTTAAGATATCAGAAGCCTGACGATTATGCCGTAATCAATAGGGACTATCAGACCACCAAGTCGATGGCCGCTTTAACCAAAGCGAAAGTTAGTTTCTTTTCCCGCCATGATTTAAGCCTGGATCATCGCCGGATCCAGCTGCGCGGTGAGCACAACTTGGAAAATATTGCTGCCGCCATGACTGCCGGCCGATTAATCGGCGTCCCAGTTAATATTATTAAATCGGCTGTTTATAGTTTTAAGGGTCTGGAGCATCGCTTAGAATTAGTTAAAGAGGTTAAAGGGGTTAAATACTACAACGACTCTTTTTCTACTACTCCGGAAACCGCTATCGCCGCCATCAAAGCTTTTACTGAGCCGCTGATCATAATTTTAGGCGGTTCGGATAAGGGTTCTGACTACGCCCCATTGGGCCAAACGATCAGTTCCCGCCGTAATCTGAAAGCAATTATTTTAATTGGTAAAATGGCACCAACAATTCGTCACTCTATTCATAATTTTTCCGGCCAGATCCTTTCCGGTGGAAAAACCATGATTCAAATAATTAAACAAGCTGAGCTATTAGCTAAGCCAGGCGATGTCGTGGTTTTGTCTCCGGCTTGCGCCAGCTTTGACATGTTTTTAAATTATAAAGACCGGGGGAATCAATTTAAGGCCTATGTTAAAAAACTTCACTAAACCTAAAAAACCGAACTTTTCTCTTTTTATTTTAGTGCTGGTTTTAACCCTTTTCGGCATTGTTATGGTTTACAGCGCCTCGGTTTTTGAGGCTTGGCAGATTTACGCCGACAAATATCATTTTTTAACCGCGCAGCTGCTTTGGTTTGGGATTGGTTTACTTAGTCTGTTGCTAACGACTTTTATCCCCTTAAATTTAATCAAAAAAACTGCCGGTATCTTTTTTAGCCTGACTTTAGTTTTGCTTGTTTTGGTTTTAATTCCCGGCATCGGCAACACAGCTTTAGGCGCCCGCCGCTGGATTAATATCGGCGGCTTTGGCTTGCAGCCCACGGAATTGGCTAAGCTGTCTTTAAGTATTTACTTATCGGCTTGGCTGATCAAGCATCGTTCCTTTTGGTCCTACCTGCTTATTTTGGGTTTAGTCTTAGGTTTGATCATGCTTCAGCCTGATCTGGGCACCGCCATTATCATAATTTTCACCAGCGTCATGGTTTACTATGTTTCCGGAGCCAACTGGTTCTATTTATTCGCCGTCGGCATTTTCGGCTCTCTTTCCGGGCTGGCTTTAATTTTGACTTCCTCCTACCGCAAAGCCAGACTGTTAACCTTTTTAAATCCGACCTTAGATCCTTTAGGCAGTTCTTACCATATTCGCCAGGCTTTGATCACCATTGGCTCCGGGGGATTATTTGGTTTGGGTTTAGGCCAATCGCGCCAAAAATACCAGTTTTTGCCCCAAGTCACCACTGATTCTATTTTCGCGGTGATTGCCGAAGAACTGGGTTTTATCGGCGCCGCTTTGTTAATTATTCTTTTCTTGGTGTTGGTTTTTAAAGCCTTTAAAATTGCCCGATCGGCCGTCGATGATTTTTCCAAGCTTTTGGCCACGGCCATTGCCAGCTGGCTGGCTATCCAGATTACCGTTAATTTAGCGGCGATGCTCGCCCTGATTCCTTTAACCGGCGTGCCCTTGCCGTTTATTTCCTATGGCGGTTCCTCGCTCATTGTTAACTTAACCGCCGTTGGTCTGCTTTTAAATATTTCCCGTTATCAGCTAAATCCCAAGAAAAAATGATTCTCAAAAAAATTGTTTTAACCGGCAGCCATTTAACTCCGGCCTTGGCTTTAAAAGCCAAGCTGCAAGCACACGGCTGGCAAATTATCGAGCTGAAAATACCCTCTCCCAAGTTTAGCCGGCATCAGCCGATTCTTGCCTCACTTTCATTAATTAAACTGCCTCTCAGTTTTTTCCATGCCTGTCAAAAATTGTCCGGAATTAAACCCCGGCTGGTGGTCAGTTTTGGCGGTCATGCTGCCTTTCCGGCCTGCCTGGCCGCTAAATTCCTTAATCTGCCCTTAATTATTCATGAACAAACTTTTGGCGCTGGTTTAACTTCTAGATTAACAGCTTTAATGGCGGATAAGGTGGCAATTTCCTGGCCTTCCAGCCGGCCATACTTTCCTCAAAAAAAAGTTGTTTTAACCGGCAACCCTATCCGCCGGGAACTGTTGGCTGTAAAACCAAACAAACGAAAGTCTATCTATATTACCGGCGGCCATCAGGGTTCTAGAATTATTAATGCTACCGTGGCGGAAATTATACCCCAGCTATTGAAAAACTTTACTGTTTATCATCAATTTGGCCTACTCCAATCCTCGCTGGCTTTTAAAAAACAGCGGCAATTTACCCATCCGCGCTATATTCTTAAACGCTGGTTTGGCGCTCCTGAATTAGCAAAAATTCTTGCCGGCGCTGATTTAGTCATCAGCCGCAGCGGTGTCAATACGATTACCGAACTGGCTTATTTACAGCTTCCGGCAGTGCTGATTCCTTTAACTACCGCTCAAAAAAACGAACAGATCACCAACGCCAAATTCTTAGAATCTTTGGGTTTGGCAATTATTCTGCCGCAATCCGAACTTAATTCCGCGCGTTTGCTTCAATCAATTGTCACAGCTTTAAAACGATTACCGCGCCAAACCTCTTTAGCTTTTGATCGTGGTTTAATCCGCTCTGCCGCTGACAATCTTTATCAATTGATTGAGTCGGTAATTCATGAAACTAACCAACATTAAGAAAGTTTTGCTGGCTTTTTTACCTCCCCTGGTTTTGGTTATTTTAAGTTTAAGCTTAAGCCGGCTATCCCTATTCTCTTTAAAAAAAATTACCTGTCAATTAGATCAATACCCCTGCCCTTTAAACTACGAACCGGTTTTGGTAAATTTTTATCAGAGGAATATTTTTACTCTTAAGAAACAGTCAGTCGTCAACACGGTGACCGCATTTGATGCTGATTTAGCCGAAGTTGAGGTGGTTAAAAAACTTCCCAATCAACTGTTAATTACTCTCAAAAAACGCCAGCCGCTCGCCCAGCTGGTTCCTTTTTTAAATTTAGACTTTATTGGGCTTGATAGTACTGCTTCCGCCACTATTTCCGGTGAAATGACTAATCAGTTTTTTCAATTGGATCAGTCCGGGGAAATTTTTATGACTAACCATCAGCCGATTTCTCTTTTTCCGCTCGTGGCCGTTCCCGAAACTTTTAACTTTGAATTAAAGATTTCCCCGGCCACCCAGCAAATCAGCCAGGTGATTCTGTCCCTCCGGGAGCATTACGTCAGCTTTAATTTACTGGCTTGGCTGAATCAGTCATTGGCGGTAATTAAAACCAGCCTTGGCTCTTATGCTATTATTAATCCCAGCCAATCTATCAAGCCACAAATTGCGTCTTTACAATTCATTTTATCAGGCTTTAAAATAGGGGAGAGCCTGCCTAAAAAAATAGACTTAAGATTTGATAAACCTGTCTTAACATTTTAAACATGACTAAAAACCAAATTATCTCCGCCATTGACATCGGCACGACCAAGATTACCACTTTAATCGCTACTCTGGGGGTGGAGACGGACAAGGTCAGTGTCATCGGCGTTGCCACTGAGCCGGCGAAAGGTTTACGAAAAAGCCAGATAGTGGATATTGATGAAACAATTGAATCGATTACTCAAAGTGTGGAATCGGCCGAAAGGATGGCCGGCTACACCATTTCTTCCAGTCTGGTTTCTATTTCCGGCGCCCACATTGAATCTTTAAATTCTAAAGGCGTGGTAGCCGTGGCCGAACCGGAAGGGGAAATCTCCGGTAATGATGTTCTCAGGGTGATTGAAGCCGCCCGGGCAGTCTCCCTGCCTTCTTCCCGGGAGATCCTCCATGTGATTCCTAGGGATTTCAAAGTTGATTCCCAGGAAGGGGTTAAAGATCCGGTCGGTATGAGCGGCGTCCGCTTGGAAGCGGAAGCGCACATTATTACCAGCGCTTCCACAGCCATGCGCAATATCAATAAATGTGTTTCCGAAATTGGGGTGGAAGTTGACAGTTTGGTTTTTTCCGGACTGGCCAGCGCCGAAGCGGTTTTAACCCCGACGGAAAAAGAATTAGGCGTGGTTTTAGTTGATTTAGGCGGCGGGAGCACTTCAGTTGCGGTCTTTGTCGAAGGAGCTTTATCGTTTTCTTCAGTCCTGCCGGTCGGGGCAAAAAACATTACCAATGACCTGGCGATTGGTTTAAGAGTTAGTTTAGAAACCGCTGAAAAAATTAAATTGGCCTTATCAAAAATTGATAAAAATGAAGCGGAAGATAATGATGAACTGGACTTTAAAAAATTAAACTTAAATGAAGATGTCGGTAAGCTTTCCAAAAAAACCTTAATTGAAGGAATTATCCGCCCCCGCTTAAACGAAATTTTTGGTCTTGTCGGTGAGGAATTGAAAAAATCCGGTTTTGGCGGGATGACTCCGGCCGGAGTCGTCGTTACCGGCGGCGGCGCTTTAACCGCTGGTTTAACTACTTCCTGTAAGCGCTCTTTATCTTTGCCGGTCAGAATCGGTTACCCCAAAGGTTTGAGCGGTTTAATTGATGAAATTAAATCACCGGCCTTTGCTGCGGCTTGGGGATTGATTGACTATGGCGTCAAGAATTTTAAAGGCGTTAAGTCTGATTCCTCTTTTAAAAACATCGGAAAAATTTTCCAAAAACTGCCGATTAAAGGCGCTTTTAATAAAGTTTTTAAACTAATAAAATCGTTTTTACCATAATACTTGTTTTAATTAAAAAAATAAGTTATCTTAGTGTAAGAGAATCTTCTGCCCGGATTTAATTAATTAAACTATGACCCTGGTCAAACCTGATTTAAATACGTTTGCCAAGATAAAAGTTCTTGGGATTGGTGGTGGTGGTGGCAATGTTATTACTAACATGGTTACCTCCGGGCAAATCAAAGGAGTGGAGTTTGTTTCCATTAATACCGACGCTCAGGCATTACTGTCCACTCAAGCGGAAACTAAGATTCAAATCGGAGAAAAATTGACCGGCGGATTGGGATCGGGCGCTGATCCGAAAATCGGCCGGGAAGCCGCTGAAGAAACTAAAGATAAAATTAGAGAATTTCTTTTCGGAGCCGATATGGTCTTTTTAACTGCCGGGATGGGCGGCGGCACTGGTACCGGGGCCAGTCCGATTATTGCCGAAATTGCCAAAGAAGCCGGCGCTTTAACGGTAGCCGTAGTGACTAAGCCTTTTCTTTTTGAAGGCACCAGAAGAATGGTCACTGCTGAAGAAGGCATTGAAGCTTTAAAGACAAAAGTTGACACTTTAATCGTGGTGCCTAACCAAAGATTAATGGATGTCATTGATAAAAACTTAACCCTGATTGAAGCCTTTAAAATGGCCGACGGCGTTTTATCCCAGGGGGTGCAGGGGATTTCTGATTTAATTACCACTTCCGGTTTGATCAATGTTGATTTTGCTGATGTAAAAACGGTAATGAGAGATGCCGGCACGGCTTTGATGGGCATGGGTTCGGGCGTCGGGGAAAACCGGGCCCAAAATGCTGCCCGGTCAGCGATTGCTTCTCCTTTATTGGAAACTTCCATTGAAGGTGCCAAAGGCATGCTCTTTAACATTATCGGCGGCACTGACTTAACCATGAGCGAGGTTAATCAGGCGGCGGAAATTATTGCCAAGACGACTGATGCCGATGCCAATGTGATTTTTGGCGCGACCATTGACCCGAACTTAGTTGACCAGATTAAGATTACTGTCATTGCCACCGGTTTTGACGAAACCCGCCAGCGTTTAAAAGATTTATCTTCCCGCACCGACGATAAATCTAAAACTCCCCAATCTGACGAGGAGAAAAAGGAGTTATCGGAAGTAACCGAGGAAGAATCCGACGAGTTCGACATCCCGGCGTTTCTGCGCCAGGGGAGATAAGTAAGCCTGCAGGGACTGTCCTTGCAGGTATATTTAATAATCGCCACGAGGCGATTTTTTTGTTAAGATAACAATATGGCCAAACCTTATTTTAAAGACGAACCAGCCGTACCGGATTTTGTCGCTATGGAAGAACAGCTTTTAAAAGATTGGGAAAAACAGGGGATTGTTAAGAAATATTTAAGAAAGAACGCCAAGTCCAAAAAGAAATTTTCCTTTTTAGACGGTCCGATTACTGCCAACAACCCCATGGGCGTCCATCATGCCCGCGGCCGGACTTACAAAGATTTATGGCAGAGATACAAAACCATGCAGGGTTATTCCGGCCGCTATCAAAACGGTTTTGACTGCCAGGGGTTGTGGGTGGAAGTAGAGGTGGAAAAAGAATTAGGCTTTAAAAGTAAGAAAGATATTGCCAAATATGGGGTAGAAAAATTTGTCAATAAATGTAAAGAGCGGGTAAAAAAGTATTCTGACATTCAAACTCAACAGAGCCAACGCTTAGGCATGTGGATGGATTGGGCTAATTCTTACTTTACCCTGTCTGACGAGAATAACTATGCCATCTGGAATTTTTTGAAAGTCTGCCACCAGCGCGGCTGGCTGTATAAAGGCCATGATTCCGTCCCCTGGTGCCCGCGCTGTGAAACCGCGATTTCCCAACACGAAATGTTAACTGAAGACTACAAACAAGTTACTCATCAGGCAATTTACTTTACCTTGCCTGTAAAAGGCAAACCTAATCAATTCTTATTAGTGTGGACCACTACTCCCTGGACTTTGCCGGCTAATATTTGTGTGGCCGTCGCTGCCGACCTTGATTATAGTTTAGCCCAAACCCAGTCTGGTCAACAGTATTGGCTGTTAAAAGAGTTAGCAAAAACTGTTTTAGGGGATGATCTCGATAAAGTCATTAAGACTGTTAAAGGTAAAGCTTTAGTGGGTTTAAAATATTCCGGTCCGTTTGACAGCCTGCCGGCGGTTTTAAAAGTTATCACTCACCCTAAATTTCACACCGTTATTGCCACTGACCCCTTAATTATGCCGATCACTGCTGTTGAAGGTACGGGTTTAGTCCACACGGCCGTTTCTGCCGGTAGCGAAGACTATCAGTTAGGTAAAAAGTTGGGTTTGCCGCTGATTCCGGTGATCCAGGACAATGCCGACTATCTGGCTGATTTTGGCGAACTGTCCGGAAAAAATGCTAAAAAGCATCCGGAACTGATCTTTAATTATTTAAAGAGCCAGGGGGAACAATGGATTTATAAGCTTCATCATTATTCCCACCGCTATCCGGCCTGCTGGCGCTGTAAAACTGAATTAGTTTGGAAGGTGACTGACGAATATTACATCAGCATGGAAAAACTGCGGCCGCAAATAATTAACGTGGCTAAGAAAATTCACTGGATTCCGGAATTCTGCTTAGAGCGGGAGTTGGACTGGCTGAACAACATGCACGACTGGCTGATTTCCAAAAAAAACCGCTATTGGGGTTTAGCCTTGCCAATTTATGAATGTAAAAAATGCCATCATTTTGAAGTGATCGGCTCAAAAGAAGAGTTAAAGCAAAGAGCCGTGCAGGGTTGGGATAAATTTATCGGGCATACGCCCCACAAGCCTTGGATTGATGAAGTGAAAATTTCCTGTTCTCAGTGCCACGCGGTGTTGAGCCGGATTGAACCGGTCGGGAATCCCTGGCTGGATGCCGGCATTGTCCCCTTTTCTACCTTGCCTGAAGCTTGGTTTCCGGCTGATTTTATTACCGAAGCTTTCCCCGGTCAGTTTAAAAACTGGTTTTATGCCATGCTGGTGATGTCCACGGTTTTGAAAGAAACTAATCCTTTCCAAACAGTGTTAGGTTATGAATCCGTAGTCGGCGAAGATGGCCGGCCGATGCATAAATCCTGGGGCAATGCCCTTGAGTTTAATGAAGGAGCGAAAAAAATCGGAGTGGATGTGATGCGCTGGATGTATGCCAAAGTCCTGCCGACCGCGGTCCTGCCTTTCGGCTACACCGCCGCCAATGAAATCAAGCGCCGGTTTTTCCTCATGCTCTGGAACTCTTACCGCTTCTTTACCACTAATGCCAACACTGAAAATTGGCAGAAAAAAACCACGCCGAATATTTTAGACAAATGGATTTTATCCCGTCTCCAGCACACCATTGGCATTGTCACCCGGTCTTTAGACCGGTATTATTCTGCTCCGGCCGCCGAGGCTTTGGAAAAATTTGTCAGCGACTTTTCCACCTGGTATATCCGCCGCTCCCGCAACCGCCAAGAATCATTGCCGGCCATGCATCACTGCTTAGTCATCTTGTCTCAATTATTGGCCCCGTTTATTCCTTATTTATCTGATTATCTTTTCTGTCAGTTAACTTCTCAACCGTCTGTTCATTTATCCGCTTGGCCTAAAGCCGACCCTGATTTAATTAATCAAAGTTTAGAAAAGGACATGGTTAGAGCCCGGGAATTAGTGGAAAAAATCCATTCACAACGAAAAACCTTAAATCTAAAAGTCCGCCAGCCCTTAGCCTTGGTCACGATTAAAGCCGGGCAACTTAATTCCCAGCTGGTAGATTTGATTCTTGCCGAAACCAACATCAAAAAAATTAAATTTAACGAAAATATTAAAGAGGAAATTATTTTAGACACAAAATTAACTTCGGCGCTTAAAGCCGAAGGTTTAGCCCGCGACTTAATCCGCACCATTCAGGAGGCCAGAAAACAGGCCAAGACCGATTTGACCGAACTGATTAATCTGGAGCTGCCGGCTTGGCCCAAAGAATTTGCTGCCGAAATCAAACAAAAAACTTATGTCAAAAAAATAATCAAAGGCCCGCAGCTTAAAGTAATCAGGTTATAATTAATTAATGAAACGCATCTTTATTGATTGGCAATTGCTCCTGCCGGCCATTATTATCTTGATTCTCGGCTTAGCCGCCATTTTTTCAATTTCTGTCCCTTTGGGATTTAATCAGTTAATTTTTGCCTTATTAGGCTTAATTGCTTTTTTAATTTTTGCCTCATTTCCTTATACTTCCCATCACTATTTAGTTTGGATTTATGGGGTTTCCTCAATATTATTACTGATTTTACCGTTTTTATTCGGCACATTTACCCGGGGAACTGTCCGCTGGCTGCAGCTTGGTTCGCTCACTTTACAGCCGTCAGAAATTATTAAGCCATTTTTAATCATTATCTTCAGCCATTTCCTCTCTTTAAAAACAAACTTATTCCGCTATTGTTTACTCTTAATTTTGCCGGCATTACTGATTTTTAAACAACCGGACTTAGGCAGTACTTTAGTGATTATCGCTATTTGGTTAGGAATCTTAATTATTGCCAAACTTTCAACATCTAGCCTTATCATTATGGCTTTTTTAATTTTACTCGCCTTGCCTTTATCTTGGCATCAGCTTCAACCTTATCAGCAGCAGCGGATTATTAGCTTCATAAATCCTTACGCTGACCCGAAAACCAGCGGCTATCATTCAATTCAATCAATCATTGCCGTTGGCTCCGGCGGACTGCTGGGAAAGGGCTTAGGTTATGGTTCTCAATCTCAGCTTAATTTTTTACCCGAGCGACACACTGATTTTATCTTTGCTTCTTTGGCTGAGTCACTGGGGTTTTTAGGTTCAATCAGCTTGCTTTTAGCCTTCTTTTTTCTTCTTAAACGGTTATTACTGATTAGCCTTAAAGCCCCGGATCAATTCGGCCGGCTTTTAGGCACCGGTGTTTTTACGCTGATTTTTTTCCAAGTTATTGTTAACGTCGGCATGAACATCGGTCTTTTGCCGATTACCGGTATCACCCTGCCTTTAGTTTCTTCCGGCGGCAGTTCCTTATTAGCTACGGCCATCGCTTTAGGTTTAGCGTACAATTTAAGCCAGCATACCCGTTCAAAATCAGCTATAATACTCTCATGACTTACGCGATTATTAAAACCGGCGGAAAACAATACCAGGTGGCTGAAGGCGAAACTCTTAAGTTAGAAAAATTACCCGGCAAACAAAAAGAGAAGATTACTTTTAAAGAAGTTTTACTGCTGGTTGATGAGAAGAAAGTTTATTTAGGCCGGCCAATAGTTAAGAACGCTGTCGTCACCGGCGAGATTGTCGCGCAGGCAAAAGACAAAAAGATCCGCGTCGCCGTCTATAAAGCTAAGTCCAGATATCGCAAAGTCAAAGGCCATCGGCAACAAATCACCCGGGTTAAAATTGTGAAAATTGGTCTTGCATCTCGTGAAAAAAAATTATAAGATTTAATTATGTCCAAGAAAAAAGCCTCCGGTTCCACCAGGCAACATCCTCCCCGCGCCGGTAAACGCCGGGGCGTTAAATTATCCGGCGGCCAGAAAGCTAAAACAGGAATGATAATTGTCCGGCAAAAGGGGACTAAGTTCCATGCCGGTGCCAATGTGGGCATGGGCCGCGACTTTACTCTTTTTGCCCTCTGTGACGGAGTGGTCACTTTTCTTAAAAAACAAGGGAGAAAATTAGTTACTATTAAAGCCTAACTTATGTCTGACAAAGATAACGTCCATCAGTTGGAAATCAGCCAGCTTCAAGCTAATCCCTTACAGCCCCGCGGCATGATCACTCCGGATTCTTTAATGGATTTAGTTGATTCCATCCGCGAACACGGCATCATTGAGCCTTTGATCGTCGCCCATACTCCGGCCGGTTATCAAATGATCGCCGGTGAGCGGCGCTGGCGGGCGGCTAAACTAGCCGGTTTGACTCACGTTCCCTGCATTATTAAAGAAACTTCTCCTCAGGGTATGCTGGAAATGGCTTTGGTAGAAAATGTCCAAAGAACCGACCTTAACGCGATTGAACGGGCCAAAGCTTTTGAACGCTTGCTGGAAGAGTTTGATTTATCGAACGCCGAGATTGCCCGGCGGATTGGCAAAAGTCCGGCCTATATCTCCAACACCCTGAAACTGTTAACCCTGCCGGATGCTTTAACTGACGGTTTGATTTCCGGTTTGATTACTGAAGGCCACGCCCGGGCTTTAGCCTCGATCGAAGACAAAGCCGCCATGATCGACGCCTATAAAATCATCTTAAAAGAATCCGGCTCAGTTCGGCGGGCGGAAGATTTATCCCGGCGGATGAAAGCCAAAACCGGCCAAAAAGTAACCGCCCAATCCACCCGGCCGGCCCACCTTGTCAGCCAGGCCGGCGACGAGATGGCTCAGAAAATGACTGAATCTCTGGGTAAAAATGCACAGGTAAAATTAATCCGGACTCAGCGTGAAACAAGATTATTATTAGTTCTCCAAGGCACTCCCGAATCCACCGACCAAATTTTAGAGCGTTTAGTCAAGGCTGTCTGTAAACTCTAATCTTTAGGATATTTGTCAACCACGCCGATTTGATTCAGCGGCCAGTACCTGACCCAGGCTTTACCGACAATATTGGCTATGGGTACCGGCCCCCAATCCCGGGAATCGCTGGAATTATTCCGGTTATCTCCCATCACAAAATAATTATCAGCCGGAACAACAACCGTTAACCCCTCTTTGGCATAATAGCCGGGCCGGGTGCTTAAACCCGGTACCAAGTAGCCGCTTTCATCTAAACCCATGTCATTAATAACCACTTTGCCTGACTCAATCTTCACCTTGTCTCCGGGCAGACCGATTACCCGTTTGATGTAATCATAATCCTCGTTTTTGGGCGCTTTAAATACTACCACGTCTCCCCGGGTGGGCAAATGAAAGCGGTAGCTGACTTTATCGGTCAGTAAATATTCCCCGTCAAAAAAGTTGTCATACATGGAACTGCCGCTGACCTGATGGGGTTGGAATAAAAACCGATACATCACCACGAAAATCGCTAAGGCAATGACGATTGTTTCTATAAAATCCAAAAACCACAGCCATATTTTTCGCAACAAACTGTCATTTTCCATATCTTCCATGCTATGCCTTTTGTTATAATAG